>NZ_JBIURV010000013.1:0-234490 GCF_044741025.1 Streptomyces sp. NPDC088246
GTTGATAGGCCAGATGTGGAAGCCCGGTAACGGGTGGAGCTGACTGGTACTAATAGGCCGAGGGCTTGTCCTCAGTTGCTCGCGTCCACTGTGTTAGTTCTGAAATAACGAACGGCCGTGTTGTGTTCCGGTGTTGGTTAATTTCATAGTGTTTCGGTGGTCATTGCGTTAGGGAAACGCCCGGTTACATTCCGAACCCGGAAGCTAAGCCTTTCAGCGCCGATGGTACTGCAGGGGGGACCCTGTGGGAGAGTAGGACGCCGCCGAACTCCTTTTACGGGAAAGCCCCGTGCCCTTGTGGCACGGGGCTTTTCTGCGTTCACCCGCGCGTTCGGATGGCCGGCTCGGACGAGGCGGGCGTGGCCCACGCCTGCCTCGTGGTGAGAGGGGCGGCAGGGTCCGATGAGGGTCCGTCAGAATCTTGTGTGGTCAGTGGTTCTGAGTACCCCTGAGTTCAGGGTATGCTTTACCTCGTTGCCACAGCGCAGCAGGCCCCAATAGCTCAGTCGGTAGAGCGTCTCCATGGTAAGGAGAAGGTCTGCGGTTCGATTCCGCATTGGGGCTCAGGCAAGATGAAAGGCCCCCGCCAAGTGGCGGGGGCCTTTCGCATGTTCCGATGCTTCCGCGCTCACTGCCCGTCGGCGTGGTGCGAATCGAGTCGGGCGAATTCGTCCGGCCAGTACGTGAGGGCCTGATGCGGCGTTCAGGCCAGCCGGACCTGCGCCACAGTCGCGCCATGTGCCCGGGCGATGGCGAGCAGCTCCTCGTCGGTGGCGTCCGTGGTGTTTGCGCCCTCCTTGCGTCCCTCGCCGACGACGGAGAAGAAGGGGGACGAACGCGGTGCCCTGCTCTCCACGGAGCCGCAGAGCATCGTCCGTGCCCGCGTAGCGGGAGTCGAGGCCGTAGCGGTTCTGTATGCACACCACCGGATGGCCCGGGCGTGGCAGATGAGGCCGGCGTCGCGGAACTCGGACAGGGCACCGAAGTGTTGCGGGGTGAGCGCCTGGTTGATCAGTTCCTCGGCGAACCGCAGCGACGAGAAGTAGAACGCGGCGGTGTCGATGTGGTTCACGCCGAGCTCGATCGCACGCCGGAGCGCGCTGATGGACTGTTCGTCTCCGAAGTCATGGGCCAGAGTGTTTCGGAGCCTTCGGCCCGATGAAGTGCGGTCAGGTGGTGGGCGGTTCAGGGACGCGCATGGCGAGGATGGCCATGTCGTCGGAGGCCGGCTCGGCTGCGAAGCGTTCGACCGCCCGCAGGATGCGTGCTGCCACCGCGCCGGCCGTGAGCCCGGTACAGGTGGCCAGGACGTCCGCCAGGCCGTCGTCGCCGAGCATGCGGGTGCCCTCACGGCGTTCCGTGACGCCGTCGGTCACGCACAGCAGGACATCGCCCGGAGCGAGGGTCACCGTCTGCTCGTACAGTTCGAGGTCCTCGATGACGCCCAGCAGGGGCTGGGGTTCGGCCGCAGACTCCACCGAGCCGTCCTGGCGCAGGCGCAACGGCAGTGGGTGCCCCGCGCAGACCACCTTCAGGAGCGCGCTGCCGTCCTCCTGGGGCCACAGCTCTCCGTACAGGAGGGTCAGGAAGCGGCTGCGGGCGCCTTCGTCCAGAATGGCGGCGTTGAGGCGCTCCAGAACGGCCGGGCCGCCGAAGCCTTCGCGGGCGAGGAGGCGCAGGGCGTGGCGGGCGAGGCCCGTGACGGCCGCGGCCTCCGGGCCCGTACCGCAGACGTCACCGATGGCGAAGCCGTAGGCGCCGTCGCGGATCGGGAAGACGTCGTAGAAGTCGCCGCCGACCTCGTTGCCTTCGCCCGCCGCGCGGTAGATGACCTCGATCTCGACATTGGGTACCTCGGGCAGCCCTGGCGGCAGCAGGCTGCGCTGCAAGGACTGGCTGATCGCCATGCGCTCCGAGTAGAGGCGGGCGTTGTCGAGGGCGAGGGCGGCGCGGCGGGAGAGGTCCTCGGCCAGTTCCAGGATCTCCTGGCGGAAGTGGTCGTCGGAGGGCTTCCCGAGCGTGAGCATGCCGATGACGCGGTTTCGGGCGACGAGTGGCAGGACCACCGTCTCCCCGCCGACCGCGGCCGCGGTGGCGAGCGTCGTACGGATGCCGGAGCCGAGCCCGCCGGGTTCGCCGAGGCCGAGCGTACGCATCGAGGTGCGCAGAGCTGCCTGGTGGGCGGCCTCCGACGGGGCCGCCCAGGCACGCGCACCTGGGGTCGGCACGGGGTCCGGAGGAGCGATCTTGGAGAGCAGGGCCTTGAGGCCGTCGATGAGCTCCTCGTCCTCGTGCAGCACATAGGAGAGATACGGTTCCGAGGACTGGTCCGCGATCGTGTAGACGGCGCACCATGTGGCCAGGGTGGGGACCGTCATCTGGGCCATCAGCGCCAGGGTCTGGTCCCGGTCGAGGGTGCCCGCGAGCAGGTCGGAGGCCTCGACGAGGAAGGAGAGGGAACCGCGGCGCAGGCGTTCCAGCTCGCCCAGACGGGCCGATTCGACGGCCAGCGCAATACGGTCCGCGGCGAATTGGAGGCGTAGAGCCTCCTCGTTGGAGTAGCGGCCCGCTGCTTCCGCGGCGACACCCAGCGAGCCCGTGAGGCGACCCTCGACCTTCAGCGGGACGGTGACGACGGAGCGCATCCCCGTGCCGCCGAGCAGGGGGGCGGCGCCAGGCACGTTGTCGAGGTCTTCGTGGACGGCGGGCATCCGGGCGGAGCCGTAACGTCCGGTACCGGCCTCCACCGGAACCCGGGCGAAACGCTGGCGGGCGGAGGGCAGACCGGTCGTGGCCCGTACCTCCAGTTCCGTTTCGTCGTCCGTCGCCAGCAGCAGGAAGGCCGAATCGGCGTCGAGCATGTCGCGTGCCCGCTCGACCGTGCGCTGGAGCAGGCTGTCGAGGTCGTCGGGGGCGGGGGAGCCGATGAAGATCTCGAACGGGTCCGTCTTGTGGCGCTCGGCGTTCGCGTCGGAGACCGGTGTGCGTACCGGGGACTGGAGCACGGCACGTTCGTAGTCGCGGACCAGCAGACAGACCGTGGACGGTTCGCCGTGGGTGTCGCGGACCCGGAGATGCGAGGCGTAGACGGGGATGGTGCGGCCGTCGGCGCCCCGGATTCCGTAACTGCCCTCCCAGCGCGAGAGCTGCAGCGCGTCCACGATGCCGGTGTTGGTGCCGGGTGTCTGCGGCCAGGCGGTGAAGTCGGTGAGTTGCTTTCCGGTGACCTGGTCCGCGGCGTATCCGAAGAGGAACGCGGCGTCCTCGTTCCAGGCGGCGATGGAACCGGTGCTGTCGATCTGGACGACGGCCACCCGCACGCGCTCGTCGGCGACGGGGAGCAGGCCGACCGGGAGCAGGGGGCCGGCGGAGCGGATTCCCACAGGGCGCTCGGGAAGATCGAGCTGGAACCAGACATGCTTATGGGTGGGCGAATACTCGACGCCCCACCGGGAAGCGAGCGCCGCGCAGAGCAGCAGTCCGCGGCCGTTCTCACGGTCAGGGCTGCCGAAGTCCAGACCTGTGCTCTGGAGGGGGATCTCGCGTTCCGGGTAGTGGTCGGAGACCTCGATCCGGACGCCGTCCTCCGTGCGCAGGCAGAGCACGTCCGCCGCGGTGCCTGCGTGCACCACCGCGTTGGTCACGAGCTCGCTGGTGAGGACGACGGCGTCGTCGACGACATCCGTGTATCCCCACCCCTGGAGGGTGTCACGGACAAAGGCGCGGGCGGTCGCGACGGAGCGCCCGACCGGGTCGAAGGTGGCAGCCGCGCGCGCGGTGATCACAGCACTCCCCATATGGTGTCTCGTCGCTTCCCCGAGTCCTGTGCCCGTTTCTCGCCGCTTCGATTCGCCTGCCAGGCTAGACGCTCGGTCTCGGTGCCGGGTACACGAGGGCCGACTTCGGGCAGGAACGACCAGGAACAGCCATGTGACCGGACAAGTTTGGGCTTCCCAACAGGGTGATGTGGGACAACCGTTGGAGGCTGCACCCCGATTGATTCGGGCCTGGTACGTTTCAACGATTTGACGTCCGCATGGTCACCCGTCGACGGTGGGCTGTGGCGGTGAGCCAATGAGGAACTGGGCAAGCTCCCAGATAAGGCCCGAGCGATACGGTCAACCCCTGCGGGAGGGATCACGGTGGAGTCTGGCGTGGCGGCGCGGGGAACAGGCACGCGCACAAAAGGCGGACAGTCCGTGAAAAAGCAGCGCAATGGAACCATCGACGTCGACGCGGCAGCGCTCAACAGACTGTTGGCAGGCCTGGTGGCGATGCGCGATGGGAACTTCCGCAGGCGCCTGACCGTCTCGGGCGACGGCGTGATGGCGGAGATCGCGGCAGTCTTCAATGAAGTCGCCGACCGGAATCTCCATCTCACCGGCGAGCTGGCCCGGGTGCGGAGGGTGGTCGGACGCGAGGGGAAACTCACCGAGCGGCTGGAAACGGGCGCCTGCGAGGGCTCCTGGGCCGCCGCGATCGACGCCTCCAACGAGCTGGTCGACGATCTGGCACGCCCGGTCTCGGAGGTCGGGCGGGTGCTGTCGGCGGTGGCCGACGGTGATCTCGAGCAGCGGATGGAGCTGCGGTCGCACACGGCCGATGAGACCGTACGGCCGCTGCGCGGCGAGTTCCTGAAGGTCGCCCGTACAGTCAACAACCTTGTCGACCAGCTGTCGGCGTTCACCGAACAGGTGACGCGGGTCGCGGTCGAGGTGGGTACCGAGGGCAAGCTGGGCGGGCAGGCCCAGGTGCGCGGGATGTCCGGGTCGTGGAAGGACCTCACGGACTCCGTGAACACCATGGCGTACCGGCTGACCGCGCAGGTGCGGGACATCGCCCTGGTGACGACGGCGGTTGCCAAGGGCGATCTGTCGCGGAAGGTCACCGTCCATGTGGCCGGCGAGATGCTTCAGCTCAAGAACACCGTCAACACGATGGTCGACCAGCTGTCGTCGTTCTCCTCCGAGGTGACCCGGGTCGCCCGCGAGGTGGGCACGGAGGGCGAGCTGGGCGGGCAGGCGACCGTGCCCGGTGTGGCCGGGGTGTGGAAGGACCTCACCGACTCCGTCAACACGATGGCCGGGAACCTGACCTCCCAGGTGCGGGGGATTGCCGAGGTGACGACCGCGGTCGCCAGTGGTGACCTGTCCCAGAAGGTCACTGTGAGCGCCCGCGGCGAGGTCGCACAGCTCGCCGAGACCATCAACCAGATGACCGAGACACTGCGGACCTTCGCCGACGAAGTGACTCGAGTGGCCAGCGAGGTCGGTGGCGAGGGGCTGCTCGGCGGTCAGGCGCAGGTTCCGGGTGCGGCGGGGACCTGGAAGGACCTCACCGACTCGGTGAACACGGTCTTCCGGAACCTGACGACTCAGGTGCGCGACATCGCGCAGGTGACCACGGCCGTGGCGAGCGGCGACATGACGCAGAAGGTCACCGTCGATGTGGCCGGCGAGATGCTGGAGCTGAAGAACACCGTCAACACGATGGTGGACCAGCTCCAGTCCTTCGGTTCGGAAGTGACCCGGGTGGCCCGGGAGGTCGGTGTCGAGGGCCGGCTGGGCGGTCAGGCCGAGGTTCCGGGGGCGGCGGGGACCTGGAAGGACCTCACGGACTCGGTGAACACGGCGTTCCGGAACCTTACGGGGCAGGTGCGCGACATCGCGCAGGTGACGACCGCGGTCGCCAACGGTGACCTCTCGCAGAAGGTCACCGTCGATGTCGCGGGCGAGATGCTGGAGCTGAAGAACACCGTCAACACGATGGTGGCGCAGCTGTCGTCCTTCGCCGACCAGGTCACGCGGATGGCGCGTGACGTGGGTACGGAGGGCCGCCTCGGTGGCCAGGCGCGGGTCGACGGCGTTTCCGGTACGTGGAAGGAGCTCACCGACTCCGTCAACTTCATGGCGGGGAATCTGACCTCCCAGGTGCGCCAGATCGCGCAGGTGACCACGGCGGTGGCACGGGGCGACCTGTCGCAGAAGATCGATGTTGACGCGCGCGGCGAGATCCTGGAGCTGAAGAACACCATCAACACGATGGTGGACCAGCTCTCCGCCTTCGCCGAGCAGGTGACCCGGGTCGCCCGCGAGGTGGGCACCGACGGACGGCTCGGCGGGCAGGCGCAGGTGCCCGGCGTGGCCGGTGTGTGGCGTGATCTGACCGATTCGGTCAACGGCATGGCGGGAAACCTCACCGCTCAGGTCCGTAACATCGCCCAGGTCGCCACTGCGGTGGCGCGCGGTGACCTGTCGCAGAAGATCGATGTTGACGCGCGCGGCGAGATCCTGGAACTGAAGAACACCCTCAACACGATGGTGGACCAGCTCTCGAACTTCGCCGAGCAGGTGACGCGGGTCGCCCGTGAAGTGGGTACGGAAGGCATCCTCGGCGGCCAGGCCGAGGTACAGGGGGTGTCCGGTACGTGGAAGGACCTCACCCAGTCCGTCAACGGCATGGCCAACAACCTGACCTTGCAGGTCCGTAACATCGCCGAGGTCACCACAGCGGTCGCCAAGGGCGATCTCTCCAAGAAGATCACGGTCGACGCCAAGGGCGAGATCCTCGAACTGGTGACGACCGTCAACACCATGGTCGACCAGCTGCTCAACTTCGCCGACGAGGTGACGCGGGTCGCCCGCGAGGTGGGTACCGAGGGCATCCTGGGCGGTCAGGCCCGGGTGCGTGGTGCGACCGGTATCTGGAAGGACCTCAGCGACAACGTCAACCTGATGGCCAACAACCTGACCAGTCAGGTGCGGAACATCTCCCGGGTCTCGTCCGCGGTCGCCAACGGCGACCTGACCAAGAAGGTCACCGTCGAGGCGCGCGGCGAGGTCGCCGAACTCGCCGACACCGTCAACACGATGGTGACGACGCTGTCCTCGTTCGCCGACGAGGTGACGCGGGTCGCCCGCGAGGTGGGTACCGAGGGCGAGCTGGGCGGTCAGGCGCGGGTGCCGGGCGTCTCCGGTACGTGGAAGGACCTCACCGAGTCGGTGAACTCGATGGCGTCCAACCTGACCGGTCAGGTGCGCCAGATCGCCACGGTCACCACCGCCATCGCCAAGGGCGATCTGACCAAGAAGATCGACATCGACGCGCGCGGTGAGATCCAGGAGCTGAAGAACACCATCAACACGATGGTCGACCAGCTGTCCTCGTTCGCCGAGCAGGTGACCCGGGTCGCCCGCGAGGTGGGCACGGAGGGGCAGCTGGGCGGCCAGGCCCGGGTCCGGGACGTCGACGGCACCTGGCGCGACCTCACCGAGTCCGTGAACGAGATGGCCGGCAACCTCACCCGTCAGGTGCGGGCCATCGCGGCCGTCGCCACCGCGGTGACCCGCGGCGATCTCAACCTCAAGATCGATGTGGATGCGGCCGGCGAGATCCAGGCCCTGCAGGACAACATCAATACGATGATCGCCAACCTGCGTGACACCACGGCCACCAACAAGGAGCAGGACTGGCTGAAGGGCAATCTCGCCCGGATCTCCGGTCTGATGCAGGGGCGGCGCGATCTCGACGACGTGGCCTCGCTGATCATGAGCGAGCTGACCCCGGTCGTCTCCGCGCAGCACGGTGCGTTCTTCCTGGCCATGGCGACCGGTGACACCGACGCGGTGGGATCGGACAGCGACAAGGAGAGCTCGTACGAACTCCGTATGAGGGGCAGCTACGGATACTCGGCGGGATCGATGCCGACATCCTTCCGGCCCGGTGAGACGCTCATCGGCACGGCGGCGGAGGAGAAGCGGACCATCCAGGTGGACAATGTTCCGCCGGGTTATCTGAAGATTTCCTCCGGGCTCGGTGAGGCACCGCCCGCGCATGTGATCGTGCTGCCGGTGCTCTTCGAGGGGAAGGTTCTCGGTGTGATCGAGCTGGCCTCCTTCCAGCCGTTCACCCATATCCAGCGGGACTTCCTCAATCAGCTCGCCGAGATGATCGCGACGAGCGTCAACACCATCAGCGTCAATACGAAGACCGAGAAGCTCCTTGAGCAGTCGCAGGAGCTGACGGAGCAATTGCGGGACCGTTCACAGGAGCTGGAGAACCGGCAGAAGGCACTTCAGGCCTCCAACGCCGAACTGGAGGAGAAGGCCGAGCTGCTGGCCCAGCAGAACCGCGACATCGAGGTCAAGAACACCGAGATCGAGGATGCCCGGCAGGTCCTGGAGGAGCGCGCCGAGCAGCTCGCGGTCTCGATGCGCTACAAGTCCGAATTCCTGGCGAACATGTCGCACGAGCTGCGTACCCCGCTCAACTCCCTGCTCATCCTGGCCAAGTTGCTCGCGGACAACGCCGAGGGCAATCTCTCGCCGAAGCAGGTGGAGTTCGCCGAGACGATCCATGGAGCCGGTTCCGATCTGCTTCAGCTGATCAATGACATCCTCGATCTGACGAAGGTCGAGGCGGGCAAGATGGACGTCAGCCCGACCCGGATCGCACTTGTCCAGCTGGTCGACTATGTGGAGGCGACATTCCGGCCGCTCACCGCGGAGAAGGGGCTCGATTTCTCCGTACGGGTCTCGCCGGAGCTGCCCGCGACACTGCACACGGACGAGCAGCGGCTGCTCCAGGTGCTGCGCAATCTCCTTTCCAACGCGGTGAAGTTCACCGACAGCGGGGCGGTCGAGCTGGTGATCCGGCACGCCAACGAGGATGTGCCGAACGCCATCCGTGAGCAGCTCCTGGAGGCCGGTTCGCTGCGTGACGCCGACGCCGATCTGATCGCCTTCTCGGTCACCGACACCGGTATCGGGATCGCGTCCAGCAAGATGCTGGTGATCTTCGAGGCGTTCAAGCAAGCGGACGGTACGACCAGTCGCAAGTACGGCGGTACGGGGCTCGGCCTGTCCATCAGCCGGGAGATCGCCCGGCTGCTGGGCGGCGAGATCCACGCGGCGAGCGAGCCGGGCCGCGGCTCGACGTTCACGCTCTATCTGCCGCTGCATCCGAGCGAGTTGCCGCCGCAGGGCTATCCGCAGATCGCTCCTGGGCCCATCGAGGCACACGGTGCCGCAGTCGAGGAAGGTCTGCTTCCGGAGGCCGGTCCGGGCGCCGGCTCGATGGCCACCGTGCACGATTCGGCGGGTGCCGCCGGGCTGATGCGGCATCGCCGCAAGACCCTGGGGAGCGCGGAGCGGCGGCCCGCGCTGCCGTCCCGCGCCGCCGCCCCCGCTGCTCCGCAGGAGCCGTGGACGCTTGCCGGGCAGGAGGAACCGGAGGTCCGCAGGATGTTCCGGTTCCACGGCGAGAAGGTGCTGATCGTCGACGACGACATCCGTAACGTCTTCGCGCTCACCAGCGTGCTGGAGCAGCACGGTCTTTCGGTCCTGTACGCGGAGAACGGACGTGTGGGCATCGAAGTCCTGGAACAGCACGACGATGTGACGGTCGTACTGATGGACATCATGATGCCGGAGATGGACGGCTATGCCACGACGGCGGCGATCCGCAGGATGCCGCAGTTCGCCGGGCTGCCGATCGTCGCGCTGACCGCGAAGGCCATGAAGGGTGACCGGGAGAAGGCGATCGAATCCGGCGCTTCCGACTATGTCACCAAGCCTGTCGATCCTGATCATCTTCTTTCCGTTATGGAGCAGTGGATGCGCGGAGAGTGATCATTAATTGAAAGAATCGCGATGAGTTGATGAGCGGCTGTGCTCGCAGGGGTGTGAGGAGGCGCGGTACGGGGAACCTTCTGATCCCCCACCGCGTTTCTGTTGTGTGCACAGTGACATCGCGGTGACAGGGTGTGGTGACGGGCGGGGTGCGGCTACCATGACCGGCACAAGGACGGACGGCGTAAGGGAGTCGTCCCCTGGGGCGGCGCCCGGTGCAATTCCGGGGCGAGGAGGACGGGCCATGGTGCAGAAGGCCAAGATCCTCCTGGTCGATGACCGGCCGGAGAATCTGCTGGCGCTGGAGGCCATCCTCTCTGCGCTCGATCAGACACTGGTACGGGCATCGTCAGGGGAGGAAGCGCTCAAAGCGCTGCTCACGGACGACTTTGCGGTCATTCTGCTGGACGTCCAGATGCCAGGCATGGACGGTTTCGAAACCGCCGCGCACATCAAGCGCCGGGAACGGACCCGGGACATCCCGATCATCTTCCTCACCGCGATCAATCACGGTCCGCATCACACCTTCAGGGGTTACGCGGCGGGCGCGGTGGACTACATCTCGAAGCCGTTCGACCCATGGGTGCTGCGGGCCAAGGTTTCGGTCTTCGTCGAGCTCTACATGAAGAACTGCAAGCTGCGCGAGCAGGCGGCGCTGCTGCGGCTCCAACTGGAGGGCGATGCCAACGGCAGCGCGGGCCACGAGAATGAGCCCGCAGGGCTGCTGGCCGAGCTCTCGGCGCGGCTCGCGGCCGTCGAGGAGCAGGCCGAAGCGCTCTCCAAGCAGCTCGACGACGAGTCGGCGGACGCCGCGGCCGTGGCCACCGCCGCCCATCTGGAACGCAAGCTGACCGGTCTGCGCCGGGCACTCGACGCGCTGGAGCCCGGCACCGGCAGCGGCGCGGCAGTCCTTCCCTCGTAGCGCCGTACTGCCCCGCGACTCCATGGCGGGGAGCAGGGCAGTACGACCTCAGGCCGGGGAACGGGCGGTTGTCGGCACGCTAGACCAACTGCCCTGCCGTCCCGGCTGTTCGACGGATCGGCGACAGGGGCATTCAGCGGCGGGACGGCGTGAGGACGCGTCAGTTTCCTGCCTCTGTACAGCGACACGGTCGGGTGAAGCGGCAGGCACACGTGTTCACGGCCATCGACACCGGTAACCTCGGCACCATGGCCTCACGTACGTCCGGCAAGGGTTCCCAGGGCACGGCGGGCACCGCGAAGCGCGTCGGCCGTACCGCGGGGCCGGCCAAGAAAGCCGCGCCCGCGAAGAAGACCGCGCCCGCGAAGAAGGCCCCCGCCAAGAAGGCGGTGGCCAAGAAGGCGGCCGCGCCCAAACCGGCACCGTCGCCCACCGGCGGGGTGTACCGCATGGCGCGCGCCGTCTGGCTCGGTGCGGCCCACGCCGTCGGCGCGATGTTCCGTGGCATAGGGCGTGGCGCCAAGGGACTCGATCCCGCGCACCGCAAGGACGGCATCGCGCTGCTGCTGCTCGGTCTCGCGCTGGTTGTCGCCGCGGGTACCTGGTCGAATCTGCGCGGGCCCGTCGGAGACCTCGTCGAGATGCTCGTCACCGGAGCCTTCGGCCGGCTCGATCTGCTCGTACCGATACTGCTCGGCGCCATCGGTGTACGGCTGATCCTCTACCCGGAGAAGCCCGAGGCCAACGGCCGCATCGTCATCGGGCTCTCCGCCCTGGTCATCGGGGTGCTCGGACAGGTCCACATCGCGTGCGGATCGCCCGGCCGGGGAGACGGCACCACGGCGATGCAGGACGCGGGCGGACTCATCGGCTGGGCGGCCTCCAAACCGCTGGTCTACACGATGGGCGAGGTCCTCGCCGTACCGCTGCTGCTGCTGCTCACCGTCTTCGGACTGCTGGTCGTCACCGCCACCCCGGTGAACGCCATTCCACAACGGCTCCGGCTGCTCGGCACCAAGCTGGGCATCCTCGACCCGGTGTACGACCCCGGCGCGGAAGAGGAGAGCGACGACGAGCGCTACGACGAGCAGTGGCGCGAGGCGCTGCCCGCCCGCTCCCGCCGCTCCTCCGCACGCCGCTCCGAAGTACCTGCGGAGTACCACCCCGACCAGGCGGAGGCCGACGCGCTCTCCAAGCGCCGCAGGCCGCGCAGGCCTTCCGTGCAGCCCACGACGAACCGCACCATGGACGCGGTGGATGTCGCGGCCGCCGCGGCCGCCGCGCTCGACGGGGCCGTGCTCAACGGCATGCCGCCCTCGCCGATCGTCGCCGACCTCACCCAGGGCGTCTCCGTCGAACGCGAACGCCCAGGCACGCCGGTGCCGGGCGCCAGGGAGGGCGAACCCGCCGACGGGGGAGGGAAACCGGAGAAGGGGGCGGTGCCCTCGGGCGGCGTACCCGATCTGACGAAGCCCGCGCCCGACCGGTCACAGTCCCAGCCGTTGCCCGCCCGCGCCGAACAGCTGCAGCTCTCCGGCGACATCACCTACTCGCTGCCCTCGCTCGACCTGCTGGAACGCGGCGGGCCCGGCAAGACCCGCAGCGCCGCCAACGACGCGATCGTCGCGTCCCTGACGAACGTCTTCACCGAGTTCAAGGTCGACGCCGCCGTCACCGGCTTCACCCGCGGACCGACGGTCACACGGTACGAGGTGGAGCTCGGGCCCGCGGTGAAGGTCGAGCGGATCACCGCGCTCGCCAAGAACATCGCTTACGCGGTCGCGAGTCCCGATGTCCGGATCATCTCCCCGATCCCGGGTAAGTCGGCGGTCGGCATCGAGATCCCCAACACCGACCGGGAGATGGTCAACCTCGGCGATGTGCTGCGCCTCGCGGACGCCGCCGAGGACGACCATCCGATGCTGGTCGCGCTCGGCAAGGACGTCGAGGGCGGATATGTGATGGCCAACCTGGCGAAGATGCCGCACGTGCTGGTGGCCGGTGCGACCGGTTCCGGCAAGTCGTCCTGCATCAACTGTCTGATCACCTCGGTCATGGTGCGGGCGACACCGGACGACGTACGGATGGTGCTGGTCGACCCCAAGCGGGTCGAGCTGACCGCGTACGAGGGCATCCCGCACCTGATCACGCCGATCATCACCAATCCCAAGCGTGCGGCCGAGGCCCTCCAATGGGTCGTACGGGAGATGGACCTCCGGTACGACGACCTCGCCGCGTTCGGGTACCGGCACATCGACGACTTCAACCAGGCCGTGCGCAACGGCAAGGTCAAGCCGCCGGAGGGCAGCGAGCGCGAGCTCTCGCCGTACCCGTATCTGCTGGTGATCGTCGATGAGCTGGCCGACCTGATGATGGTCGCTCCCCGTGATGTGGAGGACGCCATCGTCCGTATCACCCAGCTGGCCCGCGCTGCCGGTATCCACCTGGTGCTTGCGACCCAGCGGCCCTCGGTCGACGTCGTCACCGGTCTGATCAAGGCGAATGTGCCCTCCCGGCTCGCCTTCGCGACGTCTTCGCTGGCCGACAGCCGCGTCATCCTCGACCAGGCCGGCGCCGAGAAGCTCATCGGAAAGGGTGACGGTCTGTTCCTGCCGATGGGGGCCAACAAGCCCACCCGTATGCAGGGTGCCTTTGTCACCGAGGACGAGGTCGCGGCCATCGTCCAGCACTGCAAGGATCAGATGGCGCCGGTCTTCCGCGAGGACGTGGTGGTCGGCACCGCCAAGAAGAAGGAGATCGACGAGGACATCGGCGACGACCTGGATCTGCTCTGCCAGGCCGCCGAACTGGTCGTCTCCACCCAGTTCGGGTCCACCTCGATGCTTCAGCGCAAGCTGCGGGTCGGCTTCGCCAAGGCCGGCCGGCTGATGGACCTGATGGAGTCGAGGAACATCGTCGGGCCGAGCGAGGGATCCAAGGCGCGTGACGTCATGGTGAAACCGGACGAGCTGGACGGGGTGTTGGCACTGATCCGCGGGGAAACCGCTTCGTAGGAGAAGAACGGGCAACCGTTTCGTCGGGTCGTACGTCAAGTTGAAGGGAGGGGCGGCAAGATTGTCCTTCTCGGGGTGGCCCAGAGAATCGGACGGCGTTCGAGTCTGATGGCGTACAAAGTCCTTCCTCCCGGTTGCCCCACCCTTTCGTACCCCCCCTAGACTGAACACCCAGCAGGTGGCTCACGCTCGAAAGGCGCCCCCGTGTCCATCGGCAACTCCCCCGAAGACGACCGGCCTTCGATCGGTCGAGTGCTCCAGCAGGCTCGTATCGCCGCAGGTCTCACGGTCGAAGAGATCAGTTCGTCCACCCGGGTGCGCATCCCCATCGTGCACGCGATCGAAGAGGACGACTTCTCCCGCTGTGGCGGCGACGTGTATGCGCGCGGCCATATCCGTACCTTGGCGCGTGCCGTCGGGACCGATCCGGAATCGCTGGTTTCGCAGTACGATGCCGAGCACGGCGGCCGTCCCGCACCCACGCCCGCGGCGCCGCTGTTCGAGGCCGAGAGAATCCGTTCCGAACCCCGTCGGCCCAACTGGACGGCGGCCATGGTCGTCGCGATCGTCGCCGTCGTCGGATTCGTCGGCTTCACCTTCTTCAAGGGCGGCGACGACGGCTCCACGACCACACAGGTCGCGGAGGGCTCGACGCCCAATACGAAGAGCCCCAAGCCGAAGACCAACAAGTCCGTCGACCCCAAGCCGCAGCCCTCCGACAGTGCCATCGCCGCGGCACCCAGGGACAAGGTGACGGTGAAGCTCAGCGCCAGCCAGGGCAAGAGCTGGATCTCCGCCAAGGACCACAACGGGCGGCTGCTCTTCGACGGGCTGCTGCTGCAGGGCCAGTCCAAGACCTTCCAGGACCAGGAGCGGGTCGACCTCGTCCTCGGTGATGCCGGGTCCATCGAGCTCTTTGTGAACGGCAAGAAGGTCGAGGACAAGTTCCAGCCGGGCCAGGTCGAGCGGCTCTCGTACACGAAGGGCGACCCGGCGGTCGGCTGACCCGTACACACACGGTTTCCCCAAGCGGCATGAGTAACACGGCGAGCGCCCGGCAATCCTGCCGGGCGCTCGCCTGCTTTGTCACTCGGTGTGACGGTGGAACCCTGCACGGCAGGGCGAGCGCCGGGACAAAGTAGTCTTGAGCCCATGCCCGAACGCCGTACCGTCGCCCTTGTCACTCTTGGCTGCGCCCGTAACGAGGTGGACTCGGAGGAGCTCGCAGGCCGCTTGGCAGCGGACGGCTGGGAGCTCGTCGAGGATGCCTCCGACGCGGATGTCGCCGTCGTCAACACCTGTGGATTCGTCGAGGCCGCCAAGAAGGACTCCGTCGATGCCCTGCTCGAAGCCAATGATCTGAAGGACCATGGCAGGACCCAGGCCGTGGTCGCCGTCGGCTGCATGGCCGAGCGCTACGGCAAGGACCTCGCCGAGGCCCTGCCCGAAGCGGATGGCGTCCTCGGATTCGACGACTACGCCGACATCTCCGACCGCCTTCAGACCATCCTCAACGGTGGCATCCACGCCTCGCACACCCCGCGCGACCGCCGCAAGCTCCTGCCGATCAGCCCGGCCGAGCGGCAGGACGCCGCCGTGGCCCTGCCGGGGCACGCACAGGAGGCCGCACCGGCCCCCGCCCCCGAGGACCTTCCCGACGGAGTCGCTCCGGTCTCCGGGCCGCGGGCGCCCCTGCGCCGCCGGCTGGGCACCAGCCCCGTCGCCTCGGTGAAGCTCGCTTCCGGCTGCGACCGCCGCTGCTCCTTCTGCGCCATCCCTTCCTTCCGCGGCTCCTTCATCTCGCGCCGCCCGTCGGACGTGCTGGGGGAGACCCGCTGGCTGGCCGAGCAGGGCGTGAAGGAGGTCATGCTGGTCTCCGAGAACAACACCTCGTACGGCAAGGACCTCGGCGACATCCGGCTGCTCGAGACACTCCTGCCGGAGCTCGCCGACGTCGAGGGGATCGAGCGGATCCGGGTCAGCTATCTGCAGCCGGCGGAGATGCGGCCGGGCCTCATCGACGTACTGACCTCGACCCCGAAGGTCGCCCCGTACTTCGACCTGTCCTTCCAGCACTCGGCCCCCGGCGTGCTGCGGGCGATGCGCCGCTTCGGTGACACCGACCGCTTTCTGGAGCTCCTGGACACCATCCGTAGCAAGGCGCCACAGGCCGGTGCCCGCTCCAACTTCATCGTGGGCTTCCCCGGCGAGACCGAGGCCGACCTGGCGGAACTGGAACGCTTCCTCACCGGCGCCAGGCTCGACGCCATCGGCGTCTTCGGCTACTCCGACGAAGAGGGCACCGAGGCGGTCGGTTACGAGAACAAGCTGGACGCCGACGTCATCGCGGAGCGGCTCGCGCACATCTCGCAACTGGCCGAGGAACTGACCTCGCAGCGCGCCGAGGAGCGTCTGGGGGAGTCCCTGCAGGTGCTGGTCGAATCCGTCGACGAAGAGGACGGCGCGGTGGGGCGCGCGGCCCACCAGGCCCCCGAAACGGACGGCCAGGTGCTCTTCACCGCACGCGAGGGCCTCGTGCCCGGCCGTATGGTCGAGGCAAAGGTTGTGGGCACCGAAGGAGTGGACCTGGTGGCCGAGTGTTCCGAGCTCGTGGAGGCGGCCAGATGACGGGAGTCCCGGCATCCGCGGCAGGCGGCTCCGGCGCGAAGCCGGTCCGCGGCGGCAAGCTGGGTACTGCGGCCGTCAACCAGGCCAGCCTGTGGAACATCGCCAATCTGCTCACCATGCTGCGGCTGGTGCTGGTGCCCGGATTCGTGATGCTGCTCCTGCACAACGGCGGCTACGACCCGGCCTGGCGGTCGTTCGCCTGGGCGGCGTTCGCCATCGCCATGATCACCGACCTGTTCGACGGTCATCTCGCGCGTACATACAACCTGGTCACCGACTTCGGGAAGATCGCCGACCCGATCGCGGACAAGGCGATCATGGGCGCGGCGCTGATCTGTCTGTCGTATCTCGGTGATCTGCCCTGGTGGGTCACGGGCGTGATCCTCTTCCGCGAGATCGGCATCACGCTGATGCGGTTCTGGGTGATACGGCATGCGGTGATCCCGGCCAGTCGCGGCGGGAAGATGAAGACTCTGGCGCAGGGGACGGCCGTCGGGATGTACGTCCTGGCGCTGACCGGTCCACTTGCCACCCTGCGCTTCTGGGTGATGGCGGTGGCTGTCGTGCTGACGGTCGTCACGGGGCTCGACTACGTGCGCCAGGCCGTCGTGCTGCGACGCCAGGGGCTCGCGGTCGAGCGGGCCGCTGCGGCGGAGGCTGCTGGGGGGGCCAGAGCAGCTGCGGTGTCCGGGCTATCTGCGGGGCCTGAGGTGTCCGGGGCCGCTGAGGGGGCAGGGCCGGTCTCCCGGGCCTCGGGTGCCCGTGGTTCGGCGGAGGCCGAGCGGTGACTGCCGCGGCCCGGGTGCTGGAGCTGCTCATGGAGCGCGGTGAGACTCTTGCCGTCGCCGAGTCGCTGACCGGCGGTCTGGTCGCGGCGGAGCTGACTTCCGTACCGGGTGCCTCGAACTCCTTCCGCGGGTCCGTGACGGCGTACGCAACGCCCCTGAAGCGGGAATTGCTGGGTGTCGATGGCGTCCTCCTGGCGGAGCGCGGTGCGGTCGACCCGGAGGTGGCGCGGCAGATGGCAGCAGGTGTGCGCCGCGTTCTCGGGGCAGACTGGGGTATGGCCACCACCGGCGTTGCGGGCCCCGAGCCGCAGGACGGCAAACCCGTCGGCACGGTCTATGTTGCGGTGGCCGGGCCGGACGGCGCGCAGAATGTGACCGCCCTGCGATTGAACGGCGGGCGTGCGGACATCCGGAGAGAGAGTGTACGGAGCGTGCTGGCATTGCTCTCCGCCGAACTCGGCAAGAATGCAAGCGCACAGGATACGGAACAGAACGGGGGGAATTGATGTTTGCAGCCCTGAGTGAACACGACATCGCTCCCCGCACGGCCGCGGCGCAAGGCGGTACGGTGGGGCGTGAAGGATGCGGCTACGCGGTCCGAGGAGGGAGCCACCGATGATTCTGCTCCGTCGCCTGCTTGGTGACGTGCTGCGTCGGCAGCGCCAGCGCCAAGGCCGTACTCTGCGCGAAGTCTCCTCGTCCGCCCGAGTCTCGCTCGGCTATCTCTCCGAGGTGGAGCGGGGGCAGAAGGAGGCATCCTCCGAGCTGCTCTCCGCCATTTGCGACGCGCTTGACGTACGGATGTCCGAGCTCATGCGTGAAGTGAGCGATGAGCTGTCGCTGGCCGAACTGGCCGAGTCGGCAGCAGTCGGCGATCCGGTGCCTGTGCCGGTACGTCCAATGCTCAATTCCGTCTCCGTGACGTCGGTGGCAGGTGTGCCGACGGGACGGGTGACCATCAAGGCGCCCGCGGAAGCGGTGGATGTCGTCGCCGCCTGACCCGCGAGGTCCGGTGTGAAGCGGAGCCCCGGTCGGCCCTCAGGGGGCGGCCGGGGCTTTTGCATGGTCCGGGGTGGTGGGCGTGGTCCGTTCTGGATGCGGCTCGGGAGTGTCTGGGCGAGACTGCGAGTAAGAGGCATCGATCAGGAAGATCACGGGTGACCCGGCACGGTCTGACGTGGCCTGACGTGTCTCGATGCGGCCTGCGCCCGGGTGCCTGAGCGCCTCTGGCCCGGGTGGAGCCGCGATCCGGAGCAAGCCCGGATGTCCCGGGCGGAGAGCGCACAACGGTCTGCGGCAGCGCACTGCGCGCCGGTGGTGCACCGGTGCGCCCTCCCGCCGGGCGAGCGGGCCGGGCTAGGTTCGGCCGGAGGAGGCAGCCATGGTACGGCGATGGGTGCCGGCGCTCGTTCTCGGCGGGGTGTGGTGGTGGGCCGTGCTGCGGCTCGTGCTGGAACCGGCCCATGCGGGGCTTGTCGAGGGTGCGGTGGCGGCGGGCGGATGGGGGCTGAGCCTCCTGCCCGTGCATGTGACCGCGACCGCTGGGCCGGCGGGGGCGAGCGGGGCGGATGCGAGTGCGGGTTGGTGGTCCGACATCGGGGCGCGGTGCCTGGGGCGGCGGTCCGCTCTTGGGATGGGGTGCCTGGGGCGGTGGTCCGCTGTTGGGATACGGTGCGGTGGCCGGGCCTGGCGGACTACCAGGGCATGGCTACGCCGCCGTTCGGGCGGAGGATCTGACCGGTCATGAAGGCCGACGCATCGGATGCCAGATAGACCAGGGTGTGGGCGACGTCCTCGGGCTCGCCGACCCGGCCGAGCGGGGAAATCCGCGCCATCGTGGCCTCCGCCCGGTGTTGTTGTTCCGCGTCGTGGCGGGCGGTCATGGGCGTACGGATCCAGCCCGGGGCGACGGCGTTGACACGGATGGAATGAGGCCCCAGCTCGGTTGCGAGAGTCTTCGTCAGCTGGACGACCGCCGCCTTGGCCGCGCTGTAGCAGAGCAGCCCGGGGCTCGCGGCGTCGACCGCTCCCGAGGCCATGGTGATCAGCGAGCCGGGTGCGCCGCGCGCGATCATGCTGCGGGCAACTTCCTGACAGGCGTACAGAACGCCCTTGAAATTGACTGAGAGGATGCGATCGAGGTCGTCGTCCGCGGTCTCCAGGACGCTGCTCGTATGCATGATTCCGGCAACGGCGGCCAGGATGTCGAGCTTGCCCGCGGCGGCCACCGCGGCCCTGATCCGACTGCGGTCGGTGACATCGAGGGTGTGGATGTGGGGTGTGCCACCGGCTTCGGCGATCAGGTCCCGGGTCTCCAGCAGGCCCTTCTCGTCGCGGTCTGCGCAGTGCACGGTGGCGCCCGCCGCTGCGAGCAGGATGGCGCCTGCGCGGCCGATGCCACCCGCCGCGCCGGTGATGAACGCGGAGCGGCCCGTGAGGTCGTACGCGGTGAGGGACATGACCGGACGGTACGACCGAAGCTGACGGAGCGTCAACTAGCTTGTGGGGCCCGATTGACAACGCTGGCACCAGTAGGTGGGGCGGGCGTCCTGATCGGCTGTGCGGATGGGCGTGCCGCAGCGCAGGCAGGGGCGGTTGGTCCTTCCGTAGACCCAGAGCCGTTCGTTCGCGCCGTATCCACGGGAAGCTGCGCCGGTCGTCGTGCGCATGGGTCGGTCGCGGTTGGCTTCGAGGAGCTGTTTGGCCGTGGTGACAAGCCGGGCGGCGGTGGGGGCGGCCAGGTCGCCGATGGGGAGCCAAGGGGTCGCACGGGCGAGGAAGCAGAGCTCGGCCTTGTAGATGTTGCCGATTCCGGCCAGGTTGCGCTGGTCCAGGAGGGCCTCGCCCAGGGGACGGGCGGGGGCGCTGAGCAGATTGTGCAGAGCGGTTTCGGCGTTCCAGTCGGGGCCCAGCAGGTCGGGGCCGAGATGACCGACCGCCTTCTCCTCGTCCCGGGTGCGGAGGAGTTCGAGGACGGGGAGCCGGTAGCCGACGGCGGTGTGTTCCGCGTTGGCGAGGACGGCGCGGATCTGGTGGGCAGGGCCGCCGCGCCAGCGCTCGCCCGGAGCATAGATCCGCCAGGCGCCGTCCATCCGCAGATGGCTGTGGAGGGTCAGGCCGCCTTCGATACGGGTGAGGAGATGCTTGCCGCGCGAGGTGACGTCCAGAACCGTCCGGCCGGTGAGGTCGGCGGTGGCGAATCGGGGGACGCGCAGGTCGGAGCGGGTGAGGACCTGGCCGACGAGTGCGGTGTGCAGACGTTTGGCGGTCTGCAGGACGGTGTCTCCTTCGGGCATGCCTCCATGATGCGGGGTCGGGTGGGGAGTGTGGCGTGCTGGGTGCGGATGGTGTTGGGGACGGGCGGAGTGGCGTAGGGAGGTGTGAGGTGTGCAGGTGGTTCAGGCGCGCAGGCGGAGTCCCCTCGGGGTGGCCAGGAATCCGGCCGCCTCCAGCGTGCGGCCGAGCGGGGAGGTCAGGGACGAGGCGCCGTTGGTGCGCTCCACCGTGACCGTGCCGAGCGCCCCCGCACGGGCGGCTGCCGCCAGTGCCCCGGCTGCGGCGAGGAGTGCCGGGTCCTCCGGGTCGGTGGGCCAGGCCAGCAGCGTCTTGCCGCCGCGCTCCATGTACATTGCCAGCTCGCCGTCGACGAGCACCACCAGGGCGCCCGCCTTGCGACCAGGCTTGTGCCCGGCGCCGTCCGGCGGTTCGGGCCAGGGCAGGGCCGCGCCATAGGCATTGGCCGGGTCCGCCGCGGCGAGGACCAGGGCGTGGGGTGTGGCTCCCGGCTCCGTACGGTCGCGGGCGGTGGACGTGGCACGCAGCCGGTCGACCGCGCCGTCCATGGCGAACTGGGCCGCTCCCAGGCCCTCGACGACATAGCCGCGCCGGGCCTGCCCGTTGTCCTCGAAGGCGGAGAGGACGCGGTACGTGGCGGAGAAGCCGCCCTCGACGCCTTCGGCCTGGACCGCGCCGCGGGTCACCACCCCGTGGCGGTCGAGGAGTGTGCGGGCCAGCGCGTGCGCACGGTGCGTGGGGTCGGGTTCGGTGGCGGGCAGGAGGGACCAGCGGCCCGAGACGGTGGGCGGGCCGGTGCGGGACACGGTCCGGGCGGCGCCGGTGAGTGAGCCGTAACGCCCGCGCGGGACGCTCCGTTTGGCGCGGTGGGCGGTCGATCCTGCCGTGCGACCGGAGCCGAGGAGTGAACGCAGCGGGGCGAGCGTGTCATTGGTGAGCCGGCCCGACCAGGCCAGGTCCCAGACCGCATCGGCCAGTTGCGGATCGGTGCAGTCCGGGTGGGTGGTGGCTCGGACCTGGTCGGCGATTTGCCGGAAGAACAGTCCGTATCCGCCGGTCAGGGCCGTCAGGACGGATTCGTGCAATGCGCTCAGTTCGAGCGGGTGCGGGGGCGGGAGGAGCAGGGGTGCGCTGTCGGCGAGGTAGAGGGACAGCCAGCCGTCCTTGCCGGGAAGGGCACCCGCACCGGCCCAGACGACCTCGCCGGTGGTGGTCAGCTCGTCCAGCAGCGCCGGGGAGTAGCCGGTGACCCGGCCCGGCAGGATCAGTTTCTCCAGAGCCGACGCCGGGACGGGCGCACCCTGCAACTGCTCGATGGCGCGGGCCAGTCCGTCGATGCCGCGCAGGCTGTTGTTGCCCAGGTGCTGCCACTGCGGAAGGAAGCCGGCGAGGGCGGCGGGCGGGACAGGCTCCAGCTCATGGCGGAGCGCGGCGAGCGAGCGGCGGCGCAGTCGGCGCAGCACGGTGGTGTCGCACCACTCCTGGCCGATGCCGGCGGGGTGGAACTCGCCCTGGACGATCCGGCCGGTCGCGGCGAGCCGCTGCAGCGCGCCGTCCGTGACAGCGGTGCCGAGGCCGAAACGGGTGGCGGCCTCGGTGGAGGTGAACGGGCCGTGCGTACGCGCGTATCGGGCGAGAAGATCGCCGAGTGGGTCCTTCACCGGTTCGGTGAAAGCCTCGGGGACACCCACCGGGAGGGCGGTGCCCAGTGCGTCGCGCAGCCGTCCCGCGTCCTCGATCGCGGCCCAGTGGTCCGCTCCGCCGATTCGGACCCGGATGGCCCGGCGGGCAGCGGACAGCTCCGGAGCCCAGGACGGCTGGGCGCCACGCTCGGCCAACTCCGCATCGGTGAGCGGACCGAGGACCCGAAGAAGATCGGCGACCCCTTCGATGTCCTTGATCCGACGGTCCTCGGTCAGCCACTGGAGTTCTTGCTCCAGCTCGGTCAGGACGTCGGCGTCGAGCAGTTCGCGCAGTTCTGCCTGGCCGAGGAGCTCGGCCAGGAGGTGGGAGTCGAGGGAGAGGGCGGCGGCCCGCCGCTCGGCGAGGGGCGAGTCGCCCTCGTACAGGAACTGGGCGACATAGCCGAACAGGAGCGAGCGGGCGAAGGGCGAGGGCTCCGGGGTGGTCACCTCGACCAGCCGGACACGGCGTGCTTCGAGGTCGCCCATGAGTTCCGTCAGCCCGGGGACGTCGAAGACATCCTGGAGGCATTCGCGGACCGCTTCCAGAACGATCGGGAAGGAGCCGAACTCGGAGGCGACCTGGAGGAGTTGCGCGGCGCGTTGGCGCTGCTGCCAGAGCGGGGTGCGCTTGCCGGGGCTGCGCCGCGGCAGCAGCAGGGCGCGCGCCGCGCATTCGCGGAACCGCGAGGCGAACAGGGCTGATCCGCCCACCTGGTCGGTGACGATCTGGTTGATCTCGCCCTGGTCGAAGGTCACGTCCGCAGCGCCGACAGGCGGTTGTCCGCTGTCGTACGAGGAGGCCGGCAACGGTGCCGGATCCTGGGCCGGGTCCTGCGCCGGATCGAAGTCCAGGAGGTCCAGGCCCATCAGGTCTGCGTCGGGCAGACGCAGCACTATGCCGTCGTCGGCATGCATCACCTGGGCGTCCATGCCGTACCGCTCGGCGAGGCGGGCATTCAGCGCCAGCGCCCATGGGGCATGCACCTGCGCGCCGAACGGGGAGTGGACGACGACCCGCCAGTCACCCAGTTCGTCACGGAAACGCTCGACGAGGATGGTCCGGTCGTCCGGTACGTGACCGCAGGCGCGGCGCTGTTCGTCGATGTACGACAGGGTGTTGTCGGCGGCCCAGGTGTCGAGACCGGCCGCGAGCAGACGCTGCCGGGCATCTTCCTGGGACAGTCCGCCGATCTCGCGGAGGAACGCGCCGAGCGCACGCCCCAGCTCCAGTGGACGGCCCAGCTGATCGCCCTTCCAGAACGGCAGCCGGCCGGGAACCCCGGGGGCGGGCGACACCAGGACCCGGTCACGGGTGATGTCCTCGATTCGCCAGGACGTGGTGCCCAGCGTGAAGACGTCGCCCACCCGGGACTCGTACACCATCTCCTCGTCCAGCTCGCCCACCCGGCCGCCGCCCTTCTTGGGGTCGGCGCCGGCGAGAAAGACCCCGAAGAGCCCGCGGTCGGGGATGGTCCCGCCGGACGTGACGGCGAGTCGCTGGGCGCCGGGGCGGCCCGTGACCGTACCGGCCACCCGGTCCCAGACCACACGCGGGCGCAGCTCGGCAAAGGCATCGGACGGATAGCGCCCGGCGAGCATGTCCAGCACGGCCGTGAACGCCGACTCGGGCAGGGCGGCGAAGGGCGCGGCGCGGCGGGTCATGGCCAGCAGGTCATCCACCTGCCACGTGTCCAGGGCGACCATGGCGACGAGCTGCTGGGCCAGCACATCCAAGGGGTTGGACGGGATCCGGAGCGCCTCGATGGAGCCCTCGCGCATCCGCTCGGTGACCACGGCGGCCTGCACCAGATCGCCCCGGTACTTCGGGAAGACCACTCCGGTGGAAACCGCACCGACCTGGTGCCCGGCCCGGCCGACCCGTTGCAGCCCGGAGGCGACCGACGGCGGCGACTCCACCTGGACGACCAGATCGACCGCCCCCATGTCGATGCCCAGCTCCAGACTGGAGGTGGCGACCACGGCCGGCAGCCGGCCCGCCTTGAGGTCCTCCTCGACCTGGGCGCGCTGTTCCTTGGAGACCGAACCGTGGTGTGCGCGGGCGAGGAGCGCGGGGGCGCCCTTCGACGCGCCCGACTGGGCCATGATCTCGGCCGGGGAGTGCGCTTGCGGCAGCGTCGTGGCGGAGCCGTGCCCCTCGAGCACGGTGCCGGTGGCCCGCTCGTACGCGATCTCGTTGAGCCGGTTGCAGAGCCGCTCCGCGAGGCGGCGGGAATTGGCGAAGACGATGGTGGAGCGATGCTCCTGGACGAGATCGGCGATGCGTTCCTCGACATGGGGCCAGATCGACGGCTTGTCCGTCTGGCCGGCCTGGTCGGTGTCGGTGGCGGGGGAGCCGCCGAGCTCGCCCAGATCCTCGACCGGCACGACCACCGACAGGTCGAACCGCTTGGTGGACGGCGGCTGGACGATCTCCACCTTCCTCTGTGGTGAGAGGAAGCGCGCCACCTCGTCGACCGGACGGACCGTCGCCGACAGGCCGATCCGCCGTGCGGGCCGCGGCAGCAGCTCGTCGAGACGCTCCAGCGACACGGCGAGATGGGCGCCCCGCTTCGTACCCGCCACGGCATGCACTTCGTCGAGGATCACCGTCTCGATGCCGGACAGCGCATCCCGGGCCGATGAGGTCAGCATCAGGAACAGTGATTCGGGCGTGGTGATCAGGATGTCCGGCGGCCGGGTCGCCATCGAGCGGCGCTCGGCGGGCGGGGTGTCGCCGGAGCGGATTCCCACCCGGACCTCGGGCTCGGGCAGCCCCAGACGTACCGATTCCTGGCGGATGCCGGTCAGCGGCGAGCGGAGATTGCGCTCGACATCGACCGCTAGGGCCTTGAGGGGTGACACGTACAGCACACGGCAGCGTTTCTTCGCCTCGGCGGGCGGCGGGACGGACGCAAGACCGTCCAGCGCGGCGAGGAACGCGGCCAGGGTCTTGCCGGAGCCGGTCGGCGCGACGACGAGCACGTCCGAGCCTTCGCCGATCGCGCGCCAGGCGCCTTCCTGCGCGGCGGTGGGCGCGCTGAAGGCGCCCGCGAACCAGCTGCGGGTCGCAGGGGAGAACGAGTCGAGCGCAGAGCCGGCCATGTCCCCCATCGTGCACCCCGGCACTGACAACGGCTGTGACGGCCATCGGCGACCGCACCCGGGAGCTGCGAGGATTCGTCCATGGTGGCAATACCGGAGTCGGGGTCAGGGGAGTGGGCGAGGCACTGGCGGTACGCAGAGCTGCCGGACCTCGATCTGCTGCGTGCCCGGTACGTGCGCCACACCTTCCCGCGCCACAGCCACGAGGGCTATGTCTTCGGCACCATCACTCGAGGGGTGGAAGACGTCGGGCTGCCCGGCGGCACCGTCGTACACGCGGGCCCCGGCGTCGTGGTCATGATCAATCCGGAGGTGCCGCACACCGCCCGCGCGGGTGTTCCGGAGGGCTGGGTGTACGCCACGCTGTACCCGTCCGCACAGGTGATCAACGACATCGCGGCCGATACGACGAGTCTGCGAGGCACGATCGGTTTCACCGAGACCAGCGTCATGGACCCGTACGCGGCCCGGCTGATCGGCGAGGTCCACCGGGCAGCCGAGGAGGGCAACGCACTCGCCGCGGACACCGTGCTGCGGGTGATGGTCGCGCGGCTGCTGAGCCTGCACGGCAGCGCGCAGCCTGCGCGCGTTCCCCGCTCGGCGGGTGCCCGCGACGCGGCGCGGGCCCGCGCGGTGCTGGAGGGCAGGATGGCGGAGCCGCCCACCCTGGAGGCGCTGGCCGCGGAGCTCGGAACCAGCCCGTTCGCGCTGCTGAGGGCCTTCAAGAAGCAGTACGGGATGCCGCCGCACACCTGGCTCACCGATGCCCGGGTGCGGGCCGCGCGCCGGATGCTCGACGCGGGGAGGGCACCTGCGGAGGTGGCCGCCGAGGTCGGCTTCACCGATCAGCCGCATCTCAACCGTCACTTCACCCGGATCGTGGGAGTGCCACCTGGCGCGTACCGGCGCGAACGCGCAAGAACGTACAAGACCGGTCGCGATCTGGCCACGTAGCGTTCCGGTCGTGGCAGAACAGACGACACTTCCAGAAGGCTTCGGCGAGGCAGCCGGCGCACCCCACGGCAGCGCGACCGTTCCCCGGGTGCAGCCGGACGCCGTCGGGGCGAAGTCGGACTCGGCCGTCGTACGCGACGCGCTCGGTGTCGGCATAGCCGTCGGACTTTCCGGCTTCGCCTTCGGCGTGACCTCGGCCGGTTCCGGACTGAGCCTGTTGCAGACCTGCGCGCTCAGCCTCGCCGTCTTCACCGGGGCCTCGCAGTTCGCCCTCGTGGGTGCTCTCGCGGCGGGCGGCAACCCCTACACCGCGGCTGCCGGGGCCTTCTTCCTCGGCGTACGCAACTCGTTCTACGGCCTGCGGTTGTCGCAGCTGCTCGCTCTTCCACGCGCGCTCCGTCCCTTCGCCGCCCAGTGGGTCATCGACGAGACGACCGCCGTGACACTGCCGCAGCCCACCCGGCGAGCCGCACGGATCGGTTTCGCCGTCACCGGACTCACCCTCTACGTGCTGTGGAACCTGACCACGCTGTTGGGGGCCCTCGGCGCCGAGGCACTCGGCGACACCGACGCCTGGGGGCTGGACGCGGCATCGCCCGCCGTCTTCCTCGCCCTGCTCGCGCCGATGCTCAAAAGCACGACGGAACGCATCACCGCCGCACTCGCGGTTCTGCTCGCGCTCGGCCTGCTGCCCGTACTGCCCGCAGGCGTCCCCGTCCTGCTGTCCGCGCTCGCCGCACCCGCCGTCCTCTTCCTGAGCGGACGCCGGAAAGGAACGAGCCGGGGCACGGCCACGGCGGAGGAGAACCGATGAACATCTGGATCGCCATCGCGCTGACCGCCGTCGGCTGCTACCTCGCCAAACTGCTCGGACTGCTGGTACCTGCCGGTGTGCTGGAACGTCCGCTCGCGCAGCGTCTCGCCGCGCTGCTGCCCGTCGCGCTGCTGGCCGCCCTCACCGCGCAGCAGACGTTCGGCGGCGGGCAGCACCTGACGCTGGACGCCAGGGGCGCGGGGCTCGCCGCAGCGGCGCTCGCACTGGTTCTGCGCGCGCCTTTCCTTGTGGTCGTAGGGGCCGCCGTGGTCGTCACGGCAGGGGTGCGTGCCCTCGGATAGGCACCTTGGTGAGACACGTGTGCAAGGGGCTCGGTTCATAGGGACCGAGCCCCTTACACACGTACGTGTCGACCCGTTCAGTGCACTGCGAGGCCCATCGGCGCGGTCCGGGCCACACCATTCCGGCGGCCCGCTTCCGGCCTTCCGGGGAGCGCGTCAGCTCGGTCCCTGCGCGACACCGCTGCCGGGGCGACGGCGTGTCCGCAGCCGGCTGACCGATACGGACGGCACATGCACGGCGACACCACTCGAATGCACGGGGCACGGCACACAGCGCGCAGCACACGGGGCCGGGCTACGAGCCCGCTGCACCGCCTTGCCCGCCCGGTCTCAGTCGAGGCTGCGCCCATGGGCCCGCAGTGTCAGGAGCGCCTTGAGCGTCACGAGGGGCCGTCCCTCCAGAGCCGTCCCAGGTGCCCACTGCCGCCAGTTCACCGGCCAGCCGCCGTCCGTCCGCTGCTCGGCCGCAAGATGGTCGAGCGAGCGGGCCAGCTCCTCGTCGGTGAACCAGCGGCGGGCGAGCGAATCGGGTGTACGGGCATAGTCGTACGGGAAGTGCTGCTCGCCCGGTGCGTATCCGGCCGCCACCGGGTACTCCGCGCTCCTCTCCGGATCCAGTACCGCCAGCCGCTGTTCCCGCACCAGCCGCCCGAGCCGGTCGGCCGCCGCCTCCGCACGGGCCCGGTCCGGAGCGCCGTCCAGAAAGGCGAGCGCCGCCTCGATCTCGTACGGATGCGACCGGTCCAGAGCGTCGACCGCCGCCCAGCAGAAATCGGTGGCCCGGAACAGCCAGGCATGCCACACCGCATTGCGGTGCAGGAGCCCGACGACGGGTCCGGTGGTCAACAGTGCCGCGGGCGGGTCGTCGACGATCGGGATGAACGGTGCCGCCGGATAGCCGCGCTGCGACGGCAGGAGAGCGGGCAGCGCCCCCTCCTTGGTGGACACCTCGGTCAGGAAGCGGCAGATCCGCTCCGCTCGCAGCCCGCTGCAGCGGCCGATGGAGTCGAGGACGTTGAGTGCGTGCGCGGTGTGCAGTGGCTGACTGACAGGGCCACGCAGATCGGGTTCGAGTGCGTGCCCGTATCCGCCGTCCTCATTCAGATAGGCGGCGAGTGCGGTCTCCACGGCCTCCGCACTTCCCTTCAGGAAGTGATGGGCGAACCGCCGCTGTTCTAGGACACGGGCCGTGAGCCAGATGAACTGCTCGGCACGGTTGAGGGGACTTGTTCCGGTTCCAGCCATGGACCGACCGTAGGGCGGTAAGCGCTCTCGGCAAGACGTAGCGGCATGGCTGCACTCTCAGGAGCGGGATACTGAGGTCATGCGGTTGACGATTTTCTGGGAACGGATGGCGGACCACTTCGGCGCGGGATACGCCGATTCCTTCGCGCGCGATCATGTGATGGCCGAGCTCGGCGGGCAGACGGTGCACCAGGCGCTGGCCGCGGGCTGGGAGGCCAAGGATGTCTGGCGCGGTGTCTGTAGCGCGGTCGGCATCCCCGACGACAAGCGCTGATCGTTGGCTCGTCAATGGCCGGACCTGTGATGTTGTCCGGGGCGGGCGGCTGTTTGTCACAGCCGTAGGCGAGACTGGAGCGGTGTCACCGACAGACGAGACAGCCCAGACCCAGACGCCTCTCACCCAGCCCGCCCCGCCGGTCCAGCCGTCAGGCCACGGGCCGACCCGTATGCCCGCGTGGCTGCCGCGTGCCATGGTGCTCGCCCTGGCGCTCTATGCCTGTTTCCAGCTCGGCAGCTGGGCGTTCGACCAGCTCATCGGGCTGCTGATCAATGTGCTGATCGCGTTCTTCCTGGCTCTCGCCATAGAGCCTGCGGTGAGCCGGATGTCGTCGCGCGGCATGCGTCGCGGCCTCGCCACTTTCCTGGTCTTCCTCGTCGTGCTGATAGCGACGGCCGGTTTCGTCGTGCTGCTCGGCTCGATGCTCGCGGGCCAGATCGTCGACATGGTCGAGGAGTTCCCGAAGTATCTGGACTCGGTGATCAACTGGGTCAACCAGAGCTTCCACACCGAGCTCTCCCGGGTCGAGGTCCAGGACAGCGTGCTGCACTCCGACTGGCTGCAGAAGTACGTCCAGAACAGCGCGACCGGAGTGCTCGACATCTCCACCACCGTGCTCGGCGGGCTGTTCCGTCTTCTGACGATCTTCCTGTTCTCGTTCTACTTCGCCGCCGACGGCCCCAGACTGCGGCGCGCCCTGTGCTCCGTCCTGCCACCCGCCAAGCAGGCCGAGGTCCTGCGGGCCTGGGAGATCGCGGTCGACAAGACCGGCGGCTACCTCTACTCGCGCGGCCTGATGGCACTCATCTCCGGGATCGCGCACTACATCCTGCTGGTGATCCTCGGTGTTCCGTACGCGCCCGCGCTCGCCATCTGGGTCGGGCTGGTCTCCCAGTTCATCCCGACGATCGGTACGTATCTGGCGGGCGCCCTGCCCATGCTGATCGCGTTCACCGTCGACCCCTGGTACGCGCTGTGGGTGCTCGGATTCGTCGTCGTCTATCAACAGTTCGAGAACTATGCGCTGCAGCCCAAGCTCACTTCCAGGACCGTCGACATCCATCCGGCGGTCGCCTTCGGATCGGTCATCGTGGGCACGGCGTTGATGGGTGCTGTGGGTGCGTTGATCGCGATCCCGGCCGTCGCCACGCTTCAGGCGTTCCTCGGCGCCTATGTGAAGCGGTACGACGTGACGGACGACCCGCGGGTGCACGGCCGCCACCAGCAACGTGGTGAGCCGGTGCTCACGCGGCTGCGCCGGTCCTGGCGTACTGCCGGGAGCAATGAGGTCCGGGGCGGACAGGACGGGGCCGGGGAGCATCCGGAACGTGCCTGACCGGCTCGGTGGAGGGGGCTCACCTCAGCGATAGCCCGTTACGTCAGCCGGCCGGCCCGGGTACTGGACCTCGGTGACATATCTCCAGGCATCGGGCCGACTGTCGTCGAGGTCGGTGAAGCCGTAGACCTTCGCCAACTGCCCGCTGGACAGCGACATGCCGTTCCAGCGCGACACCCGGGGGTTCTGCGAGAGCGCGGCAACCGCCCGGCCGTTGAACGCCGGGCTCTCGGAGATGGCGAAATGGGGCGAGTGCGCGATCGTGTCACGTCAGTTCGCCTCGGTGACGCCGTGGGCCTCCAGCATGGCTTTGGAGCGCAGCCGGCCGGGCGTGAGGGACACGGCGGTCGCACCGTGGGGCTCCAGCTCGTGCGCCGGCGCGAACGCCGTCCGGTTCACCGACGCCTTGGCCAGGTCGTAGAAGAGGGAGCCCCGGTAGTTGGCGGCGTTGTACTCATCGGTTCCGTCCGTCACTTCGACGACCAGTTCTCCCGGCGTCTCGATGAGGAGCGGGAGCGCGTAATGACTGGTGATGGCATGGGTGTCCACGGCCAGGCGCAGGGTGTGCAGCCCGGTTTCCAGGGAGGATTCCCAGACCGACTTGTTCCACTCGATCTCCGCTCCCCAGATGTAGTTCACGGGAACATGCGGACAGCCCTGTTCTCTCCGGATACGGGCCGCGAGCGCGCCGACTTCCTCGGGCGTCAGATGGTCCACCCGAACCGGGATTCCGTGGCCGCCGGCCTCGTCCACGGGAGCCGCTGTCTCCTCGACGGTCTCGGGGCGGTTCATCTCCGAGCGCTGCGATCCGCTCGTCCGCCCCGTGACGTGGACGGTCGCTCCGGTCGCACCCAGCTGAACAGCGATGCCGTGGCCCGCACCGCGCGTCTCCCCGGCCACCAGAGCCACTCTCCCTGGCGGTTTTGTCCTGATGTGGACGGAATCCGGCATGGCGTCGATCGCTGATCTTGACTCCCCTGAGGGTGGAGTGCTATGGCGCTACGCTAGGGACAGCTCGATCCGCCGCGGTGTGCTTGACACCAAAATCGAACATCCATTCTCATGGGATTCTGGCCGGGTTTTCCCGGGCCCGACCGTGGAGTTGTCCACAGGCCGGGAGGACGTCGAGGCCCATTGTCAGTGGCAGGGGTTAGCGTCTTTGACGTGAAGCGATCGACTCAAGCAAATCGGGTGGAACCCATGGCAGGAACCGACCGCGAGAAGGCGTTGGACGCCGCACTCGCACAGATTGAACGGCAATTCGGCAAGGGCGCGGTGATGCGCCTCGGTGAGCGGCCGAACGAGCCCATCGAGGTGATCCCCACCGGGTCGACCGCCCTCGACGTGGCCCTTGGCGTCGGCGGCCTGCCGCGCGGCCGTGTGGTGGAGGTGTACGGACCGGAGTCCTCCGGCAAGACGACGCTGACGCTGCACGCGGTGGCGAATGCGCAGAAGCTCGGCGGCTCGGTGGCCTTCATCGATGCGGAGCACGCCCTCGATCCCGAGTACGCGAAGAAGCTCGGCGTCGACATCGACAGCCTCATCCTGTCCCAGCCGGACAACGGCGAGCAGGCCCTCGAAATCGTGGACATGCTGGTCCGCTCCGGCGCCCTCGACCTGATCGTCATCGACTCCGTCGCGGCGCTCGTGCCGCGTGCGGAGATCGAGGGCGAGATGGGCGACTCGCACGTGGGTCTGCAGGCCCGCCTGATGAGCCAGGCACTCCGCAAGATCACCAGCGCGCTCAACCAGTCCAAGACCACCGCGATCTTCATCAACCAGCTCCGCGAGAAGATCGGTGTGATGTTCGGCTCGCCGGAGACCACGACCGGTGGCCGGGCGCTCAAGTTCTACGCCTCGGTGCGCCTCGACATCCGCCGGATCGAGACGCTGAAGGACGGGACCGACGCCGTCGGTAACCGCACCCGCGTCAAGGTCGTGAAGAACAAGGTCGCGCCGCCCTTCAAGCAGGCCGAGTTCGACATCCTCTACGGCCAGGGCATCAGCCGCGAGGGCGGTCTGATCGACATGGGCGTGGAGCACGGCTTCGTCCGAAAGGCGGGCGCCTGGTACACGTACGAGGGCGACCAGCTCGGCCAGGGCAAGGAGAACGCCCGTAACTTCCTCAAGGACAACCCCGATCTCGCCAATGAGATCGAGAAGAAGATCCTTGAGAAGCTGGGCGTCGGCGTCAGGCCCGATGCCAACGCCGCTGAGCCCGGTGCGGATGCGGCAGCCGGCGCCGCGGCTTCGGCCGACAGCGCGAAGTCGGTGCCCGCTCCGGCCGGCAAGGCCAAGCCGGCCAAGACTGCGGCGGCCAAGAGCTAGACCGTGACGCGTCGTACGGAGTGGCCGGTCAGCGCCACTGGCCATGGCGCCGGTCCCGGCCCCGAATTCGCCGCCGGACACACGGCCGAGTCCGAGGACGCGTACGAGCCGGAGGCCTGCCACGGCACCGGCTCGGGCGCCGGATTCGGTGAGGGGGCGGGTCGTGGTGCCCGCTCCCGCTCCAGGAGCAGCGGCTCCCCTTCCTCGTCGAGGGCCGAGAAGGGGGAGCCGCGAGACCCGGTCGAGCAGGCGCGCAACATCTGTCTGCGGCTGCTCACCGGGACTCCGCGCACCCGAAAGCAACTTGCGGATGCCCTGCGCAAGCGGGAGATCCCGGACGAGGCGGCCGAAGAAGTGCTGTCGCGCTTCGAGGATGTCGGGTTGATCGACGATGCCGCGTTCGCGGACGCCTGGGTGGAGTCCCGGCACCACGGCCGAGGGCTGGCCCGCCGCGCTCTCGTCCGTGAGCTGCGCACCAAGGGGGTGGATTCCGCCGTGATCGACGAGGCCGTCGGGCAGCTCGACTCCGAGCAGGAGGAGGCGACAGCCCGAGAGCTGGTCGCGCGCAAGCTGCGCTCCACTCGCGGCCTGGACCGCGACAAGCGGCTGCGCCGCCTTGCGGGCATGCTCGCCCGCAAGGGGTACGGGGAAGGTATGGCCCTGCGCGTGGTGCGGCAGGCGCTGGAAGAAGAGGGCGAGGACACGGAAGGCCTGGACGAGCCCTTCTGACCGGGCCGTACTGGGCGGGGCGGTTGTGGTGATTACTGCCCGGCGCGAGAGGCGCGGCTGACGGTGGCGTCGATCAGGGCGAGCGCATCTGCGGCGGTGCGGCCGGGGTGCCGGTTCCAGGGTCCGATCAGCCCGGTCCAGCCCTGGGAGCGGAGCTCGGCGACGAGCCAGGCGCCGGCCCGGTCCACGGTGTCGCGGGAGCCGTAGCCCAGGCGGTGTGCGGTGAGGAGGGCGCCGCAGATGCACCGCGCGCCGCGGGCGTTGCGTAACCGGTACGGGGTGTTCTGCCAGCCCCACTCGGTCAGGATCTGCCGTGCGTAGGCGAGATGGGTGGAGGGACGCACCTCGGGCTGCCCGATGCGCCGCCAGGAGTGGAGCCGGTCGGGGAGGATCGCACCCAGGCGCCCGGGGAGGGGCCGTTCGCGCGGCGTGGTCGCCGGCAGGGCACGGACGGAGTCGGCGATGAGCTGGTCGACCGGTACGGACAGCAGGTCGCGCCAGTCGGCCAGGTGACTGACCGGCACCTGTTCCGTGATGCCGGGGGAGGAGGGGAGTACGGGTTCGGGGGTGGTGAGGTCCCAGCCGGAGACGATCTGTTGCCACGCCTCGGTGTCATGGAGGCGAGCGGCTTGAACGTCGAGCTGGTCGGGGGTGAGGGCGGGGGTCGGCATGGGTGCGAGGTCTCCGTCACGTCGGTCCTTGGCGCTGAGGCGAATGTCTGTCGGGTACGGGGATTGCTCCACCGGAGCGTGGCGTTCGGGTGTGTCGGGGCGGATTCGGGGGACCGGCGAACGGCGTGCGGGGGGTAGCCCCAGCACGAAGACGCAGGCGCGCTCCAGTGCACGGATATCTGGGCACAGAGCACTGTGTGACGCATGGCAGAGAAGCCACCCATGGCAGCCGTGCACGACACACGCGCCGTGCACGACACGGACGCTGCGCACGCCACCAGCTATCACCCGCGTGCACTGACCTTGCGCGCCGGCCTCGCCCTCTTCGAGCAGCTCCAATGCGGAAGCGACCCGGTGCCGGACCCGACCGGGATCCCGGACCCTGCCGTGACCCCGGCGGACAACAACAGAAAAGAGACGGACGCACCATGATGCTGCGCTATGCCCTGCAGACGATCCGGGACCGTAAGGGCGGATTCCTCGGTGCCTTCCTGGCCCTCATGTGTGCCGCCGCCCTCATCACCGCCTGCGGCACACTGTTGGAGACGGGCCTGCGCGGAAGGATCGCCACCGAACGCTACGCCGCCGCGCCGCTCGTGGTCTCCGCCGACCAGAACGTCCACCGCACCACCGTCAAGCACAAGGGCAACGGAAAAACCAAGGTCAAACACAAGTCGAAGCCGGTCGCCGAGCGGGCTTGGCTGTCCGCGGCCGTCGCTGACCGGATCAGCAACCTGGAAGGCGTACGGAAGGTCGTTCCCGAGCTGACTTTCCTGGCCCAGCCTGTGACTCGGTCCGCGCCCCGGTTCGCCGCCCACCCCTCGTACGGCCACTCCTGGGCCTCCGCCCCACTCACCCCCTTCGCCCTCGTCGCAGGCCGCGCCCCCGCCTCCGAGGACGACGTGGTGATCGACCGCGGCCTCGCCGAGCAGAAGGGCCTGAAGCCCGGGGACCGGCTCGTCGTCCAGTCCACCAGCACCCCCCGCCCGTACCGCATCAGTGGCATTGCGGCCCCGGCCGGCCGGGGCGATCTCCGGCAGCAGTCCTCGCTCTTCTTCTCCACCGCCGAGGCCGAGCGACTTGCCGCCCGCCCCGGCCGGATCAGCGCCCTCGGCGTGATGCCCGCGCCCGGCACCGACCTCAACCGGTTGAAGCAGCAGGTCGCACAGGCGCTCAAGGGCACCACCGCGCAGGTCGCCACCGGTGACGACCGCGGGCCCGTCGAGTTCCTGGACGCCGCGGGAGCCCGTATCAAGCTGGTCTCCATGGGCGGTGCCATGGGTGGTACGTCCCTCCTGATCGCGATCCTCGTCGTGGTCGGCACCTTCGCGCTCTCCATCCAGCAGCGCCACCGCGAACTGGCCCTGCTCCGCGCCATCGCTGCCACACCTCGCCAGGTCCGCCGCCTCCTCGGCCGTGAGGCCCTGGCCGTCGGATTCGTTTCCGGTGTCCTGGGCGCGCTCGCCGGACTGCCCCTCGCCGGCTGGCTGCACAGTCGATTCATCGACATGGGTGTGATCCCGGCGACCCTGGAACGCACCGCAGGCATCTTCCCGGCCTGCGCAGCCCTGGGCGTCACTCTCCTCGGCGCCTGGGCGGCGGCGAGGATCTCCGGCCGCCGTATCGCCCGTATCCGTCCCGCCGAGGCCATGGCCGAGTCCACGGTCGAGCGCGGCCCGGCCCGCGGCCGGATCGTCGCGGGTCTCGTGCTGCTCGCGGGCGGTGCCGCTCTCGTCGCCGTACTGAGCGTCCTGCGTACCGAGGCCGCCGCGACCCCTGTCACGTTCCTGGCCGTCGTCGTGTCGGCCACGGCCGTGTCACTGCTGGGCCCGTTCCTCGTGCGACTGGCTTCTGTACTGCTTGCGGGACCACTTCGACTGGCAGGTTCCGGGGGACCGCTCGCGACCGCGAACATCCGCGGGAACTCCACCCGGATGGCCTCCGTCGTCACCCCGCTCACCCTGCTCATCGGGATGACCTGCACGGTTCTCTTCGTTCAGCCGACGCTCGGCGACGCCGCCCGCGCCCAGGCCCACGACGGCGTCCGCGCCGCCTGGGTACTGGCCGCGCAGGGGCCAGGTGTCCCGTCCGCGGCCGCCGAGACCATCCGCAGGACGCCGGGTGTCACGGCCGCCACCGAGGTCGTACGGACCACCGTGCGCGTCGGCCTCGACAAGTACCCGGCCCAGGGCGTCACCCAGGCCGGACTCGCCCGCACCTGGGACCCTGACGTGACGAGCGGATCACTCACCGATTTCACCACCGGCCCCGGCACCGCCGCGATCAGTGAACTCGCTGCCGACCGGCTCGGCCTCCACCCCGGCAGCGAGTTGAAACTCCACCTCGGCGACGGCACCCCCGCCACCCTCACCGTTGCCGCCGTCTACAGCCGGGGCCTGGGCTTCGGCGACCTGACCCTGCCCCATGATCTGCTCGCCCGCCACATGGACAACCCTCTTGCCGCCACGGTCCTGGTCGCCGGGGACAGCGGCCGTGACGAACTCGCCGCCGCACTCAAGCAGTTCCCCGGCGTCTCCGTACTTGCCCCGGCGGCCGCCGACCGGCTCCAGGCGGACCGACAGCAGGAGAACGCGGCGGTCAACCATCTCGCCATGGGCCTGGTCCTGGCGTTCACCGCCATCGCGGTCGTCAACACCCTTGCCATGTCCGTGTCCGAGCGCATCAGGGAGTTCGCCATGCTCAGGCTGGCCGGTGCGACCCGGCGTCAGGTCCTGCGGATGCTCCGCATCGAGGCCCTGTCGGTCCTGCTGATCGCCGCTGCCCTCGGCAGCGGTATCGCACTGGCTGTACTGACCGCCTTCAGTATCGGCATGACCGGCAGTGCGGCGCCCGCGGTTCTGCCGCTGGTGTACGCGACAGTGGTGGGCGCCGCCGCACTGCTGGCACTGACCGCCACGGCGCTGCCCGGCCGACTGGCACTCAGGGTCCGCCCCGTGGAAGTAGCCACGTCCAGGCAGTGAACCTCCGACGGGATCCGGCGTCGGCGTCCTGTGGCTGGGGCGCCCCGCCCGACTCCGCCCCGCCCCGACACCGGCCTCCAGCTGGACGCTCCCGCCCCTGCCCCGTTCCAGCGCCGTCCGTCAGGCCTCGACCGGAAGCCCCGCCCGACTCCGCCCCGCCCCGACACCGGCCTCCGGCTGGACGCTCCCGCCCCTGCCCCGTTCCAGCGCCGTCCGTCAGGCCTCGACCGGAAGCCCCGCAGCACGCCACGCCTGGAACCCGCCGATGAGATCGGTCGCCCGACGCAGCCCCAGCTGCCGCAGGGACGCCACGGCGAGACTCGACGCATAGCCCTCGTTGCAGACCACCACGATGTGGAGATCGTGGCTCACCGCCTCCGGGGCCCGATGGCTTCCCTGCGGGTCGAGCCGCCACTCCAGCTCGTTGCGTTCGACGACCAGCGCCCCCGGAATCAGTCCGTCCCGTTCCCGCAGCTCCGCATAGCGGATGTCCACGAGCAGCGCCCCGCCCGCAGCGGCGGCGACCGCCTCCTGCGGGCCGACCCGGACGAACCCGGCCCGGACCCGTTCCAGCAGTTCGTCGATCCCGACCGGCTCCGTACCACTCCGACGGCTGTCGCTCACTGCCAGTCCTGCGGCCGTTCGACCTGCTCAAGACGGAGCACCGCACCGGTACGGCTGTAGCGCCGGATCTGCGGCAGCGGTGGGTAGTACGCGTGGACGGAGACGGCGTGGTCCGTGTCGGACTCGTTCAGCACCTCATGGACGTGGTGACGGCCGAACGCCCTGCCCTGGCCGGTGGCCAACTGCCGGGAACGGTCGATGCCCTCGGTGAGTTCGAGGGTCTTCCAGCCGTCGGTGGGCAGCCGGGCGGCGAGCGACAGTTCCTTGAGGGTACCGACTGCGGTGGTGAAGGCGCCGATCGAGTCGGCGTGGTCGTGCCAGCCGGTGCCGGTACCCGGCGGCCAGCCGATCAGCCACGCCTCACTGCCGCCCGGTCCTTCCAGCTGGACCCAGGTGCGGCCCTCGGGATCGAGGGGGAGCGAGGCGACGATCTCGGCGTCGGCGGCGACCCCGCGGACGAAATCGAGCAGCTCTGCGGCCGTCGGACCGGTAGCACCGCCGGCGGCGGAGGAGGACATGCGTACAGAGTGTGACGAAGGGGCAGACACAGAGACCGTCCTGAGGGTTCGCGCGGATGCACAGCCGCACGACAGAGCGCACGGCGCGGCAGGAGGAGGCGATTCAGCAGGACGGGCGACACATGCAGCCCGCATAGCGGACGAGGTCCATATGGACCCTCCGCCACAGGCGCACATCGGTGTCGATCACGTTTCGGAGTACACCATGTGCGCCTGCGACGGTCAATTGATGTCCGCTGTCCGGTCGGAGCGTGCTGAGGTGTGTGCCGCGCCGCCGCGCATCGCGTCCGCCGCTGCGAAGAGCTCCGGGGGCCGTACCCCGTCGAACGACGCCACCAGGTGACCGTCCGGCCTGATCAGCAGCACGGTGTGCGCCGACGCCCCTGGATAGCTCTCGGTCACCAGCAGCTCGCCCTTCACCGGCAGCGCGTCGACAGCCGCGACGAGGCGGGGCATGACGCCCGCGGACATCCAGTGGCGCCGGTCCCACACCCCGGTTCCGGGCGCCACCAGGACCACCAGCAGATGACCCTGCCCCAGCCGCTCGCGCAGCCGCACGGTCGTGCCGTCGGGTGCCGTCACCCGTACATCGGTGACCGGCGCACCGGGGGGCGTACCCACAGATGTGTGCGCCTCGGCGCGTGCGGGCGCAAGGGACGAGTGCGAGTACGAGGGGGGCGCACCGAGGGGGCCGCGCCCCAGATGTCCGTCGGTGAGCAGTGAATCGTGCCCCCGTGCGCTCCCCGGTACCAAGGTCCGCAGACCTCCGCCGCCGCGCAGTATCGGCAGCGACTGGTCCGCGGCGCGCAGCCGTGCGGCGACCGCGGCCCGGCGCTCCGCCTGGTAGCTGTCGAGCAGTACGTCGGAGGCGCCGTGGTGCCAGGCCTGGGCCAGCTTCCAGGCCAGGTTCTCGGCGTCCCGCAGCCCCTCGTCGAGCCCCTGGGTGCCCAGCGCGCCCAGTAGATGGGCGGCATCCCCGGCCAGGAAGGCCCGGTCGACCCGCCAGCGCAGGGCGAGCCGGTGGTGCAGCGTGTACACGCCCGTGTCCAGCAGTTCGTACGGCGGTGTCTCGCCGCACCAGCCCGCCAGGGTGTCCCGGACCCGGGTGATCAGGGCGTCCGGGGTGACGAGCTCGCCACGCGGCGGAAGCAGCCAGTCCAGCCGCCAGGCGCCGTCCGGCAGCGGCCGCGCGGTCACCTCGGCGCCGCCGGTGCGCCACGGCGGCAGCCGGTGCAGCACGGCCTGCCCGGGCCAGGGAAGTTCGGTGCGCAGCGCGGCGACGGCATGCCGTTCCACCGCCGTACGCCCGGGGAAACGGATGTCGAGGAGCTTACGGACGGTGGACCTGGCGCCGTCGCAGCCCACCAGGTAACTCCCGCGCCACCCGGTCGCGTTCGGCTCCCTGGTGTGCACCGTGACCCCGGCGGGGTCCTGCTCCAGCGTGTCGATCCGGCCGTGCGGAGCCACTTGCACCAGCTCCTGTGCGGCCACCGCGTCCCGCAGCCCGCGCGTCAGGACGTGCTGCGGCAGATGGATGGGGGCCGGCAACGGATCACCGTCGGGGGAGTCCTCGCCGAGCGGCAGCTCACGCACCAGCTGCCTGCGCCGCATGGACCGCCAGCCGGACCACCGCATGCCCTCGTGCCGGAGCGCTTTGCAGCCGAGCCGTTCCGCCAGGGCGGCGGTGTCCTCGCGCAGCACCACCGTACGGGCCGGACGCGTCTCGTCCTTGGCCGGATCCTCGTCGAGAAGGACGGAAGGGACGCCCTGTGCCGCGAGGGCGAGCGACAGCGCCAAGCCGACGGGCCCGGCGCCGACGACGATCACCGGGTCCACGGGGCGGCTCCTCGAATCCGTACGGACGGCGCCGAGGACGCGGACGGAACGAGCGCGCGGCTCGAAACGGGGATAGGTGGCGGAGGAAGTGTGGCGGCGGGGGCAGGGGGCGCGATCACAGAACGTATGCAACCTACTGCCGCTGCCCGCGTCAAGCGACACCGGAAGGCGGCGAGGGGCGGTGGCGGATGTGCCACCGCCCCTCGGGGACGCGGACCGACGAGCCGTCAGACGGCGCGTCCGTCATCGACGACGAGCGCCGGTTCACCGATGGTCTTCGGTGAGCCCCCGGGCGCGGTGCCGACGGGGGAACCCTTGCTCTTCTTGCTGCGCCGGAGCCACCGCTCCAGCCAGCGCGCGAACGACGTGAGCGCGAAGTTCAGCATGAGGAAGATCAGAGCCACGATGGTGAAGCACGCGATCGTGTTCGCGCCGTAGTTTGCACTCATCGGGCGGATCGAGGCCAGCAGCTCGGGGAAGGTCATCATGGCGCCACCGAGCGCGGTGTCCTTCACGATGACGACGAGCTGGCTGACGATCGCCGGCAGCATGGCCGTCACCGCCTGCGGCAGCAGCACGGACAGCATGATCTGGCTCTTGCGCATGCCGAGCGCCTTGGCCGCCTCAGCCTGGCCCTTCGGCAGGGTCTCGATTCCGGCCCGCACGATCTCGGCGAGGACCGAGAAGTTGTACAGCACCAGTCCGGTCACCACGGCGTACAGCGGACGCACATCGGTATCGATGGTGGTGTACTCCGCGTACACCGCGTTCGCGATGATCATCAGGATCAGTACCGGGATGGCGCGGAAGAGCTCCACGACGAAGCCGGCCGGCATCCGTACCCAGCGGTGGTCCGAGAGCCTGCCGATACCGAACAGAGCGCCCAGCGGCAGCGCGATGAGCAGGGCGAAGAACGCTGCCTTGAGCGTGTTCTGGAGGCCCGGCCAGATGTACGTCTCCCACGGCTGGGAGCTGGTGAAGAAGGGCTTCCACTTGATCCAGTCGAGCTGGTGCTTCTCGGCCAGGCCGTCGTACACCCACCACACCACGGCCGCGGCGCACAGGACGAACAGCACCGTGTAGAGGATGTTGCGCTGCTTGGCGCGAGGGCCCTGGGCGTCGTAGAGGACGGAACTCATCGCTTCACCGCCACCTTCTTGCTCACCCAGCCGAGAATCAGGCCGGTCGGGAGGGTCAGGACGACGAAGCCGAACGCGAAGACCAGTGCGATCAGGATCAGCTGGGCCTCGGCCTCGATCATGTCCTTCATCAGATAGGAGGCCTCGACGACGCCGATCGCGGAGGCGACCGTGGTGTTCTTCGTCAGTGCGATCAGCACGTTGGACAACGGGTTGACCACCGCACGGAACGCCTGAGGAAGGATGATCAGCCGCAGTACCTGCGTGAAGCTCAGCCCGAGTGCGCGCGCCGCCTCGGCCTGGCCGACCGGCACCGTGTTGATGCCGGAGCGCAGCGCCTCGCAGACGAAGGCGGCCGTGTAGGCGGCCAGGGCGAGTACGGCCAGCCGGAAGTTGATGTCGTCCGTGACATCGGCACCGAGCGCGATGCCCAGCGTCTGGTACAGACCCAGCGATGAGAAGACGATGATCACGGTCAGCGGAATGTTCCGGACCACGTTCACGTACGCGGTGGCGAAGCCGCGCATCAGGGGGACCGGGCTGACCTTCATGCCGGCCAGCAGCGTTCCCCATATGAGGGAGCCGAGGGCTGAGTAGACGGTGAGCTGCACCGTCACCCAGAAGGCCCCCAGCAGGTCGTAACCTTCAAGAAAGTCGAACACGATCTCCCGCGCTTCCGCGTGTAGGAGGGCACGGCGCGCCGCCGTTCACGGACGGCGCGCCCGGTCAGCCCTGCTTCACTTGACGATGTTGCCGATCTTCGGGGCGGGCTCGTTCTTGTAGTTCGCCGGGCCGAAGTTGTCCTTCACGGCCTTGTCCCAGGAACCGTCCGAGACCATCTTGGTGAGCGCGTCGTTGATCTTCTTCTTGAGGTCGGCGTCGCCCTTCTTCAGGCCGATGCCGTAGTTCTCGTTGGTCATCTTGAAGCCGGCCAGCTTGAACTTGCCCTGGAAGTTCTGCTGCGAGGCGTAGCCCGCCAGGATGCTGTCATCGGTGGTCAGCGCGTCGATGACCTTGTTCTCCAGGCCGGTCAGGCACTCCGAGTAGCCGCCGTACGTCTGGAGGTCGGCCTTCGGGGCCAGCTTGTCCTTGACGTTCTTCGCCGAGGTCGAGCCGGCGACCGAACACAGCTTCTTGTTGTTCAGGTCGGCCGGGGACTTGATCGAGTCGTCGTCGGCGCGGACCAGGATGTCCTGGTGGGCCAGCAGGTACGGACCCGCGAAGTCGACCTTCTGCAGGCGCTCGTCGTTGATCGAGTAGGAGGCGGCGATGAACTTCACGTCACCGCGCTCGATCGCCGTCTCGCGGTCGGCGCTCTTGGTCTCCTTGAAGACGATGTCCTTGGCGTCGTAGCCGAGTTCCTTGGCGACGTACGTGGCGACATCGACGTCGAAGCCGGTGTACTTGCCGTCGGGCGTCTTCAGGCCGATACCGGGCTGGTCGATCTTGATGCCGATCGTGATCTTCTTGCCGCCGCCCGAGCCGGCCGAGCCGCCGTCCTTGTTGTCGGAACCACAGGCGGTGGCGGTCAGGGCGAGGGCGAGCACGGCGGCCGAGGCGGCGGTGACCTTACGAAGCTGCATGGTGAATTTCCCTAGAGTTGACGCGATGTGAGTGATCAGCCGGTGCGGGAACCGGTGGTGAAGGCTCCATCAGTGGTGAAGGATCTTCGACAGGAAGTCCTTGGCCCGGTCACTGCGCGGGTTGCTGAAGAACTGGTCGGGCGTGGCTTCTTCGACGATCTTTCCGTCCGCCATGAAGACGACGCGGTTCGCCGCCGAGCGTGCGAAGCCCATCTCATGGGTGACGACGACCATCGTCATGCCGTCCCGGGCGAGCTGCTGCATGACCTCCAGCACCTCGTTGATCATCTCCGGGTCGAGCGCGGAGGTCGGCTCGTCGAAGAGGATCACCTTGGGGTCCATCGCCAACGCCCGTGCGATGGCCACGCGTTGCTGCTGACCGCCGGAGAGCTGGGCGGGGTACTTGTCGGCCTGCGTCGCCACGCCCACCCGGTCCAGCAGCGAACGGGCCTTGTCCTCCGCGGCCTTCTTGTCCGTCCTGCGGACCTTGATCTGGCCCAGCATCACGTTCTCGAGCACCGTCTTGTGCGCGAAGAGATTGAACGACTGGAAGACCATGCCGACGTCGGCGCGCAGCCTGGCCAGCTCCCTACCCTCCGCGGGCAGCGGCTTGCCGTCGATCGATATGGCGCCCGAGTCGATCGTCTCCAAGCGGTTGATCGTGCGGCACAGCGTGGACTTCCCGGACCCGGAGGGCCCGATGACGACCACGACTTCGCCACGGGCGATGGTCAGGTCGATGTCCTGGAGCACATGCAGCGCGCCGAAGTGCTTGTTGACGTTGCTCAGTACGACAAGGTCGTTCGCCGCGGGTGCGGCGTCCTCGGCGCCCTTGGTCACTGAAACTCCGCTCATCGGCTTCATGCTCCGTCCTCCTCGGTTGGGAAGGACCCTAGTGACGCAGTGCGACCAGCGTCATTACATCTGAGCGGAAATTGAGCATAACGATCCGGCGGCAACCGGACACTCCGCGTGAAGGGGACGGCGGGCGGGACTCCCGGGGCGTACCGGGTGGATAACAGATGGCTCGATGCAGTGGGCGGGCCCTTGACTGACGTACCGGTCATCGGAGTGGATGCCCTGGTACGCCATGACGTGAAACACCTCGGTACGGGGAAGTGACGAGAGGTGTACGAGAAACCGCACCGACACGCACCGGCGCCGCACCGACGGAAGACCGGCGCGCCACACCTTTGGAAAGGGGGGCCATGAGACTGCTGCTCGTCGAGGACGACAACCACGTCGCCGCCGCCCTCTCCGCGATCCTCGCCCGGCACGGCTTCCAGGTCGTGCACGCACGCAGCGGCGAGGAGGCACTGCAGGCGCTGCTGCCCGCGGACACGGAACCCTTCGGTGTCGTGCTCCTCGACCTCGGCCTGCCCGACCAGGACGGCTACGAGGTGTGCGGGAAGATCCGCAAGCGCACCTCCACCCCGGTGATCATGGTGACTGCGCGCGCCGATGTCCGGTCGCGGATCCACGGCCTCAACCTCGGAGCCGACGACTACGTGGTCAAGCCGTACGACACCGGCGAGCTCCTCGCCCGCATCCACGCCGTCAGCAGGCGGAAATCGGCCGGCGAGGACACCGTGCCCACACCCGTCGCCGCTCTGCGCCTCGGGCACGTCCACATCGAGCTGCCGACCCGTCGGGTCAGCGTCGACGGATCGGAAGTCCAGCTCACCCGCAAGGAGTTCGACCTGCTCGCGCTGCTCGCCCAGCGCCCCGGTGTGGTCTTCCGCCGGGAGCAGATCATCAGTGAGGTGTGGCGCACGAGCTGGGAGGGGACGGGGCGCACGCTCGAAGTGCACGTCGCGTCCCTGCGTTCCAAACTGCGGCTGCCGGCACTGATCGAGACGGTGCGCGGGGTCGGCTACCGCCTCGTCGCCCCGTCCGCGTAGAGGCGTACGTCCCAGGTGCGCACCCGGCTGCTTCCGCTGCTCATCATTCTCATGGCGAGCGTGCTGCTCGCCCTCGGCTTTCCCCTGGCCGTCAGCGTGGCCGGCGCCCAGCAGCAGCGCGTCGTCATCGACCGCATCGACGACACGGCACGCTTCGCCGCGCTCGCCCAGTTCATTGCCGAGCGGACCCCCGGTTACGACGAGCGGCGCCGCACCCTGCGGAGCGAACTCGACACCTACGCATCGGTGTACGGCATCCGCGCCGGTGTCTTCTACCGCGACGACAGTGCCATGGCGAAGGCCCCGGCCACCTGGCAGCTCCCGATCGAGGGGGAGGGGAGAGAGGCCTTCAAGGAAGCGCTCCTGGGGCGTCGCAGCCATGATCCGCCGCAGGTCTGGCCCTGGCAGCGGGGCAGGGTCGTCGTCGCCTCACCCGTCGTACGGGACGGCGATGTCGTCGCCGTCGTGGTCATCGACTCGCCCACCTCCGAAATGCGCGCACGCACGCTGCGCGGCTGGTTGCTCATCGCGGCCGGCGAAGTCGTCGCGATGCTGGTGGCGGTCGGCGCCGCGATCCGGCTCACCGGCTGGGTCCTGCTGCCCGTACGGACCCTGGACGCGGCCACCCACGACATCGCCAGCGGCCGGATGAGATCCCGGGTCGCGGCCTCCGGAGGGCCGCCGGAACTGAGGCGCCTGGCCCGCTCGTTCAACGAGATGGCCGACAACGTCGAGGACGTGCTGGAGCAGCAGCGTGCCTTCGTCGCCGATGCCTCGCACCAGCTGCGCAACCCCCTTGCCGCGCTGCTGCTGCGGATCGAGCTCCTCGCGCTCGAACTCCCCGAGGGCAACGAGGAGATCGCCTCCGTGCGCACGGAGGGCAAGCGCCTCGGGCAGGTTCTCGACGATCTGCTCGACCTGGCGCTGGCCGAACACGCCGATGCCGATCTGCGGCTCACCGACATAGGCGCACTCACCGCGGAACGCGTCGCTTCCTGGCGTCCGGTCGCCGAGGAGAAGGGAGTACGGCTCAGGGCGAACGGCTCATTTGCCGTGACCGCCTGGGCGGACCCCATCGCCCTGTCGAGCGCCCTCGACGCCGTCATCGACAACGCCCTGAAATTCACCCCTGCCGACGAAGAGGTCCTCGTCACGGTTGCCTCCGGTCGCGATGACGTCACGGTCGTCGTCGCCGACCGTGGACCGGGCCTCACCGCACAGGAGATGGAACGCGTCGGCGACCGCTTCTGGCGCAGCGCCCAGCATCAGAACGTGAAGGGTTCCGGCCTCGGGCTCTCCATCGCCCAGGCTCTCCTGGTGGCGGGCGGCGGGGCCATCGGCTACGCCGCCCATGAGCCGCACGGGCTGCGGGTGACGGTGTCGGTGCCACGCCAGGGCCCGCAGGGCTGAGCGCGGACGGGCGAGGGGCCGGCTCGGGGGTCGTGCCCGACGGAGCGGTGCCGGGGATCAGGGCTTGACCGAGCGGTAGTAGCGCTGGGCCCCTTCGTGCAGTGGCAGCGGATCGGTGTAGATCGCCGTACGCAGATCCACCAACTGGGCCGCGTGCACCTCGCGCCCGATCCGGTCCCGACTGTCGATCACGGTCCGGGTGAACGCCTCCGTCATCGCCGGATCCGTACGGTCCGTGGTCACCAGCACATTGGCGACCGCCACCGTCGGTACCGCCTGCCCCTGCTGAGCGTTGCGGTAGGCGTCGGCGGGCATCACAGCCGACCGGTAGTAGCGGGCGGACCCGCCCACCGCCTGGAGCTCCTTGATCAGCGCGGCCTCCAGCGGCACCAGCCGGATCGCGAACCGGTCCGACAGCTCCTGGACGGCGGAGGTGGGCAGTCCGCCGGACCAGAAGAAGGCGTCGAGCAGGCCGTTCTCCAGCTTCTCAGGCATGGTGTCGATACCGTCGGGAAGCGGCGTCACATCGTTCGAGGGATCGAGGCCGGCGGCTGTCATCACCCGGTCGGCGACCAGCCGTACCCCGGAACCCGGCTGCCCCACCCCGACGCGCTTGCCGATCAGGTCCGAGACCTTCCGCACCTTGGAGTCACGCGGTACGACCAGCTGGATGTAGTCGTCGTACAGCCGCACACAGCCCCGCAACCGGTCGGCGCCCGGCTTGCCGCTGCGCAGATAGGTGGCCAGGGCATCGGCGGTGGCGATGGTGAAGTCGGCCTTTCCCGTCGCCACCCGCGCGATGTTCTGCTGCGAGCCCTCACTGGTCTGCAGCCGTATCGACACCTGGGGCAGATCCGTGGCCAGGTCCCCCTTGAGCCGCTCGCCGTAGCGCTGGTAGACCCCGCTGCGCACGCCGGTGCTGAAGGTCAGCGTGCCGCTCGGCGCCGGTTCCCCGAGCGGGAGCAGCCACCACAGCAGCAGCCCGAGCACGACGACGAGGGCGGCGCACGCCTGAAGGGTGCGTCGCCGGCCGATACGGGACAGTGCCAGGAGCATGGCGGCGATCCTGCCAGCCCGCCGGGGCGATGACCAGGGCCGGGCCCCGGCGGCACGGAGCCTCGGTCCCCGCACCCGGACGCAGGGGCCGTGAGCCCGGCCGGAGAGGTATTCATCATTGCGGCCCGACCGGAGCCCTTACCCTGGACGGGTGAGCGGCAACGACGTGGCTGGTGGAGTAGTGGACGGTTTGAAGACGTACGAGGTGCGCACCTACGGGTGCCAGATGAACGTCCATGACTCCGAGCGGCTGTCGGGGCTGCTGGAGGACGCGGGTTACGTACGTGCCGCCCAGGGCTCCGACGGCGACGCCGACGTGGTCGTCTTCAACACCTGCGCGGTGCGGGAGAACGCCGACAACAAGCTCTACGGCAATCTCGGCCGGCTCGCCCCGATGAAGACCAAGCGACCCGGCATGCAGATCGCCGTCGGCGGCTGCCTGGCGCAGAAGGACCGCGACACCATCGTCGAGCGGGCCCCCTGGGTGGATGTGGTTTTCGGTACGCACAACATCGGCAAGCTGCCGGTCCTGCTGGAGCGCGCCCGTATCCGGGACGAGGCGCAGATCGAGATCGCCGAATCCCTGGAGGCGTTCCCCTCCACGCTCCCCACCCGCCGCGAGTCCGCCTACGCGGCGTGGGTCTCCATCTCCGTCGGCTGCAACAACACCTGCACCTTCTGCATCGTCCCGGCGCTGCGCGGCAAGGAGAAGGACCGCCGCACCGGCGACATCCTCGCCGAGATCGAGGCACTGGTCGCCGAGGGCGTTTCGGAGATCACCCTGCTCGGCCAGAACGTGAACGCGTACGGCTCCGACATCGGCGATCGCGAGGCCTTCTCCAAGCTGCTGCGCGCCTGCGGGAAGATCGAGGGCCTGGAGCGGGTCCGTTTCACCTCGCCGCATCCCCGTGACTTCACGGACGACGTGATCGCGGCGATGGCCGAGACGCCCAATGTGATGCCCCAGCTGCACATGCCGATGCAGTCGGGCTCGGACACGATCCTCAAGGCGATGCGGCGCTCGTACCGGCAGGAGCGCTTCCTCGGCATCATCGAGAAGGTGCGCGCCGCGATGCCGGACGCGGCTATCTCCACCGACATCATCGTGGGCTTCCCCGGCGAGACCGAGGAGGACTTCGAGCAGACCATGCACGCGGTCCGCGAGGCGCGCTTCGCCAACGCCTTCACCTTCCAGTACTCCAAGCGCCCCGGAACCCCGGCCGCCGAGATGGAGGGGCAGATCCCCAAGGAGGTCGTCCAGGAGCGGTACATGCGCCTGTCCGCCCTCCAGGAGGAGATCTCCTGGGAGGAGAACAAGAAGCAGGTCGGCCGAACGCTGGAGATCATGGTTGCGGAGGGCGAGGGGCGCAAGGACGGCGCCACCCACCGCCTCTCCGGCCGCGCCCCCGACAACCGCCTGGTCCACTTCACCAAGCCGGACGAGGAGGTGCGTCCGGGCGATGTGGTGACCGTCGAAATCACCTACGCGGCCCCGCACCACCTCCTCGCCGAGGGCGTTCCGGTGGGCGTACGGCGGACCCGGGCCGGGGACGCCTGGGAGAAGCGCACCGCCACCGAGGCCGCCAAGCCTGCCGGAGTGATGCTCGGGCTGCCCGGTATCGGCGCCCCGGCGCCGCTGCCCGCAACCGCGGCCCCCGGCTGCGGCTGCGACTGACACCGGCAGGACGCGGACGGCGACGGTGGCCGACGGGCGCATCGCACCCAAGCAGTACGCTGCCCACCATGCTTGTCGCCGCCGCTGTCTGCCCCTGCCCGCCCCTGCTGGTACCCGAGGTCGCCGCCGGTGCCGCGCCCGAGCTCGACGCCCTGCGGGACGCTTGCGCCGATGCTCTCGGTGTGCTCGCTGCCGCCCGGCCCGATCTGCTGATCGTGATCGGGCCCGCGGACCACGCGGGGCGTGGCCCGTATCCCGAGGGGGCTCCCGGCACCTTCAAGGGCTTCGGCGTCGACCTCGGTGTGCGGCTGGGGCGCGAAAAGGGGCCGGTGACGGACCGCCCGCTTCCGCCGTCCCTCGCCGTCGGTGCCTGGCTGCTCGCCCGCGCGCGATGGGCCGAGGCGCCGGTCGAAGGGCTCGGCGTGGGGGAGCCGCTCGAAACCGTTCGCTGCACGAGCACCGGACGGGACCTGGCCGCCAGGGCGGACCGGGTGGCCCTGCTGGTGATGGGCGACGGCAGTGCCTGCCGCACGCTCAAGGCCCCAGGCTATCTGGACGACCGTGCCGCGGCGTTCGACGCGGCGGCCGCCCATGCGCTGGGCGCGGCGGACCCCGACGCGCTGATCGCGCTGGACGAGTCGCTGGCGTACGAACTGAAAGCGGCGGGCCGGGCGCCCTGGCAGGTGCTCGCGGGCGCTGCCGAGGGGGCGGGCCTGGGCGGCCGGCTGCTGTACGAGGACGCCCCGTACGGCGTGGGCTACCTGGTCGCCACCTGGTCCTGAGCCCCCGTCCGTATACCCCTGCCCGAGCAGATACAGCCGACGGCCGTGCAGCGTCGTCGCTCCACGGCCGTCCGTCGGGCTTGATCAGTTGATGTTCAGGAAGCGGGCGGCGTGCCCGGCGGCGTACCGCCCGGCGTACCCGGCGGCGTACCACCCTCGTCGTGCTTGGTACCACCCTCGTCGTGCTTGTGGGACAGGCGCTCGACCGCTTCCTTGGCCTTCTTCGTGCCGGACTCGATCTTGTCGCTGTACTTGCCCTTGGTCTTTTGGTCGACCGTCCGTGCCGCCTTGTCGAGGCCTTGGTCGATCTTGTGCCCGTGCTGATGCGCGAGATCGCCGACCTTGTCCTTGGCGGGGCTCAGCTTGGCCCTCAAATTGTCCAGGAAGCCCATCGGGCACCTTCCCTGCTGGGGGACTAGGGTCGGGCGTCCTCTCCGACCTCGCTGCCGACGACCTCATCAGGCAGCCCTGAGAGTGAACGGCAAACCGTGAAAAAACGCCCGTATTCACTTACGAATTCTACTGGTCCGGGCGAAGAACCGCGCAGCTCGGAGCGTCACGCCCCGCCACTCGCCTGCCCCTGGGCCAGGGGCGGGGGCTTGTGGCCGGAACGGCAGAGGGCTCCCGTTTCGGAGCGGGGCACCCCACTCGTTCCGGAAGAGCGCCGGAGGTTTGCGAGACTGGGGCGGTGAGAAGTTCAGCTCCCGCACCGCGGGTCATCACCGTCGTCGGTCCCACTGCAGCCGGAAAGTCCGATCTGGGGGTATTCCTTGCTCAGCAGCTCGACGGCGAAGTGGTCAATGCCGACTCCATGCAGCTCTACCGGGGGATGGATATCGGCACTGCGAAGCTGACGCTCTCCGAACGCGGAAACGTTCCGCACCACCTGCTGGACGTCTGGGACGTCACCGAGACTGCCAGCGTCGCCGAGTACCAGCGGCTGGCCCGCGCCGAGATCGACCGGCTGCTCGCCGCGGGCCGTACCCCCGTCCTGGTCGGCGGCTCAGGGCTGTATGTGAAGGGCGCCATCGACGCCATGGAGTTCCCCGGCACGGACCCCGGCGTACGGGCCAGGCTGGAGGAGGAACTGGTCGAGCGCGGCTCCGCGGCACTGCACGCCCGGCTCGCGGCCGCCGATCCCGAAGCGGGTCGGGCCATCCTGCCGAGCAACGGCCGCCGAATCGTCAGGGCCCTCGAAGTCATCGAGATCACCGGCCAGCCCTTCACCGCCAATCTCCCCGGTAACGATGCGGTGTACGACACCGTCCAGATCGGCGTCGACGTGGCCCGCCCCGAACTCGACGAACGCATCGCGCTGAGGGTCGACCGGATGTGGACGGCCGGACTCGTGGACGAGGTGCGCGCCCTGGAGGCGCACGGTCTGCGCGAAGGACGGACCTCGTCCAGGGCGCTCGGCTACCAGCAGGTGCTTGCCGCACTGGCCCAGGAGTGCACCGAGGACGAGGCGCGTGCCGAGACGGTACGCGCCACCAAGCGATTCGCGCGCCGTCAGGACTCATGGTTTCGCCGCGACCCGCGGGTCCACTGGCTGAATGGCGCCGCGGAGCACCGCGGGGAACTCCCGCACCAGGCGCTGGCGTTGGTCGAACGAGCGGTTACAGCCTGATCACGTGATGGCATCGGGAAGCCCTGCCCGTCATTTCGGTGACCGGGAGCGTGCCATCATCGAGCATCGATCGACCAGTGGAGTCCGAGTTGGGAGGGCGCGTGGCGATGGAGGCCGGCCCTCGCGACACAGAACAAGACGCACCGGACACGCTGCACGAGGCAGGACGCTTGAGCCCCGACGGGCCCGATGAGCTCGAGGTGACCCCCGAGGTCGAGGTCGAGCTGCGGCCCGCGCGGCGTCTGCGCATCTGGCAGCTCGCGCCGATCGTCATGCTCGCCGCCGTGGGATCGCTGATGTTCGCGTTCCCGCTGGCCTTCGAGTTCGGCGACGGCGGCGCGGTCGTCGCCATGCTGGGCCTGCTGATCAGCTGCTGCGCCGCGGGCTGGGGCATGATGGCCGCCCGCCGCGTGGGTTACACCTGGCCCGGGCTGCCGCAGCGGGGTTCGGGCGAGCGAGCCGACTGGCGCGTGATCGCGTTGTACGTCGCCGTGTGCGCCGCACTGGTCGCACTCGCCGTCTGGCGCGTGGCACGGCTCCGCTGACGGACGGAGCGGCTGCAGCGGTGCGGCGCGGTGACCCTGCTCCGGCACGATGCCCGGTCGCTGTCCGGTGCACCCCTGCGCGGCCCGGTTTCGTCCGCTGTCGGTGCCGCCTCGTACAGTTGCCCTGTGAGCACCTCGCAGATCGCCTTCCTCAAGGGCCACGGCACCGAGAACGACTTCGTGATCGTTCCCGACCCGGACAACGCCGTCGACCTGCCCGCCTCCGTCGTCGCCCGGATCTGCGACCGCCGGGCCGGTATCGGTGGTGACGGGGTGCTGCACGCCGTACGGTCCGCCGCGCACCCGGAGGCGCGGGCCATGGCGGGCGAGGCCGAGTGGTTCATGGACTATCGCAACGCCGACGGTTCGATCGCCGAGATGTGCGGCAACGGCGTACGGGTCTTCGCCCGCTATCTGCAGCATGCCGGACACGTCGAGGAGGGCGACCTCGCCGTCGCGACCCGGGGTGGCGTGAAGAAGGTGCACATCGCCAAGGGCGGCGACGTCACGGTCTCCATGGGGCGTGCGCTCCTTCCCGAGGACGGCGTCACGGTCAGCCTGGCGGGCCGCAGCTGGGACGCCCGCAATGTGAACATGGGCAATCCGCACGCGGTCGCCTTCGTCGACGATCTGGCGCACGCCGGCGATCTGCTCTCCGTACCGCCGTTCAGCCCCGCGGCCGTCTACCCCGACGGCGTCAACATCGAATTCGTCGTGGACCGCGGACCGCGCCATGTCGCCATGCGGGTCCATGAGCGCGGTTCGGGCGAGACCCGCTCCTGCGGCACGGGCGCCTGCGCCGTCGCCGTCGCTGCGGCCCGCAGGGACGGCGCCGACCCCACGGAGACCGGCACCCCGGTCACGTACACGGTGGATCTGCCCGGCGGCACCCTCGTGATCACCGAGCGGCCGGACGGCGAGATCGAGATGACCGGAGCCGCCGTGATCGTCGCCGAGGGCTTGATCGACTCCGCCTGGCTCGAAACGGCGATCGGCTAGAGCTTCGCTCGAATGGGTGATCCGTTTCACGCTGAGCGAGAGCCGGACTCCGCCACGTGGTGGGGTCGGTAGCATCAAGCACCGGCCCGGAGGCGCGTCCGCACCTCCCCACCGCCGGTCGACGTCGCCGGAGGTGCCCCATGAGTGCAGAGGCCACCAACCCAGGTGCTCCCATCCGCAGGCGGAGCCGTCCCCGGATCGATCTCCGCAGGCTCGGCCGCGTCGCGCTGCTCGGCCCCGTCTCCCGAGACCGGCTGCCCGATGCGATCGGCCATGTCGCCGAGGCCCACCGCGCGCACCACCCGGATGCCGACCTCTCCATCCTGCACAGGGCCTACGTACTCGCGGAGTCCTCGCATCGCGGACAGATGCGCAAGAGCGGCGAGCCGTACATCACGCACCCGCTCGCCGTCACGCTGATCCTCGCCGAGCTCGGCGCCGAGACCACGACACTCACGGCTTCACTGCTCCACGACACCGTCGAGGACACCGAAGTGACCCTCGATCAGGTGCGGGAACAATTCGGCAAAGAGGTCTGCTACCTCGTCGACGGCGTCACCAAACTCGAAAAGGTCGACTACGGAGCGGCGGCCGAACCCGAGACCTTCCGCAAGATGCTGGTCGCCACCGGGGACGACGTCCGGGTGATGTCGATCAAGCTCGCCGACCGGCTGCACAACATGCGAACCCTGGGCGTGATGCGTCCCGAGAAACAGGCCAGGATCGCCAAGGTCACCCGCGACGTGCTGATCCCGCTGGCCGAGCGGCTCGGCGTACAGGCCCTCAAGACCGAGCTGGAGGACCTCGTCTTCGCGATCCTCCGCCCCGAGGAGTACGAACACACCCGCGCACTGATCGCCGCCGCGTCGGCGCAACCGGACGTCTCCGGCGCCGCGGCCACCCAGAACCCGCTCGCCGCCATCGCCGAGAACGTCGCAGCGGTGCTGCGGGAGGCCGGCATCCCCGCAGAAGTCCTCATCAGGCCGCGCCACTACGTCTCCGTACACCGCGTCAGGATCAAACGCGGCGAACTGCGCGGCACCGACTTCGGCCGGCTGCTGGTTCTCGTCGGCGAGGACGCCGACTGCTATGCCGTGCTCGGTGAACTGCACACCTGTTTCGCCCCGGTGATCTCCGAGTTCAAGGACTTCATCGCCGCCCCCAAATTCAACCTGTACCAGTCACTGCACACCGCGGTAGTCGGCCCCGACGGGGCGGTCGCCGAAGTCCTCATCCGTACGCACCGGATGCACAGGGTTGCCGAGGCGGGAGTCATCGCCCTCGGTAATCCGTACGCCGCGGACAGCGGCTCCGCGCCGCAGTCCGCCGAACCCGCGGACGGAGAGCGCGCCGACCCGACCCGGCCCGGCTGGCTCTCCAGGCTCCTGGAATGGCAGCAGTCCGCCCCGGACCCCGACACCTTCTGGACCACGCTCCGCGCCGACCTCGCCCAGGACCGGGAGATCACGGTCTTCCGCACCGACGGCGGCACGCTCGGACTGCCCGCCGGAGCCAGCTGCGTCGACGCCGCCTACGCGCAGTACGGGGACGAGGCGCACAGCTGCATCGGCGCCCGGGTCAACGGCCGGCTGGCCACCCTCGGCACCGTACTGAGCGACGGCGACACCGTGCAGTTGCTGCTCGCCGAGGACGCAGCCTCCGGACCCTCGCCCGACTGGCTCGACCACGCCCGAACCCCAGCCGCCCGAATCGCCATCACCGGCTGGCTGGACGCCCACCCCGAGGATGCCCAGGGCCCGCACAGCAGCAGGCCCGCGGAGCCCAGGCCCGAACCACAGCCCCAGGGAAACACCGACCCCGGGCACGCCGGGCCCGCGAGCGCTGTGGTGGACCGGCCGGATGCCACCGTACGACTCGCGGGCTGCTGCACCCCCGTACCACCCGACGTCGTCACCGGATTCGTCGTGCGCGGCGGCGCCGTCACCGTGCACCGGCTGGAGTGCCCCGCGGTGGCCCGGATGCAGTCCGTCGGCCGGGCGCCGGTCTCGGTGAGCTGGGGCGACGCGGCCGGGTGCCGGGTCACCCTGGTTGCCGAGTCCTTCGGACGGCCCCGGCTGCTCGCCGATCTCACCGAGGCGATCGCGACGGCGGACGCGGCGATCATCTCCGCCACCGTCGAACCGCCCAGCGAACAGCGCGTCCGGCACACCTACACATTGCAGCTCCCCGATGCCGCCGGACTGCCGGCGCTGATGCGCGCGATGCGTGACGTACCCGGGGTGTACGACGTGAGCCGCGCCCAGCACCCCGCCGCCACCGTCTGACCCCGCCGCGCAGCGCCATCTGCCACAGCGATCTCGTTCGAGTGGCGTGGCGCGTGCCGCGCCTGCCCGGGTGGGAGTCGCTGGTAGCGGTAGTCCATGCCGATCATCTCCCGCCGTCTGCGGGCCGCTCTGCTGGCCACCGCATCGGCCGCCCTCGTTGCAGCCGCCCTCCCCTCACCCGTGCCGCTCGGAATCGGTGATCCACTCTTCCCGCGCCTCGGCAATCCCGGGTACGACGTCCTCTCGTACGACATCGGACTGACCTACCACGGCAGCAACAGCAAGCCGCTGGACGCCGTTACCACGATCGAAGCGCGGACCACCGAGCCGCTGGACCGGATCAACCTCGACTTCGCCCAGGGCACTGTCCGTACGGTCGAAATCAACGGTCTGCGCGCCGACTTCGCCATGGCGGACGAGGACCTGGTCATCCAGCCCCCCGGCCGGCTCCCGGCCGGAGCGCCGCTGCACATCACCGTCCGGCACACCAGCGACCCGAACGGCGGCCAGGAAAGCGGCGGCTGGCTGCGCACCGCCGACGGTCTGGCCATGGCCAATCAGGCCGACGCCGCGCACCGGGTCTTCCCGAGCAACGACCACCCCGCCGACAAGGCGTACTTCACTTTCCGGATCACCGCACCCAAGGACCTCACGGTGGTCGCCAACGGCCTGCCCGCTGGCACGGCCCGCAACGGTGCCGAGACCACCTGGACCTACCGGACCGAACACCCCATGGCCACCGAACTGGCCCAGGTCACCATCGGCCGTTCCACCGTCCTGAAACGGACCGGGCCGCACGGACTGCCGGTGCGCGACGTGGTGCCGAGCGCCGACCGCAAGCTGCTGGAACCCTGGCTCAGCAAGACACCCGGTCAGCTGGAATGGATGGAACAGCAGGTCGGCCCCTACCCCTTCGAGACATACGGACTGCTGGTCGCCGCCACCGATACCGGCTTCGAGCTGGAGACCCAGACACTCTCGCTCTTCGAACGGTCCCTGTTCACCCAGACCGCCTACCCCAAGTGGTATGTCGAATCGATCATGGTGCACGAGCTCGCCCACCAATGGTTCGGTGACAGCGTCTCCCCACAGGCATGGTCCGATCTGTGGCTCAACGAGGGACATGCCAGCTGGTACGAGGCCCGCTACGCCGAGGAGCACGCCGACAAGCCACTGGAAAGCCGGATGCACGACGCCTACATCAGGTCCGACGGCTGGCGCGCCGCGGGCGGCCCCCCGGCCCGCCCCGCGGTTCCGGCGCCCGGCCAGAAGCTCAGCCTGTTCCGGCCGGTCGTGTACGACGGCAGCGCACTGATCCTCTACGCGCTGCACCAGGAGATCGGCGAGAACGCATTCGACCGGCTGGAGCGGAGCTGGGTGAAGAAGCACCGGGACTCCAACGCCGCCACCGCGGACTTCGTCCGGCTGGCGTCACAGACTGCGGGCCGCGACCTGACCTCGTTCTTCGACGGCTGGCTGTACGGCGAGAAGACCCCGCCGATGCCGGGGCACCCCAACTGGCACAGTGCCAAGCCCGACGGACAGCGATAAACCCGGGTGACGGGCCCGGCGGACCATGCCACTATCGACGAGTCGCCGCGGCGGCCGGACCCGATTCCCGACAGCGGGAATCATCGGGAGAGGTCACGCGTTGTGACTGATGTAACGGACTTCCATCGACGTAAGGATCCAATGACCTCCTCTTCTTCCCTTCCCCAGGACGCGCAGGACGCGCAGAGCGCTACGGAGAATGTCACCGAGAGCCTCACCGAGAGCCTTCGGGCCGACGCCCTGATGGAAGAGGACGTCGCCTGGAGCCACGAGATCGACGAAGAGCGGGACGGCGAGCAGTTCGACCGCTCCGAGCGCGCCGCACTGCGGCGTGTGGCAGGACTCTCGACCGAGCTCGAGGACGTCACCGAGGTCGAGTACCGACAGCTGCGCCTGGAGCGTGTGGTGCTGGTCGGTGTCTGGACCTCGGGGACCGTGCAGGACGCGGAGAATTCCCTCGCGGAGCTGGCCGCACTTGCGGAGACGGCAGGCGCCATGGTGCTCGACGCCGTCTTCCAGCGCCGCGACAAGCCCGACCCTGCCACCTACATCGGCTCGGGCAAGGCGCTGGAGCTGCGCGACATCGTCCTCGAATCAGGGGCCGACACCGTCGTCTGCGACGGTGAGCTCAGCCCCGGCCAGCTGATCCATCTGGAAGACGTCGTCAAGGTCAAGGTGGTCGACCGGACCGCTCTGATCCTCGACATCTTCGCCCAGCACGCAAAGTCCCGAGAGGGCAAGGCGCAGGTCTCGCTGGCGCAGATGCAGTACATGCTGCCGCGGCTTCGCGGCTGGGGTCAGTCGCTCTCCCGTCAGATGGGCGGCGGCGGTTCCAGCGGCGGTGGCGGCATGGCAACCCGTGGTCCCGGTGAGACCAAGATCGAGACGGACCGACGTCGGATTCGCGAGAAGATGGCGAAGATGCGCCGGGAAATCGCGGAAATGAAGACCGGCCGCGAGATCAAGCGCCAGGAGCGCAAGCGCAACAAGGTGCCGTCGGTCGCCATCGCCGGCTACACCAACGCGGGCAAGTCCTCGTTGCTCAACCGGCTGACCGGTGCGGGCGTCCTGGTGGAGAACGCACTGTTCGCCACCCTGGACCCGACCGTGCGCCGGGCCGAGACGCCGAGCGGCCGGATCTACACCCTGGCCGACACCGTCGGGTTCGTACGGCATCTGCCGCACCACCTCGTCGAGGCGTTCCGCTCCACCATGGAGGAGGTCGGTGAATCCGATCTGATCCTGCATGTGGTGGACGGCTCCCACCCGGTGCCGGAGGAACAGCTCGCCGCGGTGCGCGAGGTGATCCGCGAAGTGGGCGCGGTGGACGTGCCCGAGGTCGTGGTGATCAACAAGGCGGATGCGGCCGATCCACTGGTGCTGCAGAGGCTGCTGCGAATCGAGAAGCATGCGATCGCCGTCTCGGCGCGTACCGGCGCCGGTATCGCCGAGCTGCTCGCACTCATCGACATCGAACTGCCTCGGCCCTCGGTCGAGGTCGAGGCGCTCGTCCCGTACACCCAGGGCGGACTTGTCTCCAGGGTGCACGCCGAGGGCGAGGTGATCTCCGAGGAACACACGTCGGAGGGCACCCTGCTCAAGGCGCGGGTCCATGAGGAACTGGCAGCCGTCCTCTCCTCGTTCGTCCCCGTGGCGCACTGACCGCAGCGCGGCACGGCTCAGAACGGACCGAAGGCCCGCTTCCTCGGGAGCGGGCCTTCGGGCGTACGGGCGGCTGCTACCGGATGCCGAACTTCTCACTCATCGCGGTGAAGACGTCCTGTGCTCCCTTGCCCAGGTGGGGGCCGGCGAGCCAGCCCGAAGTCACCGGGCCGATGGAGGTGTCGGAGACCAGCGCGAGCTTGCCGTCACTGCCTTCGCTGAACCACCCGCCGCCGGAAGAGCCGCCGGTCATGGTGCCCAGTTCTTCCACTCGCCGTTCTTCCACTTCTCCAGGTCGACGCCATGCTTCTTCAACGTCTCGGCCAGACCTTCGGACAGGGAGCCGGAGTCCTTGCCACCCGAGGAGTCCGCGGCGGGTTTGTCGGCTGCGTTGTCCTCGCTCGGACCACAGGCCGTGGCCGTCAGCGCGAGCACGCGACGAGGCCCGGTCGCGGCGAGTAGCGGACGTATGGATCGCATGGAAAAGATCCCCCCGAAATCTCCGAAATTGCCATGAACTCGTCATGCAAAATGGTGGCCGGACCAACGGCCACCGACGATGCAGACCCACCCTGTGACGGTGCGGACCGTGCTCTCTGCCGCAGAGACACAACCCGCATGGGGTGCGGGCCATCGGGGCCGTAGCGCGACAGCAAAGGCCCCGGCGGGCAACAGCCGCACCGGGGTCTCTGATGTGCCGTCACCGTCACCCGAGCCTGGCCGGGTGACGGTCCGTCGTCACTGCCCTGCGTACTTCTTGCTGACCGACTCGTAGACGCCCTTGGCTTCCTTGCCGAAGCGCGGTCCGGCCAGCCAGCCGGCCGTCACCGGGCCGATGGAGGTGTTCGAGACGAGGGCGGCCTTGCCGTCCTGACCCGCCGCGACCCAGCCACCACCGGACGCACCGCCCGTCATGGTGCAGCCGATGCGGTACATCGTGGGGTCCTGCGCGGTCAGCGAGAGCCGACCCGGCTTGTCCGCGCACTGGAAGGCCTTCTGGCCGTCGTAGGGCGGAGCGGCCGGGAAGCCGGTGGCGGTCATGCTGTCGATGTTCGGCACGGCCGGGGCGTTGAACTCGACAGGCAGCGCGGAGCCGACCGTTTCCTCCAGGGACTTACCCGTCGAGCCCTTCTCCGGCGTGACATGCAGCACCGCGAAGTCGTACGGGGCGCCCAGCCCGCCGATCGAGGAACCCTGCGAGATCCACTGGTCGGACGTCTGTGCCCACTGGCCCCACCACACGCCGTAGGGCGCGATCTCCTGCTTGGTCGCCTTCTGCAGCTCGGCCGTCGACAGACCGCTGTTGTTGTACGACGGCACGAAGGCGATGTTGCGGTACCAGCCGCCCTTCTTGCCCGCGTGCACACAGTGCCCCGCGGTCCACACCAGGTTGGACTTTCCGGGGTGCGCCGGGTCCTTCACCACGGTCGCGGAGCAGACCATGGAGCCCTCGGGGCTGTCGAAGAGCAGCTTCCCGGACTGCGCGGCATTGGCGTGGTACGGCGTCCGGACGCCGGCGGCCTGGACCGGCGCGGGCGTCGGGTCCGTCACACCCACGTCACCCGAGATGTCATTGTCGACCGGCTTCTCCGGCGATTTGTCGGCATCCCGCATCCGGTCCGGGTCCCAGAGGCCCTCGATGATCGGGTTGACGAAGTCCTTGGCCTCGCGCAGCCACTTGTCCCTGTCCCAGTTCTTCCACTCGCCGTTCTTCCACTGGTCGAGGTCGATCCCGTGTTCCTTGAGCCGGTCCTTCAGATCGTCCGGAATGGTGATCTTGCCGTCCGAGGACTGGCCGGCGGAACTGCTCGGCTTGTCACTGGCGTTGTCCTCGCTCGGACCGCAGGCGGTGGCGGTGAGCGCAAGGACCGCTGTGGCCGCGGCCACGGCGAGCACCGAGGAACGCGTGCGACGTGCGCTCCCCTGACGTGCGGTGAGAGCTGGTCGAATGAGTCGCATGTGGTGATCCCCCTGGGACTTCGTAACTCAACACTTCTGTACTGCACTTCGGTGCTGCTCCGAGCCACCGGATCCGAACGTCCTGCGGACTCCCGGATATCTGCCCGAGCCCTCCGTGCGCCCCCACTATGCCGGTGCCGATGGGGACGGTACGCAGCAGGGCCATGGTTCCGCCCCGCAGGGATCTTCAGATCCACCCGTGATCCCCTGCGCCTGGCGTCGTTGGTACGTACGAGGGACTCGAGGACAGCGTTCATCCTCGCAGTCCGTCCGTGCGCCGACGTACTGACGTGCAACGCAACTGTTACAGCGGGAGGACCAACAGCCGTGGCCGTGACCGAACCAGCCCCGGTGGCAGCACCGGCGGTGCACGAGGGGATCCTGCGCCGCCAGTCGCTGCGTGAATCCGCCGCCCGTACCTATGCGCGTTCACTGCCGATCGTGCCGGTACGCGCCCGTGGGATGACCATCGAAGGCGCGGACGGGCGGCGATACCTCGACTGCCTCTCCGGAGCCGGCACCCTGGCGCTCGGGCACAATCATCCGGTGGTTCTGGAGGCGATCAGGAAGGTGATCGACTCGGGCGCACCGCTGCATGTGCTCGACCTCGCCACCCCCGTAAAGGACGCCTTCACCACGGAGCTGTTCGCCACCCTGCCGCGGCAGTTCGCCGACAACGCCCGGATCCAGTTCTGCGGACCTGCCGGTACGGACGCCGTCGAGGCAGCGTTCAAACTGGTCCGTGCCGCGACCGGCCGCAGCGGACTCCTCGCCTTCACCGGCGCCTACCACGGGATGACGGCAGGAGCCCTTGCCGCCTCGGGCGGTGCCGAGGACGTACGGGTGACGCGTCTGCCCTTCCCGCAGAACTACCGTTGCCCCTTCGGTATCGGCGGTGAGCGCGGCGCGGAGATCGCCGCCCGGTGGACCGAGAATCTCCTGGACGACCCCAAGGGAGGCGTGCCCGCGCCGGCCGGGATGATCCTCGAACCGGTGCAGGGGGAGGGCGGTGTGAACCCCGCCCCCGACAGCTGGATGCGCCGGATGCGCGAGATCACCGAGACCCGGTCCGTCCCCCTGATCGCCGACGAGGTCCAGACGGGCGTCGGCCGCACCGGTGCCTTCTGGGCGGTTGAGCACAGCGGGATCGTGCCCGATGTGATGGTGCTCTCCAAGGCCATTGGCGGCTCCCTCCCGCTCGCAGTGATCGTCTACCGCTCCGAACTCGACACCTGGCAGCCGGGCGCCCACGCCGGCACCTTCCGGGGCAACCAGCTCGCGATGGCGGCGGGCACGGCCACCCTTGCCTTCGTGCGGGAGCACCGCCTCGCCGAGCGCGCCGCGACACTCGGCGCCCGGATGGTCGCACGCCTCCAGGCACTGGCCACGGACCACTCATCCATCGGAGACGTCCGCGGACGAGGCCTGATGATCGGGGTGGAACTCGTCGACCCCGAGGCCGCTGCGCGGGGCGGCAGCCCTGAGCCACCGCCCGCCCCGGTCCTCGCCGCAGCCGTCCAGCAGGAGTGCCTGCGCCGAGGGCTCATCGTCGAACTCGGAGGACGCCACTCCACCGTCGTACGCCTCCTCCCGCCCCTCACCCTCACCGACGAACAGGCAACAGCGGTCGTGGACCGCCTCGCCGACGCCCTGGCGGCCGCCGAGCGCCTGCCGCACCGCCGGACCACGACCGGGTCGATCCGCTGATCCCGGACACCATCACAAGAAGGACCGCCGTGAACCCCACCACCGCACCCCAGGCCGACGGCCCTCCCCCCACCCAGCAGCGAGGACAGGCCGGGCTCACCGGCAACCTCGTCGTCGACCAGACCACCGTGCCCCGTCAGATGGCGGCACTGCACGACGAGCGGTACGCCCCGACGGCCACGTTCACCTGTGCGGCACCGGCCGACCTCCTCGACCATCCGGACCCGCTGAGGGCCGCCGACACGGCGGGTGTCGAGAATCTGATCCGATGCTGGGTGCGGGAGAGCGACCTGCCAGGGCCGGACGGGGAAACGCTCCGAATCCCGCTCCCCGCCAGCGGAACCGCTCTGCTCGTCCCCGTCCTCTACTGGTCCGCCACGGGCTGGCACCGCTTCGGCATGCCCACCCTGGAGGGGGCACCCGAAGAAGCACCGCCCACCGACGCCGTCACGGTCGCCGCTCTCCTGGGCCGCGAGGCCGACCGTCACGAAGGCGCCGACATGGTGGCCCGGGTCGCCGATTCCGTACAGCGGACGGCCGGCTTCATCGCCGAGCGGCGCCGCACACCCGGCGCCCCGGCCGAAGCGGACCTCTTCCTCACCGCCGAGCAGTCACTTCTCCTCGGACATCCGCTCCACCCCACCCCCAAGAGCCGCGAAGGCCTCTCGGACTCCGAATCCCGCCTCTACTCACCCGAGTTGCACGGCTCCTTCCCGCTGCACTGGATGGCTGTCGACCGGTCCGTGCTGGCCACCGACTCCGCCTGGACCGACGGAGGCCGGCCTGTATCGGCCACGGAACTGATCACCTCCCATGCCGAAGGACTGCAACTCCCCGACAACACCACGCCGATTCCGCTCCACCCGTGGCAGGCACGCGAACTCGGACACCGGCCCGCAGCCGCCGCCCTGTTCGACGCCGGACTTCTGCATGACCTCGGACCGCACGGGAAGCACTGGTACCCCACCTCATCCGTCCGCACCGTGCATCGGCCCGGTGCCGAGCTCATGCTCAAGCTCTCCCTCGGCGTTCGCATCACCAACTCCCGTCGAGAGAATCTCCGCAAGGAACTCCACCGGGGAGTGGAGGTCCACCGGCTGCTCCGCAGCGGACTCGCCGCGCAGTGGCACGCCGTCCACCCGGGCTTCGACATCGTCCGCGACCCCGCCTGGCTCGCTGTCGACGGCCCGGACGGCGGGCCTGTCGCAGGCCTCGACGTGATGCTGCGCCACAACCCGTTCGGTCCGTACGACGACGCGGTCTGCATCGCCGCGCTCACCGCCCCGCGCCCCTGGCCGGGCCGTACGGGCATGCACTCACGGCTCGCCGAGATCGTGATCTCCCTGGCCGCTGCCACCGGAAGAGCCGTAGGTGCCGTCGCCACCGAGTGGTTCCTGCGCTACCTCGACCGTGTCGTACGCCCCGTGCTCTGGCTCGACGCCCACGCAGGCGTGGCCCTCGAAGCCCACCAGCAGAACACTCTGGTGCTGCTCGATCCCCACGGCTGGCCCGTCGGCGGCCGGTACCGCGACAATCAGGGCTACTACTTCCGTGAGTCCCACCGCGCGGCACTGGAGCACCGGCTCCCCGACATCGGATCGGTCAGCGACACCTTCGTCTCCGATGCGGTCACCGACGAGCGCTTTGCCTACTACCTCGGCATCAACAATGTGTTCGGCCTGATCGGAGCCTTCGGTGCCCAGCACCTCGCCGGCGAACACGTGCTCATCGCCGCGTTCCGTCGATTCCTCGGCTCGGCCACCGCACTGGGCTCCCCGCTGCCCGCACATCTGCTGGAAAACTCCCACCTGCGGTGCAAGGCCAACCTGCTGACCCGGCTGCACGGCCTCGATGAACTCGTCGGGCCTGTCGACACCCAGTCCGTCTACGTCACCATTGCCAACCCCCTATGTGCCTGAGGGAACATGACCACCGCCTGAACCGCCGAGAGGAGAGCGACACCGTGGCTCCCGCCGATGCGCACACCGACGCCGGTACCGGCCCTGCCCCACAGGCCGACACAGGTGCCGAGGACACCCTGGACCTGCCGCTCCCCGAAGAACTCCTTGCCCTGTTCGGCGAGGACCCACCCGCCACCGCGACATGCCCCCAGCCGCCGAACGCGTCCGCGTCATCCGAACCGGACGACGCGGGCCCGGCCACAGGCACGCAGGCAACCATGAGCAGGCCGGCCGCCTCGGATCTGCTCGACCACCCTGCCGACTGGGGGCCGGTCACCACCCCGGCCGGAGTGTTCCAGCTCGTCCCCGTGCGAGTGGGACGCGATCTCGCCGTGATCAGCCGCTGGATGAACGACCCCGCAGTCGCCGCATTCTGGGAACTCGCCGGATCCGAATCCGTCACAGCCGACCATCTGCGTCCTCAACTCGATGGTGACGGACGCAGTGTCCCGTGCCTCGGCGTGCTGGCAGGCGTTCCCATGAGCTACTGGGAGATCTACCGCGCGGATCTCGATCCGCTGGCGCGCCACTACCCCGCTCGGCCGCACGACACCGGAATCCACCTCCTCATCGGCGGTGTGAACAACCGTGGACGCGGGGTCGGTACCGCCCTGCTCCGGGCCGTCTCCGACCTCGTACTCGACAACCGTCCCCTGTGCGCACGTGTTGTGGCAGAGCCCGACCTGCGTAACACCCCTTCCGTTTCCGCTTTCCTCAGCGCAGGCTTCCGCTTCTCCGCAGAAGTCGAACTCCCCGACAAACGAGCCGCCCTGATGGTCCGCGACCGAACCCACCGTGCCCTGCTGTGAACGGTCTGCTGCTTTGCATACACCGCTCGAACCCCATCGGTTTCATCCCGAGGAGTCCCCGTGCCGAAATATCCTGCGAGCCATGATTCAGCGGAGTCTGCCGACCTGCTCAGCCCGCCAGAACTGAACCGGACGGTCTGGGACGGAGCCGCTGCCCGACTGCTCGCGAAGATGCTCGGGCAATTCGCCTACGAGGAAGTCATCGCGCCGGTCCGGCAGGACGACGGGGGCGATACGTACACCCTCGGGCTCGATGACGGTGGAACCCTGAGCTTCAGCGCCCGGCGGGGCGTGTACGGCAGTTGGCGCGTCGCCCCCGATTCGGTTCTGGAGACGCGCGGGAGCGCCCGGGAGTCGCCGGCGGACTCGATGCGGGACAGCGGCCGGGGCGCGCCTGCCGAGCCACTGCGGGACCAGAACAACGACACCGTCCCCTTCCGCGACCCGCTGCAGTTCCTCGCCCGCGCCCGCCACATCCTCGGAATCGACGGCGCCACCCTCGGCCACCTCATCCGCGAGATCACCACCACCCTCGCCGCCGACGCCCGGCTCGACCACACCGCGCTCTCCGCCGACCGGCTGGCCGATCTCGACTACGCCGAGCTGGAAGGTCACCAGACAGGACATCCCTGGCTCGTCGCCAACAAGGGACGCCTCGGCTTCTGCGCCACCGACGCCTCCCGCTACACACCGGAGGCCCGCACGCCGGTCAGGCTGCCGTGGATCGCTGTCTCCACCCGGATCGCCGCCTACCGCGGAGTGACCGGCCTGGCCACACCCGAGCAGCTGTACGTGCAGGAACTCGACCCGTCGGTCCGTGACTCCTTCGCCGCCGTGCTCCGCGCCCGCGGCCTCGATCCCGGCAGCTATCTGTGTCTTCCCGTGCACCCCTGGCAGTGGGACGAATGGATCGTTCCGGTCTTCGCCCCGGCCATTGCCGCAGGCGATATCGTTCCGCTCCACTCCGACGCCGATCTCCGGCTGCCTCAGCAGTCCATCCGCACGTTCACCAACGTGGCCCGCCCCGACCGGCACACCGTCAAACTTCCCCTGTCGATCCTCAACACGCTGGTCTGGCGAGGACTGCCGACCGAACGCACCCTCGCGGCCCCCGCCGTCACCACCTGGGTCCAGGGCCTGCGCGACCGGGACGCCTTTCTGCGCGACACCTGCCAGGTCATCCTGCTCGGCGAGGTGGCCTCCGTGACCGTCGAGCATCCGCTCTACGACCACCTCCCGGAAACCCCATACCAGTTCAAGGAAATCCTCGGCGCGATCTGGCGAGAACCCCTCCAGCCCCGGCTCGCGCCGGGCGAACGGGCCCGGACCCTCGCCTCGCTGCTCCACACCGATCCACGGGGCCGCGCCTTCACGGCCGAGCTCGTCGCCCGCTCGGGGCTCACGCCCATCACCTGGCTGACCCGGCTCTTCTCCGCGCTGCTCCCGCCGCTGCTGCACTTCCTCTACCGCTACGGCACCGTGTTCTCCCCGCACGGCGAGAACGCCATCGTCGTCTTCGACAACCAGGACGTACCGGTGCGCCTGGCGATCAAGGACTTCGTGGACGATGTGAACATCAGCGCCCAGCCGCTGCCGGAGCATGAGTCGATGCCACAGGACGTACGCCGCATCCTGCTCACCGAGGAGCCCTCCTTCCTCACCCAGTTCATCCACTCCGGACTGTTCATCGGTGTCTTTCGCTTCCTGTCCCCACTGTGCGAGGAACAGCTGGAAGTTGCGGAGGCCGATTTCTGGTCACTCGTGCGGGCCGAGATTCTGCGGTACCACGCCCGCTTCCCCGAGCTCAAAGAGCGATTTGAGATGTTCGACATGCTGACGCCCCGCATCGAACGTCTCTGTCTGAACCGCAACCGCCTGCACGTGGACGGTTACCGGGACCGCCCCCGGCGTCCGCACGCCGCCATTCACGGGACCGTGCCCAACCCGCTCCACCCCTCCGTCTGAGGCCGGGAGTGATCGCCGTTGTCAGTGGTGCCCCGTAGGCTGGTCGGGCTATGACAAAGCCATCCCTCCCCGAGCTCCTCCACGCCGCAGTGACCGCCGTCGGCGGTACGGAACGGCCCGGCCAGGCCGCCATGGCCGAGGCCGTTGCCCAGGCTGTCGACGACAATGCCCATCTGCTCGTCCAGGCCGGCACCGGCACGGGCAAATCCCTCGGCTACCTGGTGCCCGCACTGGCGCACGGGGAGCGCGTCGTGGTGGCGACGGCGACCCTGGCACTGCAGCGTCAGCTCGTGGAGCGCGACCTCCCGCGCACGGTCGACGCCCTGCATCCGTTGCTGCGCCGCCGTCCCCAGTTCGCCATGCTGAAGGGCCGCTCGAACTATCTCTGCCTGCACCGGCTCCATGAAGGCGTGCCCCAGGACGAGGAGGAGGGGCTCTTCGATCAGTTCGAGGCAGCGGCCCCGTCGAGCAAGCTCGGTCAGGATCTGCTTCGGCTGCGGGACTGGTCGGACGAGACCGAGACCGGCGACCGCGACGACCTCACCCCGGGCGTATCCGACCGTGCCTGGGCGCAGATCTCCGTCTCCTCCCGCGAATGCCTGGGCGCCAGCAAGTGTGCGTACGGCGCGGAGTGTTTCGCGGAGCAGGCCCGTGAGCGTGCCAAGCTCGCCGATGTCGTCGTCACCAATCACGCCCTCCTCGCCATCGATGCCATCGAGGGCGCTCCCGTGCTTCCGCAGCATGAGGTACTGATCGTCGACGAGGCCCATGAGCTGGTCTCCAGGGTCACCGGAGTGGCTACCGGCGAGCTCACCCCCGGCCAGGTCAACCGCGCGGTGCGCCGAGCGGCGAAGCTGGTCAACGAGAAGGCCGCTGACGCCCTGCAGACCGCATCGGAGGGCTTCGAGCGAGTGATGGAGCTGGCGCTCCCCGGTCGCCTGGAAGAGGTTCCCGAGGACCTCGGATACGCGCTGCTGGCGCTTCGTGACGCGGCGCGTACGGTAATCTCGGCCCTGGGTGCCACCCGGGACAAGTCCGTCCAGGACGAGGACGCCGTCCGTAAGCAGGCACTCGCATCGGTGGAGACGATTCACGGCGTCGCCGAGCGCATCACCCAGGGCTCGGAGTACGACGTCGTCTGGTACGAGCGTCATGACCGTTTCGGCGCCTCTGTGCGGGTCGCCCCGCTCTCCGTATCCGGACTTCTGCGCGAGAAGCTCTTCGCCGAGCGGTCCGTCGTCCTCACCTCGGCCACGCTCAAGCTCGGTGGGGATTTCAACGGGGTGGGGGCGTCGCTCGGCCTCGCTCCCGAAGGCACTGCGGGCGACGACATTCCGCAGTGGAAGGGACTCGACGTCGGGTCGCCGTTCGACTACCCGAAGCAGGGAATCCTGTACGTCGCCAGGCATCTGGCCACGCCCGGTCGGGAGGGTTCTCGCACCGACATGCTGGATGAACTCGCCGAACTGGTGGAGGCGGCGGGCGGGCGCACCCTCGGGCTGTTCTCGTCCATGCGGGCGGCCCAGGCCGCCGCCGAGGAACTGCGCGGCCGACTCGACAAGCCGATCCTGCTGCAGGGCGAGGAGACCCTCGGAGAGCTGATCAAGAACTTCGCAGCCGATCCCGAGACCTGCCTCTTCGGCACGCTGTCGCTCTGGCAGGGCGTGGATGTGCCCGGGGCCAGCTGCCAGCTGGTGGTCATGGACAGGATTCCGTTCCCACGTCCCGACGACCCGCTGATGAGCGCACGCCAGAAGGCGGTTGAGGAGGCTGGAGGCAATGGATTCATGGCCGTCGCGGCGACGCATGCGGCGCTGCTGATGGCTCAGGGCGCCGGCCGGCTCGTACGGGCCACGGGCGACAAGGGAGTGGTCGCGGTGCTCGATCCGCGGCTGGCCAACGCCCGGTACGGCAGTTATCTGCGAGCCTCGCTGCCCGATTTCTGGTACACCACCGACCGCAACCAGGCGCGCCGCTCACTCGCGGCTATCGACGCGGCGGCCAAGGCCAACGAACAGTAGCCCGCCCCGGGTGCCCGGCGGCACACGCAGGGCCCCGGGATCGGCGCAGTGGATCCCGGGGCCCGGTCGGAACCGGCGAGTCTTCACACTCGCCGCAGCACTGCCACCACCTTGCCGAGAATTGTCGCCTCGTCGCCCGGGATCGGCTGGTACGCGGAGTTGTGCGGGAGCAGCCACACATGGCCGTCCTCCCGCTTGAAGCGCTTGACCGTGGCCTCGCCGTCCAGCATGGCTGCCACGATGTCGCCGTTCTCCGCGACCGGCTGGCGGCGCACGGTGACCCAGTCGCCGTCACAGATCGCCGCCTCGATCATCGAGTCACCGACGACCTTGAGGACGAACAGCTCTCCGTCACCGACCAGCTGGCGGGGGAGCGGGAAGACGTCCTCGACCGATTCCTCGGCGAGGATCGGGCCACCGGCTGCGATCCGGCCGACCAGCGGCACATATGACGCCGCGGGCTTTCCCGTTGTATCGGTGGGCTGCGAGCTGGGCTGGTCCGAACCGCGGACCTCGTACGCCCGCGGGCGATGTGGGTCGCGACGCAGGAAACCCTTGCGCTCCAGGGCCATCAGCTGATGGGCGACGGAGGACGTGCTGGACAGGCCCACCGCCTGACCGATCTCCCGCATCGAGGGCGGGTAGCCACGCCGCTGCACCGAGTCCCGGATCACCTCGATCACTCGCCGCTGCCGGTCCGTGAGCCCCGAGCTGTCCGCCCGGATACCTGGAGGTCGGCCGGGCAACGAGCGCGTCGGGCGCACGGGCTCCGGCCCCTCCGTGTTCGTGACTGAGTCATTCATGGCATGCACCGGCTCGAGTCGGCTCTGGGAGCGGTCCTGGGCAGTGATGGTGGCACTGTCTGCGGTGGTGGTCACGTCGGCCCCTCTCGAATGGTCTCCCTAGCTGGACAACGGTAGTAGCTTTCGAAAGGTTGCGCCAAACACACGTTCGAGTGAAAAACAAATAAAAGTCTGTCATGTGTTCACTGCTGGGTGTATGCGCAATGGCTGGAGCGACCGGGGCCCTGCTTGAGTCCACCTCGTGGACCGACCGGCAATTCGGACTATTACGGTAGCGTTCGCCGGCGTGGCGTCGCCATGCGGGGCGGCCTCTGCGTCGTTGTCCGAGTCTGACAGCAGGAGCCCCGCAATCCTGGCAGCCGCGCGGTTCCCGTAACCTCGTGCTCGGCCGTACGCTGCCTGCGGTCCGCCCGTGATGCGCGACACGCGCTAGGGCTGAATGAGCGGCCAAACCCAAGATCTAGTGGTTGGATTGTTCCGGCCGCCCAGAAGTTGTGGTCCCCCGTCCGCCGGGGGTGCGGCCATCGCCTATGCTTGTGACTGCTTCGAGGGGCCCTGGCGGGCCCTGAAGAGGCTATTCAGTCGTGCTGTGAAGGAGGGTTGAGAGCCATGCACTGCCCCTTCTGCAGGCACCCCGACAGCCGCGTCGTCGACAGTCGCACCACCGATGACGGCACGTCGATCCGCCGTCGCCGTCAGTGCCCCGACTGCTCCCGCCGTTTCACGACGGTGGAGACCTGCTCGCTGATGGTGGTGAAGCGCAGCGGTGTGACCGAACCCTTCAGCCGTACCAAGGTCATCTCCGGCGTGCGCAAGGCATGCCAGGGGCGGCCGGTCACCGAGGACGCCCTCGCCAAGCTCGGCCAGCGGGTCGAGGAGGCGGTGCGTGCCACCGGCAGTGCCGAGCTGACCACCCATGACGTGGGTCTGGCGATCCTCGGCCCCCTGCAGGAACTCGACCTCGTCGCGTACCTGCGTTTCGCGTCCGTCTACCGGGCGTTCGACACACTTGAGGACTTCGAGGCCGCCATCGCGGAACTCCGCGAACGGCGACCTCCCGTGGAGGAGCGCGGGAGGGGCGAGACCCTTGAGGTCCCCGTTCCCGCCGTCGCCGCCGACTGAGCGACACCGGCCGGTCGGCACGGGTCCGTGGATCGGCGACAGGGCGGCTGTATATAGACCCGCTCCGGGTGCTGTGCGTGGCACCCGAAGTATCAGAGACAGACTGTGCCCTGGGAAGTTCTGGGCACTTCAGGGCGTTTTTGCCCACATATGGGAGGCGGCATGACAGAGACGGCGAGCGGCCCGGCACGAGGTTCCCGAGCCAAGGGATCCAAGTCGAGCAAGGGTCTGCGTATCGAGCGCATCCACACCACCCCCGGCGTACACCCGTACGACGAGGTGGCGTGGGAGCGCCGTGACGTCGTCATGACCAACTGGCGCGACGGCTCGATCAACTTCGAGCAGCGTGGCGTCGAGTTCCCCGACTTCTGGTCGGTGAACGCGGTCAACATCGTCACCAGCAAGTACTTCCGCGGGGCCGTCGGCACCCCGCAGCGCGAGACCGGTCTGCGACAGCTCATCGACCGGATCGTGAAGACGTACCGCAAGGCCGGCGAGGACCACGGCTACTTCGCCTCTCCCGCGGACGCCGAGATCTTCGAGCACGAGCTGGCATACGCCCTCCTGCACCAGATCTTCAGCTTCAACTCGCCGGTCTGGTTCAACGTCGGAACGCCCCAGCCGCAGCAGGTCTCCGCCTGCTTCATCCTGGCCGTCGACGACTCCATGGAGTCGATCCTCGACTGGTACAAGGAAGAGGGCATGATCTTCAAGGGCGGTTCCGGCGCCGGCCTGAACCTCTCCCGTATCCGCTCCTCCAAGGAACTGCTGTCCTCCGGGGGCAACGCCTCCGGCCCGGTCTCCTTCATGCGCGGTGCCGACGCCTCCGCCGGAACGATCAAGTCCGGTGGCGCCACCCGACGCGCGGCCAAGATGGTCATTCTCGACGTCGACCACCCCGACATCGAGAACTTCATCGAGACCAAGGTGAAGGAAGAGGAGAAGATCCGCGCCCTGCGCGACGCGGGCTTCGACATGGACCTGGGCGGCGACGACATCACGTCCGTCCAGTACCAGAACGCCAACAACTCGGTCCGTGTGAACGACGAGTTCATGAAGGCCGTCGAGTCCGGCGGCAAGTTCGGGCTGCGCGCCCGGATGACCGGTGACGTCATCGAAGAGGTCGAGGCCAAGTCCCTCTTCCGAAAGATGGCCGAGGCGGCCTGGGCCTGTGCCGACCCGGGCATCCAGTACGACGACACGATCAACCAGTGGCACACCTGCCCGGAGTCCGGCCGGATCAACGGCTCGAACCCCTGCAGCGAGTACATGCACCTGGACAACACCTCGTGCAACCTGGCCTCGCTGAACCTGATGAAGTTCCTCAAGGACGACGGCAAGGGCAACCAGTCCTTCGAGTCCGAGCGCTTCGCCAAGGTCGTCGAGCTGGTCATCACCGCGATGGACATCTCCATCTGCTTCGCCGACTTCCCGACCCAGAAGATCGGCGAGAACACCCGCGCCTTCCGTCAGCTCGGTATCGGTTACGCCAACCTGGGCGCCCTGCTGATGGCGACCGGCCACGCGTACGACAGCGACGGCGGCCGCGCCCTCGCCGGTGCCATCACCTCGCTGATGACCGGCACCTCGTACAAGCGCTCCGCCGAGCTCGCCGCGGTCGTCGGTCCGTACGACGGCTACGCCCGCAACGCCGAGCCGCACCAGCGCGTCATGAAGCAGCACGCCGACGCCAACGCCGCGGCCGTCCACATGGACGACCTGGACAACCCGATCTGGGCCGCCGCGACGGAGGCCTGGCAGGACGTGATCCGCCTCGGCGCGAAGAACGGTTTCCGCAACGCGCAGGCCTCGGTCATCGCCCCGACCGGCACCATCGGTCTCGCGATGTCCTGCGACACCACCGGCCTCGAGCCCGACCTCGCCCTGGTCAAGTTCAAGAAGCTGGTCGGCGGCGGCTCGATGCAGATTGTCAACGGCACCGTCCCGCAGGCCCTGCGCCGCCTGGGCTACCAGGAGGAGCAGATCGAGGCGATCGTCGCCCACATCGCCGAGCACGGCAATGTGATCGACGCCCCCGGTCTGAAGACCGAGCACTACGAGGTCTTCGACTGCGCGATGGGCGAGCGTTCCATCTCCGCGATGGGTCACGTGCGCATGATGGCCGCGATCCAGCCGTGGATCTCCGGTGCACTCTCCAAGACGGTGAACCTGCCGGAGACGGCCACCGTCGAGGACGTCGAAGAGGTCTACTTCGAGGCGTGGAAGATGGGCGTCAAGGCGCTCGCGATCTACCGCGACAACTGCAAGGTCGGCCAGCCCCTCTCCGCGAAGACCAAGGAGAAGGGAAAGTCCGCAGCGGATGCAGTCACGGCCAAGGCCGAGGGGACCATCCGTACCGCGGTCGAGAAGGTCGTCGAGTACCGCCCGGTCCGTAAGCGCCTCCCCAAGGGCCGTCCCGGCATCACCACCTCCTTCACGGTGGGCGGTGCCGAGGGCTACATGACCGCCAATTCCTACCCGGACGACGGTCTCGGCGAGGTCTTCCTGAAGATGTCCAAGCAGGGCTCCACCCTCGCGGGCATGATGGACGCCTTCTCCATCGCAGTCTCGGTCGGTCTGCAGTACGGCGTCCCGCTGGAGACGTACGTCTCGAAGTTCACCAACATGCGCTTCGAACCGGCCGGTATGACGGACGACCCGGATGTGCGGATGGCGCAGTCGATCGTCGACTACATCTTCCGCCGCCTCGCGCTGGACTTCCTGCCCTTCGAGACCCGCTCGGCACTCGGCATCCACTCGGCGGAGGAGCGTCAGCGGCACCTCGACACCGGTTCGTACGAGCCCTCCCTGGAGGACGACGAGCTGGACGTCGAAGGCCTGGCCCAGTCCGCCCCGGTGCGGACGGAGCCCCTGAAGGCGGTGGCCGCCGTGCAGGAGGCCGAGAAGCCGGCCCCGAAGACGGCGCACACCTCGGCGGAGCTCGTCGAGATGCAGCTGGGCATCAGCGCGGACGCGCCGCTCTGTTTCTCCTGCGGTACGAAGATGCAGCGCGCCGGATCCTGCTACATCTGCGAGGGCTGCGGCTCGACCAGCGGTTGTAGCTGACGCCGGGCGCCAGCGCGTGGGACACAACGTCCGACGTAGCCTGCGCGCCCAGCTGATCAGCAGCTCGCACGAAGGGGACCGACCGATGGTCGGTCCCCTTCGTCGTGCCGCAGCTCCTGGGCAGGGACGGGACGTGTGCTGCGTGGACCGCGCCCTGTGACGTGTCACGTTCCGGGCGTACGGTTTCCCATCATTCCGGCGAACGAATCGGGGTCCCCGTCGAAGCCCCGGACCGATCCGTGGAACTCCCAGCCGCCGGCGGTGCCGCGGATGAACTCGGCTACGGTTGCCGCGGTGGCGGTGCCGACCGCGGAGAAGTCGTCCTCCGCGAGATTCGTGTAGCCCTCCCGAATCTGAACGCCGGTGTTCGCTATTTCGGCGAATGTCCTGCGGCCGTCGCGCTGCTGAATGGCGACTCCGACGACGACCCGGGTGTACGTGGTCGACAACCGGTTCAGTTCCAGAGTCATGACCTCGTCGAAACCGAGGCCCTGGCCGGTCCTGCTGTCGCGGTTGAGGGTGATGGTGCCGTCCGGGGACCGGCTGTCGAAGTGCACGAGATATGCAGGGCTGCCGTACGGCGCCTCGGCGAGGTAGGTCGCCGCGATGATGTCGAGGTCATGGGCCGGGGCACCCGGAGGGCTGGGATCCCATTTGAGCCTGACTTCGGCCTTCTCTATGTCCTTGTTGGGCGTGCTCATCGGACTTGCCTCCCTGGCTTGCCGCTGGGCCGTCGTCGGGCTGTTCACACCACCCGATCATGTCCGTAACCGGCCGTGGATCCAACCGGCTTGGCCGTCGGCGACGGAATCGGGCCATTACCGGTTGGGCGGTTCAGTGCGGAATCCGGCGCGGTGGTCTCTGGCGGACCTCTTCCCGGAAGATCTCGATGGCGCTGCTGACCTGTCGGATGAGGTGGGTGTGCTCGATGCGGTCGAGATAGAGGCAGTTGCGGGCCACTCCGTCCAGCTCGAAGGCGAAACAGAGCGTCATCAGAGGGTTGATGAAGAGTTCGCTCCCCCGGGTGCGCAAGGTGAACTGGGCGTCTCCGAAGGCTCCCTGGACTGCTGCGGCAATCGACCCGTTGACGATGCTGGGGTGGTCAGGAGTGTGGTGCTGAGCGTGCGCCACCGCATCGACGAAGAGGGCGCCTTCGCGTGTCGTACGGGATATGGAGAATGCGCCGAGGAAGGAACCGTCGCGTTCGAGGGTGGCGATGTTCTCCAGTACGAGGCCGTGGCTCACCCCGTGATAGGCGTCGATACCGAAGCCGATGGACACAACCAGGCGTTCCGGTACGTCGATTGCGGCGAGTGCCGCGACGCTGGTCAGGTCCTCCTCCGGTGTGCCGAGGCCGGATTCGTCGCCGCGCATCAGGATGTCCGTACCGCCGTCGACCAGGACGACCGCATCGATGTCGTATGTCTGGATCAACGCCCGGTATGCGGCGCGCAGCGGTTGCACGCCCACTCGGGAGAAGGCGTGCACATTGCTCGGGTAGCCGTGCAGGGCGAGCCACTGCGCGAGGGTGCGTTCTGGGAAGTAGGCCTGGTGGAGGGCCGTTTCGGGGGTGACGACGGCGACGTCCGGCGCGAGCCAGGCGTCGACGGGCAGCCCTTCGAGAGCACTGAACGACAGATTGGCGAGCTGGACGTGCTTGCCCTGGTGGAGCAGGGAGAGCGCGATGGGGAGCCCCGCATAGATGTCGAAGCCGCCGCCGGCCCCTGCGACGAGGATGCGTTCTGCGGATTCGAGTCGGGAGAACAGGGAGTTGGTGTGCAATGAGGCCATGGAGATCATTCAGCGATTCACGGCCGTTGATTCGGGCGTACCCCAGCAGAGCGTGACCCGTGCCACGTTCGGCACCGTACGATGGCGCAGTGCTGGTCAAGTGGATTCGTTGCACCGTGGTGGATCGTCGAGGTTTTGAGCGGGGACAGCGAAAGTGGGCGGGGCTGCTGGGTGAGCCGGGGTTCAGGGGACAGGGCGGCGGGTGGAGTCGAGGGCGTCCGGAAGTGGCCCACGTCTTTGCTTTCTGGGAGAACCGCGTCTTCTACGACTCGTTCATGGCGCGGGCGCACGACCGACTGGCTGCCGAGCAGTCCGGCACGTACAGCAGCATCCAGGTCAAGCTGTTCGAGTACCGCTTCGATGTGAAGACCGGCTTTGAGCCCCGCTTCACCGATGCGGATGTTGTCAGGGTGGCACACAGCAAGGTGCACGAGGACCGGGTCGAGCATTTCGCATTGATGCAGGAGCGGGTGTGGAATCCGGCAATGGCCGGATCACCGGGCATGCTGCGAGGGGTGTTCGGGGAGGCGCCGGGGCACGAGTTCCTCGTGTTGTCCATGTGGCAGTCGAGTGCCGAGCGTGGCAAGTATCGGGCGGGGAGCATCGAGCGGCTGACTCAACGGGCGCGGACCGAGGACGATGTGGCGGCGGTGGCGGGAGACGTCGTGCAGCTTGAGCCGTCCTGGACGGTGTGATCGGCCGACACGGATCGGTGTGGCGGGGACGGTGCGCCGGGGGCGATTCGGCTGCTGATCATGCAGGTTCGGCCGAGATGGACGGAGTGCTGAAGACGCCCGCTCGGGCAGCTGCCAGGGCTGCGTCGGCAGCCCGGTCGGCCAGCGTCTCGTCGACGGGCTCGCGGGTGATGAACAGCCTGAAGAACAAGGGCGAGGCTACGGCTCTGACCAGCGTTCCCGCGTCCGTGTGCCGGTCCAGTTCGTTGCGAGCGACGGCGCGCGCGACGATCACCTCGCAGCGGGCGAACCGCTCCGAGTAGAAGGCGCTCAGTGCTTCGGCGGCGCGCTGGGACTGGAAGGCCGCGGCGATGAACGCGGTCGGTGCGGCCGCTGCGGCAGGGTCCGTGAAGGCGTCGGCTGTCGTGTGCGCAAGGGCGCGCAGATCTCCCTCCAGGCTTCCGGTGTCGGGCGGTGTCCAGCTGTCCTCTCCAGCCAGGTCCAGGGCGTCCACGACGAGCCCTTCGAGGTTTCCCCAGCGGCGGTAGAGGGTGGTCTTGTGGACGCCGGAATGCTCCGCGACGTACTCGACGGTGAGGCCTGGGTAGCCGTGCTCGACCAGGCCGGTGAGGACGGCATCCCGAACCGCCGCGCGGGTGCGAGCGGTGCGACCGCCCGGGCGGCGGGTGCCGGGGGCGGGCGGGGCTGCCGGAACGTCGGTCTCCGGGGTGGCTTCCTGCCCGGCCTCCCCGACGGCTCCTTGTCCAGTCAATGGCTACTCCTGTTGCGTTAGTGCGGTCCAGTCTGCCACACTCGGCTTAATGCGACATAGATTGCGTTTATTCGCGGTCGTGAGGCGGAGCGGAGCTCTTCCCCGTCGTTCCCTGCCGGTCGCCGCTGTTTCCGTTGTCTGTTGGTTGTCCGCGTCCGGAGGCACCCTTGCCCACACAGATCTCTCTGCACGCCGTGACCGTGTCCCGCGGTGAAAGGCTGTTGCTCGACGATGTCTCGCTGGCCGTGCGCCCAGGTGAGCGGATCGGCATCGTAGGGGAGAACGGCGCGGGGAAGACGACGCTGCTTCGCCTGCTCGCAGGCCTCGAATCGCCCACTTCCGGTCGTGCGTTCACAGCTGGCGGCCGCGGCACGGGTCTGCTGGCCCAGACTCCACGGCTGCCGCCCGACAGTACGGTCCAGGACACGATCGACGACGCCCTCGCGGAACTGCGCGCCACGGAACAGAAGTTGCGGGAAGCCGAGGCGGAGCTCGGCACGGCCGACAGCGCCGGGCTGGCTGCCTACGGAGACTTGCTCACGGCGTTCGAGCTGCGCGGGGGATATGAAGCGGACGCGCGCGTCGAGAAGGCGATGCATGGCCTCGGCCTGGCGCACGTACAGCCGGTCAGGAGGCTCGGCAGTCTCTCCGGTGGTGAGCAGGCGCGGCTCGGCATCGCCTGCCTGATAGCGGCGTCCCCCGAGGTGGTGCTGCTCGACGAACCCACCAATCACTTGGACGGAGCCGCTCTCGAATGGCTGGAAAGTGCCCTGCTGTCCCATTCCGGCACGGTGATCGCCGTGTCCCACGACCGGATCTTCTTGGAACGCGTGGCCACAGCAGTCCTGGAGGTCGACTCCGACCGCCGGACGGTTGTGCGCTACGGCGGTGGATATGCGGGATTCCGGACGGAGCAGAACGCAGCGCGGCGGCGCTGGGAGCAGTCCTATGCGCAGTGGTGCGAAGAGACGGCACAACTGGAGGAGTACACGGCGACCACGGCTCACAGTGTCGCGGCCGGCCGCACCATCAAGGACAACAACAAGATGGCGTACGACCGGGCTGCGGGCCGGGTCCAGGCCTCGGTGTCCGGGCGGATCCGCAATGCTCGCAAGCGTCTGGAGCGTCTGAAGGAGGAGCCTGTCCCCAGGCCGCCGGACCCGTTGCGCTTCACCGCTCGGCCCACGGCCGGCGCGACCGAAGGGGAACTGGTGTCCCTGACGGACATACGGGTCGGTGATCGGCTCGCAGTTGACCGGCTCTGCGTGGCGGGAGGCGACAGACTGCTGATTCACGGCGGCAACGGAGCAGGGAAATCCACTCTGCTCCGCGTCATGGCGGGCGTACTCGAACCGGACGCGGGCCGAGTGGTCCGGCGGGGTGGAATCGGCTATCTCGCGCAGGAAATACCCATGCACCGCCCAGTGGAGCATGTGCTTGCGGCATTCGGCCGAGGACTGGCGCTCACCGAGGAAGAGCAGGCGGAACTGCTGCTCTCGTACGGACTGTTCCGGTCCCGGGATCTCCAGGTGCCGGTTGGATCGCTTTCCGCGGGGCAGCGCAGACGGCTTGCCCTCGCCCGTCTGCTGGCCCGGCCCGCGGACCTGCTGCTGCTCGACGAGCCCGCGAATCATCTGGCACTCGGACTCGTGCAGGAGCTGGAAGAAGCTCTGACCCTCTGGCAGGGCGCGCTGGTGGTGGTCTCCCACGACCGGCTGCTGCGTCGCCGCTTCACCGGCGACATCCGTCGGATGGAGTCCGGACAACTGCTCGAATGAGCCGCAGCCGATCTAGGGTCACTACATGGCACGACCGCAACGCATTGTCCTCGTCCGGCACGGGGAGTCCGAGGGCAACGCCGATGACACGGTGTACGAGCGTGAGCCGGACCATGCGCTGAGGCTCACCGCCACAGGGCTGCGGCAGGCCAGGGAGACGGGCGTGCGGCTGCGCGAGCTGTTCGACGGCGAGCGGGTCAGCGTGTACGTCTCGCCCTATCGCCGCACGCACGAGACGTTCAGGTCCTTCGGGCTGGACCTTGAGCGGGTGCGTGTGAGGGAGGAGCCGCGGCTGCGGGAGCAGGACTGGGGGAACTGGCAGGACCGGGACGACGTGAGGCTGCAGAAGGCATACCGGGATGCGTACGGTCACTTCTTCTACCGCTTCGCGCAGGGAGAGTCCGGGGCCGATGTGTACGACAGGGTCGGGGCCTTTCTGGAGAGTCTGCACCGCAGCTTCGAAGCCCCCGACCACCCGCCGAATGTTCTGCTGGTCACGCACGGACTGACCATGCGTTTGTTCTGCATGCGCTGGTTCCACTGGTCGGTGGCAGAGTTCGAGTCACTGTCCAATCCGGGCAATGGGGAGACCCGGACGCTCATACTCGGAGGGGACGGGCGCTACACCCTTGACCGGCCGTTCGAGCGGTGGCGTACCCCTGAGCCGTACGGCATCACCGGATAGAGTGGAGGGGCGATGACAACCGCTGACTCTGCTTCCGACCAACGTTTCGAACGCGCCCTCGCCAGCCTGCGAGGGCTGTCCGTGGGGGACGCACTGGGTTCCCAGTTCTTTGTGCCCGCCAACTATCCACTGCTGAAGCAGCGCGAACTCCCACCCGGCCCCTGGCAGTGGACGGACGACACCGAGATGGCCTCGTCGGTGCTGGCCGTGCTGGTGGGTCACGAGCGAATCGATCAGGACGCGCTCGCTCGTTCCTTCGCCGAGCATCATGACTTCGACCGAGGATACGGCCCGGCCGTGAACCGGCTGCTCAGGCTGGTACGGGAAGGCGGCGACTGGCGGGAGCTGGCGTCGGCACTGTTCAAGGGCCAGGGCTCCTGGGGCAACGGCTCGGCGATGCGCATTGCGCCGCTCGGCGCCTGGTACGCGGACGATCCGGAGCAGGCCACACACCAGGCCGAGATCTCCTCGTACCCCACGCACCAGCATCGCGAGGCGGTCGTGGGCGCGATGGCGGTTGCGGCCGCAGCCTCTCTGGCGGCGGCGACCGCGGGACCACCCACTCCGACAGAGCTCCTCGACGGCGTGATCGCGCTCGTACCGCGCAGCGCGGTCGGTGCCGGACTGCGCCGGGCACGCGACATGCTCGACTACGGCGATGCCGGGACGGTCGCCGCGGTCCTCGGCAACGGCCGACGTACCAGTGCGCATGACACCGTTCCGTTCGCCCTCTGGTCGGCGGCACGGAGCCTTGGCGATTTCGAGCAGGCTTTCTGGCTGACGGCCCAAGCGGGCGGCGACGTCGACACGACCTGTGCGATCGTCGGAGGGATCGTCGCAGCGGGCAAGACGGGCGCACCGCCTGCCGACTGGTCGGCACAGACGGAAGAGCTGCCGGACTGGCTCCCGCGATAGTCCGAAGGCGACGACGGCGCCGCCCACGATGCCGCCGCGTCAGTTGGGCCACCCCACTGTCACGGTACTGCCACAGCCCTTCCTCACGCGGTCGCAGACAGTAAGGGGAAGCTACTCTTTCGGCCACGCCGCCCTCGGTGATCATCCTGACGGGTGTGCACCGAAATGAGACGCCGGAGTGCCTCCGCGCTGCCCAGCGGCCGTGCATGCAGACCCCGGTGGGGAGGGGGCCCATGTCCGATCACACGTCAGAAACGCCCCGGCCGGAAGATGTCCCCGAGCGGTCCGAACCGTCGGGTCAGGCCGGGACGTCCGATCCGACCGCATTGTCGAAGGCTCCGCTGCCGGAACATCGCGGAAACGCTGCCGAGCCGCCGAAAGTGCCGGCGTACGCGCAACAGGGCAGGCAACAGCATCTGCCCAACCTCTGGCAGCCAGGCAGCAAACCCCAGGCGTCGGCGCTCTTGCGACTGCGCCCGGCCAGGCCCGCCATCATCCGGAGCGCGACGCTCTACTCGGTCCTCGCCACCGCGATGCTGAGCGCCCTGCTGCTGGGGGACGGCCTCGGCCTGAATCTGCTGATCGTCGCGGTCCCCGCAGCGCTCGCGGCCTTCTTCGCCGCACAGGCGGCCGGTCGCCGCCTCCGCCCATGGACAACTGTCTGGGCGGTCGGAGGCCTGGCGCTCCTTGCCATCCCGGCCCTCCGGGACGCCGGGTGGCCCACCTTCCTCGCCGTTGTGTCGGCCGTCGCACTGGGCTCACTCGCCCTGCACGGCAGCCGCAGCTGGCTCGGGGTGTTTCTCGGCTCGCTGGGCCTGTTCAGCTCCATCGCCGACGGTCTGGCCTGGGGCGGGCGAGGCGTGCGCGAGCGGATGGCGGGCTCCCGAGGCCGGTTGGGCGTGGTATTTCGCACCACCGCGGTGGCGGTCGTCCTGCTCATCGTGTTCGGGGCACTGTTCGCAAGCGCCGATGCCGCCTTCGCCGATGTGCTCGGCAACCTGATCCCCGATGTGTCGGTCGGTGGCAGCCCGTGGCGGTTGTTTCTCTTCGCCGTCGGCCTGATCGGTGCGCTCGCCGCCGCGTACACCGCAGCCGCCCCGGTGCGCTGGGACGGCATCGCCGTTCGTCCGGGGAAGGCACGCGGGCGGCTGGAATGGGCCCTGCCGCTCATTGTGCTGAATCTGCTGTTCGCCGTCTTCATCGCCATCCAGCTCACTGTGCTGCTCGGCGGATACGACAAGGTGATGGGAGAGACGGATCTCAGCTACTACTCCCAGTACGCCCGGCAGGGTTTCTGGCAGCTTCTCTGGGCCACACTCCTCACGCTGCTGGTGATCGCACTCGCCCTGCGCTGGGCCCCTCGCGGACGGGGGAGCGACCGCACTCTCGTCCGGAGCGTGCTCGGCGTGCTCTGCCTGCTGACCCTCATCGTCGTGGCGTCCGCGCTGAGGCGCATGGACCTGTACGTCGATGCGTACGGTCTGACGCGGCTGCGAATATCCGTGGCTGCGGTGGAACTCTGGCTGGGCGTGGTGCTCGTCCTGATCATGGCAGCCGGAGCCTTCGGCGCCCGCCTGCTGCCGCGAGCCGTGGCTGCGAGCGCAGCCTTCGCCGTGCTCGCGTTCGGACTGATCTCGCCCGACGGGCTGGTCGCGGAGCAGAACGTTCAGCGGTACCGCAACGACCACTCGATCGACATCGACTACCTCCGGGGCCTGTCGGCCGACGCCGTACCCGCCCTGGACACACTGCCAGAGCCGCTCCGCTCCTGTGCCCTCATGGATATTGAACGGTCGCTGCGAGACTCCGACGATCCCTGGTACGCCACCAGCTGGGGCGAGGCGCGGGCCCAGGACATTCTGAGAAAGCGGAGTTCGAGCGATCTGGCGCAGGCATGCAACGCTTCGCGTACGAGCAGCGGAGGCAGCGATCGCGGTGGTGACGAAGACGATCCGTACTGACGTGGACTGAGCCGCACAGGTGCAGGCCGAGCGACCGCGGTGCGGCCTGCACCTGCTGTGTGTGTGGGGGGCCGCGGCGGCGCGGCCAATGCTCTGAGCGAGAGGAAGAAGGTCCGCCGCCTCGGCTCGGCGCTGCGTTCCGTGCTTCACGAATGCGATGCAGTCGCTGCTGAGCCCCTCAGCTGGTGATCCTCAGTCGCGTTTTCCTGGCGTCGGCACAACCCTTCGTGAGCACCGGCTTCGTACGCACAGCTCCTTCGGACGCATGTACCGCAGCAAACTGAACGCTGGGTCCCATGACCGTGCCACAGTCCGCTCTGTGGCTCGGTGTGCGGCCGGGGCGGCCGTCGGGCGCCCCGGGGTGTTGTCGGCGTCCCCATCGGCGTACGCTGACAGGCGCCATGCCGTACGAACCACCCACGCACACCGTCGAGCGCTCCTTGCGCGCTACCACTGGTGCCAAGACCGTCGCCGGTGTCGACGAGGTCGGACGCGGAGCGTGGGCGGGTCCGGTCACTGTGTGTGCGGCCGTCACCGGCCTTCGCAGACCTCCCGCCGGACTCACCGACTCCAAGCTGATCAGTCCCAAGCGCCGCGCGGAGCTGGCCCCGTTGCTGGAGCGCTGGGTCACCGCGTTCGGTCTGGGTGATGCCTCTCCGCAGGAGATCGACGACCTGGGGATGACGGCTGCACTGCGCCTCGCCGCTGTGCGCGCTCTCGAAGCCCTGCCGGTGAGGCCCGACGCGGTGATACTCGATGGCAAACACGACTACCTGGGACGGCCGTGGCAGGTCCGCACAGTGATCAAGGGCGACCAGTCCTGTATCGCGGTCGCTGCTGCTTCGGTGATTGCGAAGGTCCGACGGGACACGAAGATGGCCGAACTGGGCGCGGATTCCGGCGAGTACGCCGACTTCGCCTTCGGTGCCAACGCCGGTTACCCGTCGCCCGTGCACAGGGCCGCGCTGGAGGAGTGGGGACCCACACCCCACCACCGCCTCTCGTGGTCCTACCTCGACGCGCTGCCCAGGTGGCAGCACCTCAAGAAGGTCCGCTTCTCCGCCGAGGCGGCTGCACTGGAAAGCGGGGGCCAACTCGGCTTCGACTTCTGATCGCGCACATGTACCCACCCGCTGATGCCTTGCGTGTCGGCGTTTGATAGACAACCACCCATGCCTCTCATCCCCGAGGAGCCTCAGATTCACGAGAGCGTCCAGGGTCCCCGCGTCTCTCCGGCCGCAGGCCGCACCGCGTCGACCCCCCGTCCTGTACCCGGTCCGCGTTCAGCGGCCATGCCGCGCCCCGGTCGCCCGGGACCCGGCCCCGCGCGGCCCGCGCCCCCGGCGCAGCGTCCGCACTCCACCTCCGGCCAGCCGCAGGCGGCCCGGCCGGAGAATCGTTCCGCAACGCAGATCCAGCTGATCCCCGCCTCGGCTGCCGGCGCACTCGACGCTGCCGACGAAGCGGTGGATCTGCTGCTCGACTCCGGACGCGCACCAGGCGACATCCTGGTGCTCACCACCGGTGAGCAGCACCCGTGGGCAGTGCACGAACTCTCCTTCGGTGAGGCCGCCTACTGGGCGCAGCACGAAGCCGGCGACGACGTCTTCTTCGCCGGTGCCGCAGCCACGGAGCGGGTGAAGCCCCGCCCCGTGGTGATCGTCGCCGTCAACGGCGACAGCGGTGACGTCATTGACGGCGCACTGTCCGGTGCGCGGGAACGCGCTGGTGCCCTGCTGATCGTGTGCGGGGACCCGCAGCGGATCAACGCGGTGCTCGGCGCCGGCGTCTGATCCGTTGGGGACACAGGGCCGTGGTGACCCGGCTGCCCGACAGGGCGGCCGGGTCCGCAACCACGGGTCAGCGTGCCGCGGTGCGTCGCAGCGCCTGAGCCGCACCGCCGCCGGTGCGCAGCGGGACCGGATCGTGGTCGAGCGATATGTCGGCAAGAGCGAACGGCTGTGATGTCGAGCTGGGCCGACGTCCGCCCCGGCCCTCGCCCAGCACCTGCCAGCCGCCGCGGGTCAGTGTGATGTACGCGCCGCACCGAAGGCCGTGCAATGTGCAGGCGTCGCGCAGGCCCCACATCCACGCTCCATCCTCCTCCGTCCAACGCTCGTCCCCCTCACGGCAGTAGAGCAGTACTGCGGTACGGGCAGGTGTGCGGCGGCGCAGGTCGTGCGGGATGACCTGCCGCAGATGCGCCAGCAGCGCGTTGCGGAACTCCCAGCCGTCTGCGGCTATGGAGCGGCTGGCGAACGAGGCGCTGGCCGTGAGGCGTTCCTCATGGTCGAGTACGGCGACGACAGCCGTCGCCGGGGTCGGCCGGTGCCGGGCGTGCAGGCCGCTGACAACCTCGCGGGGGCTGCGCAGCAACGGTATGCCCGCTTCGGCCCACTCGGCCGGTTCGAGCATCCTGGCAAGGCGGTTGGCGGAATCGGCAGATGCCGAGGACGCCGACATCGAAGCGGCGGACGGAGCGAATCCGAAGGTCATGATCCTCCCTTCGCATACGCACCCACGGTGCGGACAGGGTCGGGTGAGGGCGCACCGCGGCACGGCCCTTCCGGGCCGCGAAAGGGCCGTGCGGGGAGCGGCCCAATTCTTGCTGGCGTATCGGCAGGCGGCAACGAGCAATTGGCGCAGCTGACGGGAATCAGCCGGAATGACTCTGATATCCCTGCCCACGCCGTGCCTGGATGACGCCTCCTGTCACGCCTGAACGGCAAGGACCAGCGGAAACACTCCCTGCGCCCCGGCCCGACGCAGCAACCGCGCGGCCACGGCCAGTGTCCAGCCGGTATCCGAGAGATCGTCCACAAGCAGCACGGGACCGCCCGCCGTGGCCAAGGCGTCGGCCAGCTCGGGCTCCACGACCAGTGCTTCGTGCAGAGCCCGGACCCGCTGTGCGCTGTTGGTCTGCGAGATCCGTGCCCCGGCGGCCGCCGGGGCGTAGGCGACGCTGCCGAGCAGGGGCATCCGGCCGACCTCGGCGATGCGGCTGCCGAGTGACTGGATGAACTGAGGCTTGCTGCGCGAGGCGATGGTGACCACCCCGACCGGTCGGGGCGCGGCGTCCTCGGCACCGGATGCCCAGCCCCCGGGCCCCTTGGCCCAGTCGGCCAGCACGCTCACCACCGCGTTGGTCACGTCGTCCGGCACGGGGGCATCCGGTGTCTGCGCCGCCAGCATCGGGCGCAGCCGGTTGCCCCAGCCGATGTCGGAGAGCCGGCCCAGTGCGCGGCCGGTGAACGACACTTCTCCGGCAGGAATACGGCCCTTGAGATCAATGCCCACGGCGGCGAGACCGGTCGGCCACATCTTGCGGGGCTCCACCTCCACGCCGGGCCTGCCGAGCTCGCCCCGCGCACCGTCCAGGGCCACATCGGACACGTGGTCGTCGAAGCGGGCTCCCGCGCAGTTGTCGCAGCGCCCGCACACGGTTGCCTGCTCGTCGTCCAACTGGCGGCGCAAAAACTCCATCCGGCAGCCGGTCGTCGTCGCGTAATCGCGCATCGCCTGCTGCTCAGAGGCCCGTTGGCGGGCCACCCAGGCGTAGCGCTCGGAGTCGTACACCCAAGACTCACCCGTGGCGATCCAGCCGCCCTTGACCCGCCTGACCGCGCCATCGACATCGAGCACCTTGAGCATGGTCTCCAGCCGGGTGCGTCTCAGGTCGACCAACGGCTCCAGAGCCGGCAGCGAAAGTGGACGGCCGGCCTGGGCGAGAGCATCGATCGTCCGCCGGACCTGCTCCTCGGGAGGGAAGGCAACCGATGCAAAGTACTGCCAGATCGCCTCGTCCTCCTTGCCCGGGAGCAGCAGCACCTCCGCATGCTCGACACCGCGGCCCGCGCGTCCCACCTGCTGGTAGTAGGCGATGGGGGAGGAAGGCGAGCCGAGATGAATGACAAAACCCAGGTCGGGCTTGTCGAATCCCATGCCCAGCGCGGACGTTGCCACCAGGGCCTTGACACGGTTGGCAAGGAGGTCGTCCTCGGCCTGCTGACGATCGGCATTCTCGGTGCGGCCGGTGTAGGACGCCACCGTGTGCCCGCACTGGCGCAGATATGTGGTGATCTCCTCGGCCGCCGCGACTGTTAGCGTGTAGATGATCCCCGAGCCGGGGAGTTCCTTGAGATGATCGCCCAGCCAGGCCAGCCGATGCGCGGCATTGGGCAGTTGAAGAACGCTGAGGCTGAGGCTCTCACGGTCCAGCGGGCCACGCAGTACGAGCGCATCCGTACCCGCGCCGGTTCCCAGTTGCTCAGCAACATCCGCGGTCACCCGTGCGTTCGCGGTGGCGGTGGTCGCCAGCACGGGTACGCCGGCAGGCAGGTCGGCCAACATGGTCCGCAGACGTCGGTAGTCGGGCCGGAAGTCATGGCCCCAGTCGGAAATGCAGTGCGCCTCGTCGACCACGAGCAGCCCGGTCGCGGCGGCAAGCCGGGGCAGGACCTGATCCCGGAAATCGGGATTGTTGAGCCGCTCGGGGCTGACCAGCAGCACATCCACCTCCCCGGCCGCCACCTCGGCCTGAACGGTGTCCCACTCCTCGGTGTTGGACGAATTGATCGTGCGGGCGCTGATTCCGGCCCGAGCCGCTGCCGCGACCTGGTTACGCATCAATGCCAGCAGCGGCGACACGATCACGGTCGGTCCACTGCCCTGCGCACGGAGCAGCGACGTCGCGACGAAGTACACGGCGGACTTGCCCCAGCCGGTTCGCTGGACGACCAAGGCTCTGCGTTTGTCGGCGACGAGAGCCTCGATGGCCCGCCACTGGTCCTCCCGCAGCCGTGCAGCGCCTGAGGTGTCCCCGACGAGTCGGGCAAGTACGGAATCGGCTGAAGCCCTGAGCTCTGCGCGGTCTGCGTTGGTCATGCCCCCATGCAACCCGATGGCTACGACAAACCGCGAACGGCCCCGCTGTCCTGTGGATAAAGTTATCCACAGGGGTCGCGGAATTTGGCCGCCCGCGGGACGGTCATGCCATGAACCAGCACCACGAATCCACCGGTCCGGCCGACGAGCAGCAGATCACTCTGCGGGGGCCTGCCGAACTCGCCGATGCCCTCCCTTATCTCATGGGGTTCCACCCGAACGACAGCGTGGTCATGGTCGCCCTGCACGGCGGCAGGGGCCGTTTCGGCGGGCGGCTCAGGCTCGGCATCCCGCAGTCACCGCAAGAATGGCCACCCGTCGCCGAGCAGCTTGCCGAGAGCCTGATCAAGGGGAGTGAGCGGCGTGGGGAGCGCCCTGACGCGATCGTCATCTTCCTCTGCCAGGATCCTGCCGAAGGTGAGAGCGGCAGTCAGATCATGGAGCGGCTGAAGCCCCTTGCCCAGCGTCTGCGTACGGCCTGCGGTGCGTTCGACGTACCCGTACTCGAAGCGCTCTGCATCTCTGCCGGCCGGTACTGGTCGTACTGCTGCCCGGACGAGCGTTGCTGCCCGGTCGAAGGAAACCAGTTGGCTCTGCCCGGCACCTCGGTGATGGCGGCTGCCGCCGCATACGCGGGCATTCAGGTGCGCGGAACACTTCGGGAGATGGAGGCCAGGCTCGCACCCCTGAAAACGACGGCGGCTGCAGAACAGCAACGGGCACTCGACTCGGCCGGGGCCGAGCTGGTGCCGAAGATTCTCGACGAGATGGGACGCAAGGACGTGGCCCGAGGGACCTTGGGGCTTGCCCGGAGGCTCATGAAACGCCTCAGGGAGGCCCCGGTTACGGTGTCCTCCGCGTCGGACATCAATGACGACCGGCTGATCAGCCATGACGAGGCCGCTGCGGTGATCCTCGGTCTGCAGGACCGGGAAACCCGTGACAAGGCCGCCGAATGGATGGAAGGGCCCGTAGCCGATTCCGCGTTGCGACTCTGGCGGGCGCTGTCCCGTCGCTGCGTCGCACCGTACGAGGAGCACGCCGCGGCGCCGCTGACCCTGGCCGGGTGGGTTTCCTGGTCGACGGGCGATGAACCGGGCGCACGGGTCGCGCTGGGTCTCGCCCTGCGGGTGGATCCCGGGTACACCTTTGCTCAACTTCTCCATGAGGCGTGCAACCAAGGCCTTGATCCGGAGACGCTGCGTCGCTGTCTACGGGGGGAGCGCAGTGCTCGTTCGGGCCGTCGTGGCCACCGTACGGACCGGAGCACGCGGTCCCGCACGGCACGCCCGACCGCCGCACGGCGAAGGAAGACCCCATCCGGCTCCGCCCGTCCCGAAACAGCAACCACCCGACGCCGGCCAGGGCAAGCATCCCCCAGCCGTCGCGGGTCCAGGAGCGGTCGATGACCCTCGTGCTTTGTCGCTCCGCCCCTGACGAAGGCCGGCAGCGCCCGGGTTGTCGTCGTTGACGGCCGTCGCCGGAGGCTGTGAGGGCGGCCGGTGCTTCGTACGACACCGGTTTGAGGGTGTACACGGCCCACTGTGGTGAAGTCGGTGCCGACTCAAAGGCCAGCTGCGGTTCGACCCTCATGCTGCGGGGGCGGCCGGCAGGAGTCGCCATGGTGCGCGGACTCGGTGATCTCCAGGGCGTCCATGACCGGCGCCCTGGAGATCACCGGCCGGTGAGCGGGCCGGGACCACAGCGAGGAATCTGGCGGCATGACGGACGAAGAGCACGGCGAAGGGAGTGTTTATCGTCAGGCAGACGACTATGATCACCGCATGCCGCCCTACGACCCGTCGACCTTCCCGCCCTTCGCTGTCACCGTCGACCTGGTCGTGCTCACGGTGCGCCGTCATGCGCTCTGCGCGCTGGTGGTACGCCGCGGTGAGCCGCCGTTCCAGGGCCGATGGGCGCTGCCCGGCGGGTTCGTCAAAGCCGATGAGGATCTCGGAGCCGCAGCAGCGCGCGAGCTCGTCGAGGAGACCGGCCTGTGCGCCCAGGATCCCGCAGCCCCGGCGGTGGGCAACGGCGCCCATCTCGAACAGCTCGCCACCTACGGCGACCCCGGGCGTGACCCCAGGATGAGGGTTGTCAGCGTTGCTCACCTCGCTCTGGCCCCTGATCTTCCGGCCCCCCGGGCAGGCGGCGATGCGAACAGTGCGCGTTGGGCGCCCGTTGTGGATCTGCTCGGACCGGAGGGTGGCTTCGGCCATGAGGGCGAAAACCAGGCCCCACTGGCCTTCGACCATGCGCAGATCCTTGCCGACGGCGTCGAACGGGCGCGTTCCAAGATCGAGTACTCCTCCCTGGCCACCGCTTTCTGCCCGCCGGCTTTCACGGTCGGTGAGCTTCGGAGGGTGTACGAGGCGGTGTGGGGCGTGGTTCTCGACCCGCGGAACTTTCACCGCAAGGTGACAGGTACGCCCGGCTTCCTGGTGCCTGCCGGCGGGACGACTACTCGGCAGGGCGGCCGCCCTGCCCAGCTCTTCCGGGCCGGTGCGGCCACGGTACTCAACCCGCCGATGCTGAGGCCAGAAGTCTGACCTTGCGGAACGCCCGCAAGGTCGGCGCTGCGCAAAAAGTCGGATATGTCGCGTTATCTTGCTGCGGTACCCTCCCTGCCGCCGAGCGGTCTCACCTTCCGCGAGAGAAGCGATGCTCCAGGCCATCGGACTCACCAGCACCCGCCGCCGTGGCCTTCCGGCCGCCGTGGACGATCTCACCTTCGAAGCCCGGCCCGGCCGCGTCACCGCACTTCTGGGCGCACCCGGCTCGGGCAAGACCACAGCCCTCCGTCTGATGCTCGAACTCGACTCGGGGCGGGGGGTCACCTACTTTCGGGGCAGACCGCTGCACCGCATCCCGCACCCCGCGCGCGAGGTGGGCGTACTCCTCGGGGACGTGCCGGGTCACCCCGCCCGCACCGCCCGCAGTCAGCTCCGCATGCTCTGCGCCGCCGCAGGCGTACCGGCGTCCCGGGCCGACGAACTGCTCGAGGCCGTCGGTCTTGCCGGACTCCGGGACCAGCGCATCGGCACACTCTCGCTCGGCATGGACCGCCTGCTCGCCCTCGCTTCGGCGCTGCTCGGCGACCCGCACACGCTCATCCTCGACGACCCCGCCGAAGGTCTCTCTCCGCACGAGGAGTGCTGGTTGCACGGGCTGCTGCAGGCCCATGCCGCACAGGGCGGGACCGTTCTGTACACCACGACCGATCCCAGGGAGGCCGCGCGAGCAGCCGCCCATGTGGTCACCATCGACGGCGGACGTCTCGTCGCCGACCAGAGCATCAGGGACTTCTCCCGGACCCGACTCCGCCCCCGGGTCGTGGTCCGTAGCCCACACGCAGCCCGCCTTGCCGCCGTCGTCAGCCGCGAGGCCCGAGCGGCCAGGCGCTCGGTCGAGGTGGTCACCGAAGCGGGCAGCCTCCTCTCCGTGTACGGCTCCACCTGTGCGGAGATCGGCGACGCGGCATTCCGGCACGGGCTCCCGGTGCACCGGCTCGCCGACGAGGTCGGCGACACCGGTCCCACGGAACCTGCAGATGCCGCAGACCCCTCTGTCGGTGAAGGCGAAGGGCAAGTCGAACCGCGACCGGCCGCACAGGCAGCCGGCTCGGAACTTTCGCCGCCGATCCGACGCCGCCCGCCCCATGGCCCGCTCCACCCGCTGCGCTACGAACTGCGCCGCCTCCTCGGGGTCAGGACAACAGCCTTGATCGTGGGTGTTGTTCTGGTCGCCTCGGTCGGGATTTCCGTCCTGCTCGCCCGCTCCGGCCATGATCAGCTGCCGAAGGTGTTGGCGGCCTGGCCGTCGCTGCTGCCATTGCCGCCCGCAGCGGTCGGGGCCGGATTTCTCGGCGCCCTCTCGTTCGGCGACGAGTTCCGCTACCCCGCGTTGGCGGCGGGCCGAGGCGCCGTTCCCCGCCGCCTGGGGTTGCTTCTCGCCAAGCTCGTGGTGTCAGCGGGCGTCGCCCTGGTGCTCGCTCTGGCTGTCGTGCTGGCCTCCGCCGAAGCCCTTCACCTTGTGTACGGCAACGAGATCAAGGTTCCTTCGAATTCGGCATATCTGAGTGCGAGTTGGGCGGGGCTGACCGTGGGCTGCGCCTGGGCGGGCCTCCTGGCCGCCGGAGTCTTCAGGGTGACGACGGCCGGTATCGCTGCGGTACTTGCCATTCCTGTGCTCGTCGTGCCGATTGTCCAGGGCTTGCTGACGGGGCCGGCTTCTCGTCCGGTCGTCGGGCTTCCAACCAGGCTCCGTGAGCTGGTGTGGCCGCGCTGGCCGCAGGAAGCGGACCGATGGGTGGCGGCCGTCGTGCGCGTGGTGGCACACCCGGTGGGGGCCGCGTTGTCGTTGTCGTTGTCGGTCCTGATCTGTGCGTATCTGTTCACCAGCCTTCGCGGCAGGGTCCGTTGGTGATCGCAGCGCGGTGGCGGATCGCTCGGAGCCTCACAACTTCCTTGAGGGTGCCCGATTTCAACCAATAAGGCGTCAATTGGGGGGTGGGTGCCGATCACCCTTTCGTGTGCTTTTCACCAAAGACCTCAAGGGTCGGCTGGGCTGCGCCGACAAAGGATGCGTGAGTACCCTTGCGCACACCATGATGACCGCCGCCCGCTCCGCCGACTCCGGCCTCGCCGGCCCGGGTGAACTCGACCGCTACCCGTATGCGGAGGCGCCGGCCGGCGAGCGTGCCGCTCTTCGCTCCTGGGACGGTCCCGATGCCGAGCTCGGCCGGGCGAGCCGACGAGGCTCAGCCAGTCGTGGCCGTGGCCTCCACGGTCAACTCGTTCAGCAGCTGGGCCAGATGATCGTCTCCGGTGATCTGGGCGCCGACCGCCCCCTCGTGCCGGAAGAGATCGGTCAGCGTTTCGAGGTCTCCCGCACCGTCGTACGTGAATCGCTGCGCGTTCTTGAGGCCAAAGGCCTGGTCAGTGCCCGGCCCAATGTGGGTACCCGGGTCCGCCCCGTCAGTGACTGGAATCTGCTGGACCCTGACATCATCGAATGGCGTGCCTTCGGCCCTCAGCGCGAGGATCAGCGTCGTGAGCTGGGGGAGCTCCGGTGGACGATCGAGCCGCTCGCTGCCCGTCTTGCCGCAGGTCACGGCCGTGAGGACCTTCAGCAGCGCCTCAGTGACATGGTCGAGATCATGGGGCATGCGCTCGGGCAGGGCGACGGGATCACCTGCTCCCGGGCCGACGCGGAGTTCCACTCCCTGCTCATCCAGGCGGCGGGCAATCGCATGCTTGAGCACCTCTCCGGCATCGTCTCGGCGGCCCTGCAGGTCTCGGGCGGTCCAGTCACGGGCTGCGACCGCCCCAGCGAGACATCCCTCGGTCACCATGCCCGGATCGTCGATGCCCTCGCATCCGGCGACTCGGCGGGCGCCGAAGCTGCCATGCGTCAACTGCTCGTCGTCCACCCCGAGGTGGAGCGGGTGGTGCCCGCGCCCCGCGAGCACTGAGCGCAACACGGCCAGGGTGTACGAACCACGTGTCGCCGGGCCCCAGCGGTCCGGCGGCACAATTGTGGGGGATGGTACCTCTGGTCACGTTCGTCGCAAATGAGGTGTGACTCGGGCCACGCGGATTGGGCGTAACACTCCTCGAAACAGTGCGATGACTTAAGAGGTGACCGCCGCGGAAGGAATACAGCAGCCATTCAGTGCGCTGTGCAGTTCTGAGGCCAAACCCGCGCCGTCGGTACATTCCCAGCCCGACGGTCGTCGGTTCCAGCCCTCTCCAGGGCCGGGCCGGAAGCCGTTTCCATCGTTCCGAGAGGTTGTTCGTGTCGGCCAGCACATCCCGTACGCTCCCGCCGGAGATCGCCGAGTCCGAGTCTGTGATGGCGCTCATCGAGCGGGGAAAGGCTGATGGGCAGATCGCCGGCGATGACGTGCGTCGGGCCTTCGAGGCTGACCAGATTCCGCCAACCCAGTGGAAGAATGTTCTGCGCAGCCTCAATCAGATCCTCGAGGAAGAGGGTGTGACGCTGATGGTCAGTGCCGCGGAGCCGTCAAAGCGTGCCCGCAAGAGCGTCGCAGCAAAGAGCCCGGTCAAGCGCACCGCCACCAAGACTGTCGCGGCCAAGACGACCGTGACCAGGACCGTCGCGGCCACTGCCGCCCCGTCGGCAGAGACCGTGGACGTGGTGGCTGACGACGCCGCCGCGGTCGGCCCTGCGAAGAAGACGGCAGCCAAGAAGACGGCTGCCAAGAAGACCGCCGTGAAGAAGACGGCGGCCAAGAAGACAGCAACGAAGAAGTCCGGAAAGCAGGACGACGAGCTCCTCGACGGCGACGAGGCGGCCGAAGAAGTAAAGGCCGGCAAGGGCGAGGAAGAGGAGGGCGAGGGCGAGAACAAGGGCTTCGTCCTCTCCGACGACGACGAGGACGACGCGCCTGCGCAGCAGGTCGCCGTCGCCGGCGCCACCGCTGACCCGGTCAAGGACTACCTGAAGCAGATCGGCAAGGTTCCTCTCCTCAACGCCGAGCAGGAGGTCGAGCTCGCCAAGCGCATCGAGGCCGGTCTGTTTGCCGAGGACAAGCTGGCGAACTCCGACAAGCTTGCGCCGAAGCTCAAGCGTGAACTGGAGATCATCGCCGAGGACGGCCGCCGTGCCAAGAACCACCTGCTGGAGGCCAACCTCCGTCTCGTGGTTTCGCTGGCCAAGCGCTACACCGGCCGCGGCATGCTCTTCCTGGACCTCATCCAGGAGGGCAACCTCGGTCTGATCCGCGCGGTCGAGAAGTTCGACTACACCAAGGGCTACAAGTTCTCCACGTACGCCACCTGGTGGATCCGTCAGGCGATCACCCGCGCCATGGCCGACCAGGCCCGCACCATCCGCATCCCGGTGCACATGGTCGAGGTCATCAACAAGCTCGCCCGTGTGCAGCGCCAGATGCTCCAGGACCTGGGCCGCGAGCCCACTCCGGAGGAGCTGGCCAAGGAACTCGACATGACCCCCGAGAAGGTCATCGAGGTCCAGAAGTACGGTCGTGAGCCGATCTCCCTCCACACCCCGCTGGGTGAGGACGGGGACAGCGAGTTCGGTGACCTGATCGAGGACTCCGAGGCGGTCGTCCCGGCCGACGCGGTCAGCTTCACGCTCCTCCAGGAGCAGCTGCACTCGGTGCTCGACACGCTCTCCGAGCGTGAGGCGGGCGTGGTCTCGATGCGCTTCGGTCTCACCGACGGACAGCCGAAGACGTTGGACGAGATCGGCAAGGTCTACGGCGTGACGCGCGAGCGCATCCGTCAGATCGAGTCGAAGACCATGTCGAAGCTGCGCCATCCGTCGCGTTCGCAGGTGTTGCGCGACTACCTCGACTAGGTCGCAGGAGCGCACAGACCGAGGGCCCGGATCCCGTAGGGAGCCGGGCCTTCGGCCTATCTGCGGGTGCGGTCGGCGGCAGGTCGGATGACTCTGGGTGGGAATGGTTCACCACAGAGTCAGGAGTGTGCATGTCCCGTACAGTTTTTCGCGCCATGGCCGGGGTGTTCGCCCTTGTTGCCGCCACGGCTGCGATAGCGCTCGGATCCCCCGCTACGGCTGTTTCGGACAGCATCGTCATCGGTGGCCAGCCCGCGCACGTCAAGGACAGCCCCTGGGTTGTGGCACTGTCCAGCCGCGACCGGTTCGGAGAGACGCGCGCCGGGCAGTTCTGTGGCGGTGTCGTGGTGGCGCCGAAGAAGGTACTGACTGCTGCGCACTGCCTGAGCCGGGAGGCGCTCGGCGTCGATGTCGGCGAGGTGCACGATCTGCGGGTCATCTCCGGCCGGGACGCCCTGCGTGGGACCGGAGGGCAGGAGACACCGGTGCAGGCGGTGTGGAGCAATCCGAGGTTCGACCCCACCACGAACGCGGGGGACCTGGCGGTGCTCACCCTGGCCGACGAACTGCCCGCCAAGAGCGTGATCCCGATGGCTGAATCCGGTGACGCGGCATACGAGCCGGGTACCGGCGCCGTCGTCTACGGGTGGGGTGACACGACCGGCAACAGCGACTATGCGTCGTCACTCCGCTCCGCCGAAGTGAGCGTCCTGCCGGACAGCCTGTGCCGGCAGGCCTACCCGGGCGGCAGAGACGGTACGTACGACGCCTCAGCGATGCTCTGCGCGGGCGAACTGCTGGGTGGGCACGACGCATGCCAGGGTGACAGCGGCGGGCCGCTGGTGGCCCGTGGGCGGCTCATCGGGCTGGTGTCCTGGGGGAACGGCTGCGCCCGGGTCGGGAGCCCTGGCGTGTACACGCGGATCTCCGCTGCGATCGGCTGGATGCCGGGCAGCAGCTGAACGACATCACTGCGGGTACGAGAACGGGCGGCTCCCCACTCGGGAAGCCGCCCGCCGTCAGGTCCGGGACCCGACCCTGGCTCGTCGTGGATGCGAGGTGTCAGTGTTGTTCCTCTTCGGCGGCTTGGGCCTGCACGGCCGTCAGCCGGTCCGTCTCATCCTGTATTTCCGCGGCGATCTTCTTGAGTTCCGGCTCGAACTTGCGACCGTGGTGGGCGCAGAAGAGCAGTTCACCGCCGCTGATCAGGACGACGCGCAGATATGCCTGGGCGCCGCAACGGTCACAGCGGTCTGCTGCGGTCAGCGGGCTCGCGGGGGTCAGAACAGTAGTCACGTCGCCTCTTCTCTAGCTCGACGAGCTGTCGTACCAGGGTCAACATCCAACCAGGCCGAAAACGTTCCCGCTCGTGGCTTTTCTTCGAAACTTCTTCTCAAGATGGCTGTCTGTTGCCGGTTGGCGGCGAATGTGCCGTATTGCGTAGCGCTACGGTTTCGCGTTGCTTGTCTTGGTGGATCCTCCCGGCTGGCTTGCCGGTTTGTTCATGAGGACGTGCCCGGAGCCTAAATGGTTCATGCCTGGAAGGGAACGTGATGTTCGCGTCACTCCTGCGAGGGATCGAACGTGTATGCGAGGCTGGACTAGTGTGAGGGTTCTCGGAGGGTGGCGTTACATCCGCTCTACCAGGCCTCGGTACCCTCTCAGCGGCGACCGAAGCCGAGCCCGTTACCGACTGGGCCCCAAATGAAATTCAGCGAGGAGCGAACCGCGTGACCGCCGATACGTCCGTGCCGTCCACTGCGCTGCTGACCGGAGCAGACCGAGACGGTTCCAACTACACCGCGCGGCACCTGCTCGTACTCGAGGGGCTCGAAGCGGTTCGCAAGCGTCCCGGGATGTACATCGGGTCCACCGACAGCCGCGGTCTCATGCACTGCCTCTGGGAGATCATCGACAACTCGGTCGACGAGGCTCTTGGTGGCTACTGCGATCACATCGAGGTCATCCTCCATGACGACAATTCCGTGGAGGTCCGGGACAACGGGCGTGGCATCCCCGTCGACGCCGAGCCCAAGACGGGTTTGTCCGGCGTCGAAGTCGTGATGACCAAGCTGCACGCCGGGGGAAAGTTCGGCGGCGGCTCGTACGCCGCGTCGGGCGGTCTGCACGGCGTCGGCGCCTCCGTGGTCAACGCGCTCTCCGCCCGGCTGGACGTCGAGGTCGACCGCAACAGCGCGACCCACTCGATCAGCTTCCGGCGTGGAGTCCCGGGGATCTTCACCGAGCAGGGGCCCGACAGCCCGTTCGACCCGGCCAACGGCCTACTCAAGGGCAAGCGGGTGCCGAAGGCGCGCACCGGCACCAGGGTGCGTTACTGGGCGGACCGGCAGATCTTCCTCAAGGACGCCAAGCTCAACCTGGAGACGCTCCACCAGCGGGCGCGGCAGACGGCTTTCCTCGTCCCCGGCCTCACGATCGTCGTCCGTGACGAGCGCGCTCTCGACGGCCAGGGCAAGACCGAAGAGACCTTCCGCTTCGACGGCGGAATCAGTGAATTCTGCGAGTACCTCGCCCAGGACAAGGCGGTCTGCGACGTCCTGCGCCTGACCGGTCAGGGCACGTTCAAGGAGACCGTGCCGGTCCTGGACGAGCGCGGACACATGACGGCGACCGAGGTCACCCGCGAACTCGCCGTCGACATTGCCCTGCGCTGGGGCACCGGATACGACACCAACCTCAAGTCCTTCGTCAACATCATCGCCACCCCCAAGGGCGGCACCCATGTGACCGGTTTTGAACGCTCCGTGACCAAGACGGTGAACGAGGCGCTGCGCTCCGCCAAGCTGCTCCGCGTCGCCGAGGACGACATCGTCAAGGACGACGCACTGGAGGGTCTCACCGCGGTCGTCACCGTGAGACTGGCGGAGCCGCAGTTCGAGGGCCAGACCAAGGAGGTGCTCGGCACCTCGGCGGCCAACCGGATCGTCGCCAACGTCGTGGCCAAGGAACTCAAGGCGTTCCTGACCTCGACGAAGCGCGATGCCAAGGCCCAGGCCAGGGCGGTCCTGGACAAGGCTGTGGCGGCCGCGCGCACCCGCATCGCGGCCCGCCAGCACAAGGACGCACAGCGCCGCAAGACAGCGCTGGAGTCCTCCTCGCTGCCGGCGAAGCTTGCCGACTGCCGCAGCGACGACGTGGACCGCAGCGAGCTCTTCATCGTCGAGGGCGACTCCGCGCTCGGTACGGCCAAGCTCGCCCGGAACAGCGAGTTCCAGGCACTGCTGCCGATCCGGGGCAAGATCCTCAATGTCCAGAAGGCGTCAGTCTCGGACATGCTGAAGAACGCCGAGTGCGGTGCGATCATCCAGGTCATAGGAGCCGGGTCGGGGCGGACCTTTGACATCGACGCCGCTCGCTACGGGAAGATCGTCCTGCTGGTGGACGCCGATGTCGACGGCGCGCACATCCGCATTCTGCTGCTGACGCTGTTCCAGCGCTACATGCGGCCCATGGTCGAGGCAGGTCGGGTCTTCGCCGCCGTGCCCCCGCTGCACCGGATCGAGCTTGTCCAGCCCAAGAAGGGCCAGGACAAGTACATCTACACGTACTCCGACGGCGAGCTGCGTCAGCGGCTGCTGGAACTGCAGCGGAAGAACATCCGGTACAAGGACTCGATCCAGCGCTACAAGGGTCTGGGCGAGATGGACGCCGACCAGCTGGCGGAGACCACGATGGACCCTCGGTACCGCACACTGCGGCGGATCAACATCGGCGACCTGGAATCGTCCGAGCAGGTCTTCGATCTGCTGATGGGCAATGAGGTGGCGCCGCGCAAGGAGTTCATCACCAGCTCGGCCGCCACCTTGGACCGCTCACGCATCGACGCCTGAGCGTCGCCGTCTCCACCCCTGGGTGGAGACGGCGACTCCACCCAGGATCAACCCCTGAGCCGATCCCCTGACCTGGTCGTTTCCGTAACGTCGAAGGCGTTCAACCTTCCCGCATCTCGGAGGCAGCCATGTCCGGGCTTGTCAATGTCCTGGTGATCGTCGCCGTCATCGCTGTTGTCGTGTTCCGCCAGTGCTCGGCACGGCGGATCTCCGACGACAAGCGCTGGTGGATCTTGCCGGGCATTCTCCTCGTCATGTCGCTGCGCGAGCCCGGGCTGGTGGATCCGCGTCACGAGGCGCTGTCCGTGGCGGTCCTGGGCGCAGAGCTGGCGGTGGGGCTGATGACCGGCGCCGGCTGGGGCTGGACCTCTCGGCTGTGGCGCGAGGCGGACGGCTCGCTGTGGAGCAAGGGCACCAAGGCCACCGTCTTCGTCTGGACAGGGGGACTGGCGCTGCGGGCGGCCCTCTACGGGGCTGCCGCGCTGATGGGCATACATCAAGGCAGCGCCGCACTGCTGTCGGCTCTCGCGGTCACGTTGGCGGTGCGCAGTGGTGTGCTGATGTGGCGGGCCGGGCAGATGCGTCCGGCGTACGGTGGCTCTGCCGACGGGATGTCGTCGCAGCCGGCGTGGAAGGACCGCGTGTGACTCGCACGATCTGGACGAGTTGGCCGTCCAGGGAAGCCCTCTCACGGGTGAGCCGCGCCCGCCCACGGGCGGTGATCGCCTGGTCCATCCGGCTGGGTCTGCTCACCGCCATGTTCTGGGGCACATTGACCGGCGGGCGGTTCGGGCCCTGGGAAGTTGCGCTCGGGCTGGTGGGCGTTCTGGGCTGTGCGGTTGCCGCGTGGGCGTTCTTCCGGACCAGCCTGGAACACCGGCTGTGGCCGTCGCTGGGACTTCTGGCGTTGCTGATGGTGGCGGCACTCGTTGCGGAACAGGCCGGCGCCGGTGTGCCTGCGGTGATCCTTTGGTGCGGTTGCGCGGTCGCCGCGCTGGAGAGGCTGCCGCTCGCGGCAGGTCTCCCGACCACGGCCGTCGCACTCGGCGCGTACGCCGCCGTCAACACTGACGGCTGGCTGACCACGGCCGTGACCACAGCGGGCCTCTCCCTGGCGGGCTACGTGATCAGACTGGATGCCGAGGCCCGCGGCAGCGCCCAGAGACTTCTCACGCAGGAGCGGGCGGCCCGCGCGGCGGAGGCCGAGGCGGCGGCCCTGGACGAGCGGGCCAGGATCGCCCGGGAGATCCACGATGTGCTCGCGCACAGCCTCTCGGCGCAGCTGGTACATCTGGAGGCGGCACGACTGCTGATTGAGCAAGAGCCCGCGGGGGAGTTCCGGGACCGGGTACTCGAGCGGGTGGTGGCGGCACGCTCCATGGCGCGTGAAGGGCTTACGGAGACCCGGCAGGCTCTATCGGCGCTCCGGGGGGAGGTGTCCCCGGTGGAGGATTTCCTGCGGCAGCTGGTGGCCGCGGAGCCCGCCGAGGTCAGCGTGTCGGGGGAACAGCGGACGTTGACCGCCGAGGCGTCGCAGACGGTCCGGCGGGTGGCGCAGGAGGCCCTGACCAATGTGCGCAAGCACGCACCGGGGGCCAGGGTCGTCGTACGGCTGGAGTATCTGCCGGACGAAATCGCCCTGGAGGTCCGGGACTCGGGTGGGCACGGACACGAGGAGGAGCTCGCTGTCAGTGGCTCCGGATACGGTCTGCTGGGGATGCGGGAGCGGGCCGAGCTGATGGGCGGGACGCTGGAGGCCGGTCCCGGCGAGGAGGGTTTCGTGGTGAGTCTGCGGGTGCCCGCGTGAACGCGCGGGTCGTGGTCGCCGATGACCAGTCGGTGGTGCGCGAAGGAATCGTGATGCTGTTGGGGCTGCTGCCCGGAATCGAGGTGGTCGGGTCGGCGAAGGACGGTGAAGAGGCCGTCGCGCTGGTGGCCGAGCTGGCCCCCGACGTGGTTCTGATGGATCTGCGGATGCCCCGTTGCGACGGGGCGGAGGCAACACGGCGGATCCGCAAGGAGTATCCGGGAACCCAGGTGGTGGTGCTCACGACATTCGCGGATGACGACTCGCTCTTCCCCGCGCTGCAGGCGGGAGCCCGGGGCTACCTCACCAAGGACGCCGGGGGCGATGAGATCGTGCGGGCCATCCAGGCTGTGTTGTCGGGCGAGGCCGGGCTCTCGCCTTCCGTGCAGCGCCGTCTGCTGGAGCGCGTCACCACACAGCCCCCGCCGCCCGGGTCGGCCCCCGATCCTCAACTGCCCGACGGTCTGACACCACGTGAGCTGGAAGTGCTGGTTCTGATCGCGGAGGGTCTGTCCAACCTGGAGATCGCCCGCAGGCTGCACATTTCGCATGCCACCGTAAAAAGCCACATCAACAACCTCTTCGCCAAGGCCGGGGTACGCGACCGGGCGCAGGCCGTTCGCTATGCGTATGTTCGGGGCCTCGCACAGCCGCCCGGGTCAACCTTCACCTGAAGTGGTGAAGACCGGCGAATGAATGCCCGGGATCTTCCCGATCTGCCCATTCTTGGATATGCGGCCGAAGTGGTCCGTGGACAAGGGGAGTTGTTCGGTGGAGAAGGAAGCAGGGCACGAGGCCGCAGCGATGCGACTCGACGACCCGTGGGACGACGCGCTGGCCTCCGGATGGGGCGAGCTGGACGGTGCGGGGAGTCTCGCTCCCGCCGGACCACCCGGGCCCGCTGACACGCAGCGCGGCCACAGTGCGGCCGACATCTATCTGGAGGTGCAGCGCAGCGGGGCCTTCCAGGAAGTGCGCCGTCGGTACCGGCGCTTCGTCATCCCCGCCACCCTCGCCTTCCTCGTCTGGTATCTCGCCTACGTCGTTGCCGCGATCACCGCACCCGGGCTGATGGCCCGTCCGGTGGCCGGAGCGGTCAATGTCGCGATGGTTGCGGGGCTCGGGCAGTTCCTCACGACGTTCCTTCTCACCGGGGCGTACGCACGTCACGCACGACTGCGCAGGGACCGGGCCGCACTCGATCTGCGTTGGGAGACGCAGGAGATGACGCGGGGGATCGGGCGTTGAACGGGAACCATCAGACCCTGGCGCTTCTGTTGTTCAGCGCCTTTATCGCGGTGACGCTTGCCATCACCACCTGGGTGAGTCGTAACCGGCACGGCTCGGCAGAGGAGTTCTATGCGGGCGGTCGGCTGTTCTCCCCCATGGAGAACGGTTTCGCCATCGCCGGCGACTACATGTCGGCCGCGTCCTTCCTCGGGATCTCCGGTCTGATCGCCCTCTTCGGCTACGACGGCATGCTCTACTCGGTCGGGTTCCTCGTCGCCTGGCTCGTCGTCCTGCTCCTGGTTGCCGAACTGGTCCGCAATTGCGGCCGGTTCACGCTTGCCGATGTGGTGGCGGCGAGGATGGCGGAGCGCCCGGTCAGGATCGCCGCCGGCACCTCGTCCGTCACCGTCTCCGTGCTCTATCTCGTCGCGCAGATGGTGGGTGCGGGCAGTCTGGTAGCCCTGCTTCTCGGCGGTACGAGCAGCGCCGCCCGTTCCTGGACTGTCATCGGTGTCGGGGCGCTCATGGTGATTTACGTATCGCTCGGAGGGATGCGCGCCACCACCTGGATCCAGATCGTCAAGGCCGTTCTGCTGATGGCGGGAGCGGTCGTGCTCACCGTGCTCGTCCTGGTCCACTTCCATGGCAACTTCAATGCCCTGCTCAACTCCGCCGCCGAACGGAGCGGGCATGGAAGACGGTTCCTCTCGCCCGGCCTCCGGTACGGCGGATACTGGACGGCACGCATCGACTTCATCAGCCTGGGCCTGGCACTGGTACTCGGTACGGCGGGGCTGCCGCACATCCTGTCGAGGTTCTACACCGTGCCCACCGCCCGTGCGGCCCGCCGTTCGGTCGTCTGGTCCATCGGGCTCATCGGCAGCTTCTACCTGATGACGATCGTGCTTGGATTCGGGGCGGCGGCACTGGTCGGCTCGGCGGAAGTACAAGCGTCGAATCCCGCGGGGAACACAGCGGTTCCGCTGCTGGCCCTGGTCCTCGGCGGTGGCGAAGGATCCACCGGGGGAACGATTCTGTTCGCCGTGGTCGCCGCCGTCGCCTTCGCGACCATCCTTGCCGTCGTCGCGGGGATCACCCTCGCCTCGTCCGCCTCTGTGGCCCATGACCTCTACGCCTCGCTCAGGCGTCCTGGCACCAAGCAGTACAGCGAGGTCACCGTGGCCCGGGTCGCCGCAGTGGGAATCGGGGTGGCCGCCATCGGGCTCGGTCTGGTCGCCCAGGACCTGAATGTGGCGTTCCTGGTGGGGCTCGCCTTCGCCGTCGCCGCTTCGGCCAACCTCCCCGTGCTGCTGTACTCCCTGTTCTGGCGGAACTTCACCACCCGGGGAGCGGTCTGGTCGGTCTACGGGGGGCTGATCCCCGCCGTGCTGCTTGTGCTGCTCTCCCCGGTCGTCTCCGGCAGCCCCACCTCGCTCTTCCCCGGTGCCGACTTCCAGCTCTTCCCCCTGGAGAACCCCGGTCTGGTCTCCATCCCGCTGGGCTTCCTGGCCGGCTGGATCGGAACGGTCACGTCCACCGAGCCGCCCGACGCCGCCAAACATGCGGAGACCGAGGTCCGTGCACTGACCGGGGCAGGGGCGGTGTAGCCGCGCGTGGGCTCCGTACGGACCGGATCTCTCAGGCCTGCCCGCCGGTGGACCAGGTGTAGCGGTGTTCCGGGCGGCCCGTTTCGCCGTACCGCAGTGTCAGCCGCACCCTACCGGTCCTTTCCAGCAGCTTCAGATAGCGCTGGGCGGTCTGCCGGCTCATCCCGGCGCTCTCCGCGATCTCCTGCGCGGAGAGCGGCCCTTCGGCACTCCGAAGTGCTTGTTTGACCAGCTCCGCCGTGGTCGGTGAGTGGCCCTTGGGCAGGTCGGATTCGACCGCCGCCCACAGGGCGCCGAAGAGCCGGTCCACCTCACCCTGCTCCGCCTCGCCGCCGCCTTCGAGGGTGTGGCGCAGAGTCGCGTACGCCTCCAGTTTGGTACGCAGCCCCGCGTAGGTGAACGGCTTCACCAGGTACTGCAGAGCGCCATGTCGCATGGCCTCCTGGACCGTGGCGACGTCGCGCGCCGCCGTCACCATGATCACGTCGGTGTGGTGACCGAGTCTGCGCAGCTCACGCACCATCGTCAGACCGTTGCGGTCGGGCATGTAGTGGTCCAGCAGGACCAGGTCCACACGCTGTTCCTCGATCGTGGCGAGGGCTTCGGCGGCGGAGTGCGCCTGGGCGGCCACCCGGAATCCCGGCACCCTGGAGACATAGGCCGCGTTGACCTTCGCGACCCGGATGTCGTCATCCACGACCAGGACCTCGATCACTGAGCCTCTCCCGCGATGCCGGTCTTCGGTTCGGTCATTTCCCGTTCAGTCATTTCAGGGTCCGTCATCTCAGGGACGGCCAAGGCTTCCGGCAGTACGACGGTGAACTCGGCGCCACCGTCCGCGGCCCCGTCGACAGTGACTCCGCCACCCTGCCGTTCTGCCAGCCGCCGAACCAGTGCAAGGCCCAGGCCGCGCTTGCCGTGCGCCGGGAGTTCCTTCGTCGACCAGCCCTCCGTGAAGATCGATTCGCGTTGCCCGGGCGGAACCCCGGGGCCGCTGTCGCGGACCCGCAGTACCACGGTACGGCCCTCGGCGCGCAGGCCCACCTCGATCAGTGCGCCGCCCGCTCCGGCCGCCGCGTCCAGTGCGTTGTCCACGAGATTGCCGACGACGGTGACCAGCCCGCGAGGGTCCACCAGCCGGTCAGGGAGCAGGGTCCCGGGAGCCATGCGGAGCGCGACGCCGCGCTCCGCCGCGACCGTGGCCTTGCCGACCAGTAGCGCGGCCAGCAGTGGGTCGTGCACCTTCTCGGTGACCTGCTCGGCCGTTGCCCGGTGGACACCGACGACCTCGGTGACGTACTCCATGGCGTCCTCGTGCATGTCCAGCTCCAGCAGTCCCAGGAGGGTGTGCATCCGGTTGGCGTGCTCGTGGTCCTGGGCCCGCAGCGCGTCGATCAGGCCTCGGGTGGAGTCGAGCTCGCGGCCGAGATGTTCGAGTTCCGTGCGATCGCGGAGGGTGGCGACGGCGCCGCCTTCGTCGGTCGGCATCCGGTTGGCGAGCAGGACCCGGGTGCCCTGCACCGTCAGCAGATCGTCGCCGACCACCCGGCCGGCCAGTACATCGGCGGTCCGCCCCTCGCCGAGCACGGCGTCGAGCGGGCGGCCCGCGGCATCGGGGCCGAGCCCGAGCAGCCGCTGCGCCTCGTCGTTCAGGAGCCGGATGCGGCCGGTCCGGTCGAGTGCCACGACCCCTTCCCGGATGCCGTGCAGCATCGCCTCGCGCTCCGTCAACAGCGCGGAGATATCGGAGAAGGCGAGATCATGGGTCTGCCGCTGGAGGCGTCGGGAGATCAGATAGGCGGCCAACGCCCCGACAGCGAGCGCCCCGCCCGCGTAGGCGAACAGCCCGGGAATAGCCGCGAGGAGCCGGGCGCGGACACTGTCGTACGCGATCCCGACGGAGACCGCGCCCACGATGCGGTCCGTCCCGTCGCGCAGAGGCGCCTTCCCGCGGGCCGAGCGGCCGAGCGTGCCGCTGTCGATCTCCATGACGTTCCGGCCGGCGAGCGCGTCGCTCGGGTCGGTGGAGACGACCTTGCCGATCTGGTCGGTATCGGTGTGCGACCAGCGCACCCCGCGCCGGTCCATGACGACGATGTACTCGGCGCCGGTGGCGCGTCTGATCCGCTCGGCCGCGGCCTGTACGGGCCCGGTGGGGGCCGGGGCCGTGGAGAGCAGCGACTCCGTGATCTGTGGCTGGGCCGCCGTGCTCTGCGCGATGGCGAGTGCACGGCGCATCGCCTGATCATCGAGCTGTGCGCTGAGGGGTGCCAGGAAGAGGCCGGTGGCGAGTACGGTGACACCGGTGGCGATGGCCAGCTGCATCAGCAGGACCTGGGAGAAGACCCGCTGCGGCCAGCCGAGTCGGCGTGCTCTTCTGGCGATGGGCGGTGCGGCTCTCATCGTATGAACGGTAGAGGACATTCCGGTGCTTTCCGAAATTCCCTTCCGCTTTCCGGATTCTCCTCGTTTCCATATTTACGTAATCCACTTGCACTTCTTGCGTTAATCTTGCGCGCATGACGCGACGACTTGCTCAGGTGGCGCAGAAGGTGGGAGTCAGCGAGGCCACGGTCAGCCGGGTGCTCAACGGTAAACCCGGCGTCTCCGACGCCACCCGGAAGGCCGTCCTCTCCGCGCTCGACGTCCTCGGTTACGAGCGTCCGACCCAGTTGCGCGGCGAACGGGCCCGGCTGGTCGGCCTGGTCCTGCCCGAGCTGCAGAACCCGATCTTCCCGGCCTTTGCCGAGGTCGTCGGCGGCGCGCTCGCCCAGCAGGGGCTCACCCCGGTGCTGTGCACCCAGACGAAGGGTGGCGTCTCCGAGTCCGACTATGTCGAGTTGCTCCTTCAGCAGCAGGTGTCGGGCGTGGTCTTCGCCGGTGGGCTCTACCACCAGGCCGACGCCCCGCACGACCATTACAAGGTGCTTGCCGACCGCAGGATCCCGGTCGTCCTGATCAATGCGGCCATCGACCATCTCGGCTTCCCCGGCATCTCCTGCGACGACTCCGTCGCCGTGGAACAGGCCTGGCGCCATCTCGTCTCGCTCGGCCATGAGCGCATCGGCCTGGTGCTCGGCCCCTCCGACCACGTCCCCTCGCAGCGCAAACTGGCCGCCGCCCGCGCGATCGCCGAGGAGTCGGGCACCACCGTGCCGGACGAGTGGGTGGCCCGGGCCATGTTCTCGCTGGAGGGCGGGCAGGCCGCCGCCATGCGCCTGCTCGACCAGGGCGTCACGGGCATCATCTGCGCCAGCGATCCGCTCGCGCTCGGAGCTGTGCGCGCCGCGCGCCGTCGAGGTCTTTCGGTCCCCGCCGATGTCTCGGTCGTCGGTTACGACGACTCGGCCTTCATGAACTGCACCGAGCCTCCGCTGACCACCGTCCGGCAGCCGATCGAGGCCATGGGGCGCGCCGCCGTCGAGCTGCTGTGCGTGCAGATCGGGGGGCGTACTGTGCCGTCCGACGAGCTGCTCTTCGAGCCGGAACTGGTGGTGCGGGGCTCCACCGCCCAGCCGCCGCGCACCGCTTCTCGCTGACCATCCCGATTTTGCGTTGGACGGACTGTCTATTGCATCGGTCCACCCGCAGCGGTGGGCAGCGGCTGAGGGGGGCGGGGGCCTCCGTACTGGCCACTGGGGCGTATACGCAGCGGCCGTTCTCCGTACTCCTCCAGTGCGTGCGCGATCCAGCCCGCCGTGCGTGACACCGCGAACACCGTCTCGCCCGCCTCCGCGGCCATGCCCGAGGAGACCGAGAGCACGGCGAGCGCGAGGTCGACATTGGCGTGCAGGGGTGCGTGGCGGGCGGTCGTGGTGACCACGTCGCGCGCTGCGGCGAGCGCGGGGGCCGCCTGCGGGACGTCCGCGAGCAGGGCGAACAGCGTCTGTGCCCGCGGGTCCTCGGAGCTGTACAGGCGGTGGCCGAGCCCCGGGACCCTGCGTCCGGTACGGAGATGATCCGCGACCACCGGCACCGCGCTGCCCTGCTCCAGGACCTCGGTCAGCATTCGGTGCGCCAGACCGCTCGCGGCCCCGTGCAGCGGGCCCTCCAGGACTCCCAGGCCTGCGGAGACCACCGCGTACGGATGGGCATGGGCGGATGCGGCGACCCTGGCGGCCAGTGTCGACGCCGCGAGATCGTGGTCGATCAGCAGGACGAGGGCGGTGTCCAGTGCGGCGACTGACGGCTCGTCGGCCGGCCGGGCAGTGAGCTTCGGCCACAGCCGCCGTGCCAGCCCGGCCCCATTTCCGTCCGCCCTTCCTTCGGATCCGTCACCCGTCGAAGATGCGTCCGAGGACAGGGGCAGCGCTCCGACCAGGGTCGGAATCAGGCTCCGTGCACTGGCGAGCACCGCTTCGCGCGAGAGGTCGAAGCGGAGCGGATCGGCGGTCGCCGCGGCGATCACGGCCACCCGCAGCCGGTCCGTCGAGCCGCTGTGCACGGGCAGCGATTCGACCGCCCGGCGTGCCGCAGCCAGCGCCTCAGCAGGTGCCGTGAAGCGGATGCCGGGCCGCAGATCTCCGGTCCAGAGCCATTCGGCGACCTCCTCGTAGGCGTACTGCCTGGCCAGTGCGGTCGCGTCGACGCCACGGAAGTAGTAGCGGTCTCTTTCGATCAGAGTGATGCCGGTGCGGAAGACCAGATCACCGGTGGCGGCCGAGGACTCCCGGCGGCCTGTGCGCCGGGCCAGCGCATCGACCTCCGCGACGTCGAACGTGCTGCCGCGTCCGCCGGGAGCGCGTCTGCTGCTCAGCTGACCCCGGCTGACATAGGCGTACACCGTCTCGGGCTTCACACCGAGGCGCTCAGCCGTCTCCCGGGTGCTGAGCCGCTGCGGGGCCGTCGCACCGGGGCCGTCGCCGGGTGCTGCTTGATCCTTCATGTCGCCAACCGTATCCATATTGACTCAATCAACATTGACAGGATTGAAGTCAATCATAGATGGTCGAATCAATGTTGATGAGATCCACCGGGACGCTCACGGAGGAAGAGATGCCGACCATGACCAGCGCAACCCCGCTCGACGTACCTCGAGGGCTCGCCGGAGTCGTCGTCACCGACACGGCCCTCGGCGATGTTCGCGGGCGCGAGGGCTTCTACCACTACCGGCAGTACTCGGCGATCGAACTGGCACAGACCCGCAGCTTCGAGGACGTCTGGTACCTGATGTTCGAGGGCACGCTGCCCGATGCCGCAGCCGGTGGCGAATTCGCCGCCCGCACCGCCGCACTGCGCCGACTGCCCGCGGAAGTACGCGAGGCCCTGCCCGCCACAGCCCGCGCGGGAGCCGTCTCCGGACCCCTGGCCGGCCTGCGCACCGCACTCTCGCTCCTCGGCGCCTCGGCCGGCTTCCGGCCGGTGTACGACATCGACGCCGACCGGCGCCGCAGCGACGCCCTTGCCGCCTGCGCCGCCGTCCCCACCGTGCTCACCGCCCTGCACCGGCTCGGCCAGGGCCTCGAACCGGTCGAGCCGCGCGATGATCTGCCCTACGCGGCCAACTACCTCTACATGCTCACCGGTTCCATACCGGACGCCGCACGTGTCAGGGCCGTGGAGCAGTACCTGATCTCCACCATCGACCACGGCTTCAACGCCTCGACCTTCACCGGCCGCGTCGTCGCCTCCACCGGCGCCGATGTCGCGGCCTGTCTGGTGGCGGCCGTCGGCGCGCTCTCCGGACCGCTGCACGGCGGAGCGCCCAGCCGCGCCCTCGACACCCTGGACGCCATCGGCACCCCCGACCGCATCGACGGCTGGATCCGCGAACGGGTGCTCGCGGGTGAGCGGATCATGGGCTTCGGTCACCCCGTGTACCGCACCGAGGACCCGCGCTCACGCATGCTGCGCGGAATCGCCCAGGGCTTCGGCGGCCCGCTCGTCGACTTCGCCGTCGAGGTCGAACGGCAGGTCGAGGCGATCCTCGCCGAGCTCAAGCCGGGCCGTGAGCTGCACACCAACGTGGAGTTCTACGCCGGAGTCGTCATGGAGCTGTGCGGGCTGCCGCGCGAGATGTTCACGCCGACGTTCTGCGCGGCGCGGGTGGTCGGCTGGAGCGCCAATATCCTGGAACAGGCGGAGGACTCGAAGATCATCCGTCCGGCGGCCCGATACGTCGGTACGCCCCCGCCGCAGCCGGTCCCGGCGCCCTGACGTCCCCGAGGAAGGTCCCCGTTGAGCCCGTCGTCCCCGCCCCGCAAGCAGCAGATCCCGGTCATCGTCCTTGCGGGGTTCCTGGGATCCGGCAAGACGACACTGCTCAACCACCTCCTCCGTAACCGTGCGGGAAACCGGATCGGCGTGATCGTCAACGACTTCGGCTCCATCGAGATCGACGCCATGACGGTCTCGGGGCAGGTCGGCTCGACGGTCTCGCTGGGCAACGGATGCCTGTGCTGCGCGGTCGACGTGAGCGAACTCGACACCTTCCTGGAGACGCTGACCCGGCCCGCCGCCCGCCTCGACGTGATCGTCATCGAGGCCAGCGGACTGGCGGAGCCGCAGGAGCTGGTGCGCATGCTCCTGGCCAGCGACAACCCACACATCGTGTACGGGGGACTGGTGGAGGTCGTCGATGCCGCAGAGTTCGATGCCAGCCGGGAGCGCCATCCGGAGATCGACCGCCATCTCGCTGTCGCCGATCTTGTCGTGCTCAACAAGACCGATCGGGTCGGGAGCGAGGAACAGGCCCGTATCCGGGACGTCATCGCTGCGGCAGGTGCCCCGTTCGGCGACGCAGCGGCGGGTGGCAGCGCGGCTGCCGTCATCTGCGCCACGTACGGACGCATCGACCCCGAGCTGCTCTTCGATCCGGCGCTGCGGCCGGACGGTGAGGAGAAGGCGCGCCAGCTCACTTTCGAGGATCTGCTCCTGGCGAAGCGGGCCGAGGAAGAGGCCGGCGCCGGTCACGGTCACCATCTGCATGCGGCGTACGAGAGCGTGTCCTTCACCGCTGACGTCCCCATGAACCCCCGCCGATTGATGGAGTTTCTCGACTCCAGGCCGCAGGGTCTCTACCGGATCAAGGGGTTCGTCGACTTCGGCGTGGGCGACCGCGGCAACAAGTACGTCCTGCACGCGGTCGGCAGGTTCCTGCGGTTCGACCCGCAGCTGTGGACCCGCGACGAACCGCGCCTCACGCAGCTGGTGCTGATCGGCTCAGGCATCGATCCGGAGCAGCTTCACAAGGAGCTGGCCGACTGCCGCGAGAGCGCAGCACCGACGCCTGACACGGCGCAGGACGCCGCACATGAACGAAGCATGTGGGGCGTCCTGCGGTACGTGCACCGGCCCGACGACGACGCGTAGCGGCAGGCCACCCGTCGTCGGCCGACTGCCTACACCGGCCCCGCGATCACCGCGACCGGCTTGGCCAGCGGCGTCCCCGAACCGTCACGCCGCGGGTCGGGCTCCGGCAGCTCGGTCGGCGTGCCGTTCTTCTGCGCGGCCCGGGCGGGCGTCGCGCCCGCCCAGCCGAACACCAGAACGTCCTCGCCCTTGAGGAAACGCTGGCAGCGCACCCCACCGGTGGCCCGGCCCTTGCGCGGATACTGGTCGAACGGGGTGAGCTTGGACGTCAGCACCGAGTCGTCCAGCGTGCCGTGCGAGCCCGCCACCGTGAACACCACGGCGTCCGCCGCCGGATCCACCGCCGTGAACGAGATCACCTCGGCATCCGCCGTGAGTTTGATCCCCGCCATGCCTCCCGCGGGCCGGCCCTGCGGCCGCACCTGTGCCGCCGGGTAGCGCAGCAACTGCGCGTCGGACGTGATGAAGACCAGGTCCTCCTCGCCCGTACGCAGCTCGGCCGCGCCGACGATCCGGTCACCGTCCTTGAGGGCGATGACCTCCAACTCGTCCTTGTTGGACGGGTAGTCCGGCACCACCCGCTTGATGACCCCCTGAAGAGTGCCGATCGCCAGGCCGGGGGAGGCCTCGTCGAGCGTGGTGAGGCAGATGACCTCCTCGTCGCTCTCCAGCGTGAGGAACTCCGAAACCATCGCACCGCCCGAAAGGTTGGGCGCGGCATGGGTGTCCGGCAACTGGGGCAGATCGATCACCACAAGCCGCAGCAGCCGCCCTGTGGACGTCACCACGCCCACATCGCCACGGGCCGTCGCCGGTACGGCCGACACGATCACATCGTGCTTGGCTCGCTTGGCGTCCTCGGCGAAGACGATCGGATCGTCATTGGCGGTACGGGCCAGCAGGCCGGTCGAGGACAGCAGCACCCGGCACGGGTCGTCCGCGACCTCGAGCGGCACCGAGGCGACCTGCGAACCAGCCGACTCCAGCAGCACCGTACGCCGGTCGGTTCCGAACTTCTTGGCGACCGCTGCCAGTTCGGAGGAGACGAGCTTGCGCAGCTCGGTGTCCGATTCGAGGATGGCGGTCAGCTCGTCGATCTCGGTGTTGAGCCGGTCCCGCTCGCTCTCCAGCTCGATCCGGTCGAACCGGGTCAGCCGGCGCAGCGGGGTGTCCAGGATGTACTGCGTCTGGGTCTCGCTCAGCGAGAAGTGCTCGATGAGCCGCTCCTTCGCCTGCGCCGAGTTGTCGCTGGACCGGATGAGCCGGATGACCTCGTCGATGTCGATCAGCGCGACGAGCAGGCCCTCGACCAGATGCAGCCGGTCGCGACGCTTGCCCCGGCGGAACTCGCTGCGTCGGCGCACCACGTCGAAGCGGTGGTCGAGATAGACCTCGAGGAGCTCCTTGAGGCCCAGAGTGAGCGGCTGTCCGTCGACCAGTGCCACATTGTTGATACCGAAGGAATCCTCCATCGGAGTCAGCTTGTAGAGCTGTTCCAGCACGGCCTCCGGCACGAAGCCGTTCTTCACCTCGATGACCAGGCGCAGGCCGTGCTCGCGGTCGGTCAGGTCCTTCACGTCCGCGATGCCCTGGAGCTTCTTCGCCGAGACCAGATCCTTGATCTTGGCGATCACCTTCTCCGGGCCGACGGCGAAGGGAAGTTCGGTGACGACCAGACCCTTGCGGCGCGCCGTCACATTTTCCACGGCGACGGTCGCACGGATCTTGAACGTGCCGCGCCCGCCGGCGTACGCATCCTTGATGCCGCCCAGGCCCACGATCCGGCCACCCGTCGGCAGATCGGGACCGGGGACGAACCGCATCAGGGTCTCCAGGTCCGCACCCGGATGCTTGATCAGATGGCGGGCGGCGGCGATGACCTCGCCCAGGTTGTGCGGCGGCATATTGGTCGCCATGCCGACCGCGATCCCGGACGACCCGTTGACCAGGAGGTTGGGGTACGCGGCGGGGAGAACGGTCGGCTCCTGCTCCTGACCGTCGTAATTCGACTGGAAAGCGACGGTGTCCTCGTCGATCGACTCCGTCATCAGTGACGTCGCGTCGGCCATCCGGCACTCGGTGTACCGCATGGCGGCCGGCGGGTCGTCGTTTCCGAGCGAGCCGAAGTTGCCGTGGCCGTCGACCAGGGGGAGCCGCATGGAGAACGGCTGCGCCAGACGGACCAGCGCGTCGTAGATCGACGCATCGCCGTGCGGGTGCAACTTGCCCATGACCTCGCCGACGACACGGGCGCACTTCACATAGCCGCGGTCGGGGCGCAGGCCCATCTCGTTCATCTGGTACACGATGCGGCGGTGCACCGGCTTCATGCCGTCACGGGCATCCGGCAGGGCCCGTGAGTAGATCACCGAGTACGCGTACTCAAGGAAGGAGCCCTGCATTTCGTCGACGACGTCGATGTCGAGGATCTTCTCCTCGAAGTCGTCCGGCGGCGGGGTCTTCGTGCTGCGGCGGGCCATCGCTGCTGCGACTCCTTCACGGATTCTGTTCGGGCAACCTCAGGTTCTGACGCGGACCATTGTGGACCGCCGCACTGACATCGCCGACCTCGACCCGTCCCAAGAGCCGTTCCCGACCCCTGCCGAGGTGGTTTCACGACCCGTCCCGCAGGGGATGCGCCCCTCTTTCACGCGAACTTCCGCGGTATGGGAACTTCGCCAGGTGTCTGTGCGCTTGCTTACAGTGGGAGGTCTCGCAGGAAATCCAGTATCGCGATCGAAGGGACGTACATGCCCATGGGTCACACGGCCACAGCCCAGGCCGGCTCCGGCGGCTTGACAGCGACCGAGCACCGTCTGGCCAACGGCCTGCGCGTGGTGCTCTCCGAGGACCATCTGACCCCGGTCGCCGCGGTCTGCCTCTGGTACGACGTCGGCTCGCGCCACGAGGTCAAGGGACGCACCGGTCTGGCTCACCTCTTCGAGCACCTGATGTTCCAGGGCTCCGGCCAGGTCAAGGGGAACGGACACTTCGAGCTGGTGCAGGGAGCCGGCGGTTCGCTCAACGGGACCACCAGCTTCGAGCGCACCAACTACTTCGAGACCATGCCCACGCACCAGCTGGAGCTGGCTCTCTGGCTCGAGGCCGACCGGATGGGCTCGCTGCTCGCCGCGCTCGACGAGGAGTCCATGGAGAACCAGCGCGACGTCGTCAAGAACGAGCGCCGCCAGCGCTACGACAACGTCCCCTACGGCACGGCGTTCGAGAAGCTGACGGCACTGGCCTACCCCGAGGGTCACCCATACCACCACACACCGATCGGCTCGATGGCGGACCTGGACGCCGCGACCCTCGAGGACGCCCGTACCTTCTTCCGTACGTACTACGCGCCCAACAACGCGGTGCTCTCGGTCGTCGGCGACATCGACCCCGAGCAGACCCTCGCCTGGATCGAGAAGTACTTCGGCTCCATCCCGTCCCACGACGGCAAGCAGCCGCCGCGCGACGGCACGCTCCCCGAGACCATCGGCGAGCAGCTGCGCGAAGAGGTGCGTGAGGAGGTTCCGGCGCGGGCGCTGATGGCCGCCTACCGGCTGCCGCACGACGGCACCCGTGAATGTGACGCGGCAGACCTCGCGCTGACCGTGCTCGGCGGCGGCGAGTCGTCGCGGCTGCACAACCGCCTGGTCCGCCGTGACCGCACGGCCGTGGCGGCCGGGTTCGGGCTGCTGCGGTTGGCCGGTGCGCCCTCGCTGGGCTGGCTGGACGTCAAGACGTCCGGCGGCGTAGAGGTGCCGCAGATCGAGGCGGCGGTCGACGAGGAGCTTGCCCGGTTCGCCGCCGAGGGCCCCACGCCCGAGGAAATGGAACGCGCGCAGGCCCAGTTGGAGCGCGAGTGGCTGGACCGGCTCGGTACGGTCGCGGGCCGCGCCGACGAACTCTGCCGGTTTGCCGTGCTGTTCGGCGACCCGCAGCTCGCCCTCACCGCCGTACGGCGGGTACTCGATGTCACCGCGGCAGAGGTCCAGGCGGTCGCCAAGGCCCAGCTGCGCCCCGACAACCGGGCGGTGCTGGTCTACGAGCCGGTCGAATCGGCCGAGCCCGCAGACGCAGCGGACACCGAGACCGGCGCCGACGGCGCCGACGACACCGACGCGCACGAAGGAGCGGACAAGTGACCGACGCTGCCGCGACTGGAGTTTCGATGCAGTACCACCCGCAGCCGGCCCCCGGCCTCGCCCGCCCCTGGGCCTTCCCCGCGCCGGAGCGCGGCACCCTGCCCAACGGCCTCACGGTGCTGCGCTGCCACCGCCCCGGCCAGCAGGTCGTGGCGGTCGAGATCTTCCTCGACGCCCCGCTGGACGCCGAGCCCGAGGGCCTCGACGGCGTGGCCACGATCATGTCGCGGGCGCTGTCCGAGGGCACCGACAAGCACACCGCCGAGGAGTTCGCCGCCGAGCTGGAGCGCTGCGGCGCCACCCTCGACGCGCACGCCGACCACCCCGGCGTCCGGGTCTCCCTGGAGGTCCCGGCCTCCCGGCTGGCCAAGGCGCTCGCGCTGGTCGCCGAGGCGCTGCGGGCGCCCGCCTTCGCCGACAGCGAGATCGAACGGCTGGTACGCAACCGGCTCGACGAGATCCCGCACGAGCAGGCCAACCCGGCCCGGCGAGCCGCCAAGCAGCTCTCCAAGGAGCTCTTCCCGGCCGCGGCGCGGATGTCGCGCCCGCGCCAGGGCACCGAGGAGACGGTGGAGCGGATCGACTCGGCGGCCGTGCGCGCCTTCTTCGACGCCCACGTCCGGCCGTCCACGGCGACCGCCGTGGTCGTCGGCGACCTCACCGGCATCGACCTGGACGCCCTGCTCGCCGATACCCTCGGCGACTGGTCGGGAGACACCGCGGAGCCCCGTCCCGCCCCGCCGATCACCGCCGACGACACCGGCCGAGTGGTGATCGTCGACCGTCCGGGCGCGGTGCAGACGCAGCTGCTGATCGGCCGGATCGGCGCCGACCGGCACGACAGCGTGTGGCCGGCCCAGGTGCTGGGCACGTACTGCCTGGGCGGCACGCTCACCTCCCGGCTGGACCGTGTGCTGCGCGAGGAGAAGGGCTACACCTACGGCGTACGGGCCTTCGCCCAGGTGCTGCGGTCGTCGGCCCCGGATTCCGCCTCGGGGGCGACCGGTGCCGCCATGCTCGCCATCAGCGGATCGGTGGACACGGAATCCACGGGACCGGCGCTGAAGGACCTGTGGACGGTCCTGCGGACCCTGGCGGCCGAGGGGCTGACCGATGAAGAGCGTGAGACGGCCGTGCAGAACCTCGTGGGTGTCGCACCGCTGAAGTTCGAGACGGCGGCCTCGGTCGCGGGCACCCTCGCCGACCAGGTCGAGCAGCATCTCCCGGACGACTACCAGGCACAGTTGTACGCCCGGCTCGCGGAGACCGGCACGGTCGAGGCGACCGCTGCGGTGGTCAACGCCTTCCCGGGTGACCGGCTGGTCACGATCCTCGTCGGTGACGCGTCACAGATCGAGGAGCCGGTCCGGGCCCTGGGCATCGGAGAGGTGTCGGTGGTGGCCGGCTGACGGGCATACCCGACACCGGACGACCGTCCGGGCAGAGGCGGGCGACCCCCGCCCGGCCGGCCCGTTGCGTGTAACAGTCCACCGGTCGACTTTCACATTCGACCGAGCGCCGAAGGCAACGGCCGGCCCATCGACCCGTCATATGTCCGCATATCGGGACTAAAGGAAGACTCCTGTGAGCGAAATCTCTCCGGAGTCTTCCTTTTTGTCCATTTCGGTAGGGAGGTTGCCTGTCTGCCCTGTGGGATGCGCTACAAAACGGCCTGTCCGTTTGGTGAATGTAAGTCACCCCGCTTAGCGTCGGCTGGGCTGTCCGTCACTCGTATGCCGCATCCGTGACGTACCGGGCAGCCATCGCCGAGTCCCCGTCAGGCGCGAGCCTGGGGAGCCGGGGACCCATGCAGTCCCTGGGGTGAATCGGATGCCTGAGCCCGGATGGGGCCAGGGCGTCCGTAGGAGACCTTCCTGCTCCGAACCCGTCAGCTAACCCGGTAGGCGAGAAGGAAGGAAAGGATCAGCCACTTCATGGCGTTCACCCGTGCCACCGGGAAGCATCGTGCCCCGAGCCGACTGACGCGCAGCAGCGCGAAGATCGCCGGCGTCGCCGCTCTGGCCACCACCGGCGTCATAGGCAGCATGGCCTCTCCGGCCCTCGCCGCGGACTCCTCCGTCAGCGAGACCGGCCTGAACCAGGTCATCGCCATCGAGGGCACCCTCGCCGGCCAGATCGAGGCCCAGGCCGACGCGCAGAAGCGCCAGGCCGATGTCGCGGCGAAGGCGAAGGTGGAGGCCCAGCGGAAGGCCGAGGCCAAGAAGAGGGCCGAAGCCAAGAAGAAGGCCGATGTCGACGCGAAGCGCGCGGCCGAGGCGCGCGCCGAGAAGGCCCGCGCCGCCCGGTCCGCCGAACGCACCCGCCTGGGTTACTTCCAGCTCCCGGTCGCCGGTTCGTACGTCACCACCGGCTACAAGTCCAGCGGCTCGCTCTGGTCCTCAGGCAGTCACTCGGGCATCGACTTCCACGCCGCGTCCGGTACCTCCGTCGTCGCCGTCGGCGCCGGTACGGTCGTCGAGGCCGGCTGGGGAGGTGCGTACGGCAACAACATCGTGCTCCGGATGACGGACGGCACGTACACGCAGTACGGCCACCTCTCCTTGATCGGCGTCTCCGTCGGCCAGAGCGTCGGCGCGGGCCAGCAGATCGGCCTCTCCGGCTCGACCGGCAACTCCACCGGCCCGCACCTCCACTTCGAGGCCCGGACCACGCCGTCGTACGGCTCCGACATGGACCCCGTCGCGTACCTGCGCGCCCACGGCGTCAACGTCTGACCGACGCTCCACTCGCAGCACCCCTTCGAAGGCCCCGCACGCCGGGGCCTTCGCCGTGCCCGGCCCCCGCGCCCGCCTGCGGTACCTGCTCCCCGAACCGTCCCGTGGCCAAAAGATATTCATGAATTTCCACCCGGCATCGGAAATTCGGCCGCATTGCAATAGGGTCACAGAGCAGGCGTCGGTCGGCCGCGTTTCGCGGGGATTAAGGCGGAGGTTCGGACATGCGCATTCCGGCGCATTCGGTATGCATGGCAATCCGTGACGACATCGTCTCGGGTGTCTTCGAACGCGGCAGCCGGCTCACCGAGGAGTTGCTTGCGCGCCGTTACGGGGTCTCCCGTGTCCCGGTACGGGAGGCGCTGCGCACCCTGGAGTCCGAGGGGTTCGTGGTCACCCGCCGGCACGCGGGCGCCTGCGTTGCCGAGCCCACCGAGCAGGAGGCCGCCGACCTCCTGGAGGTCCGGATGCTGCTGGAGCCGCTGGGCGCCGCCCGCGCCGCGCAGCGCCGCACCGAGGCGCATCTCAAGGTATTGCGTGGTCTGGTCAGGCTCGGCCAGGAACGGGCCCGGCGCGGCGAGGGGGAGGATCTGCGCTCGCTGGGCGGCTGGTTCCACGAGACGTTGGCGCAGGCCTGCGGCAGCCCCGGCCTGATCGGGCTGCTCACCCAGCTCCGCCACAAGATCGCCTGGATGTACACGGTCGAGCAGTCGGCCCGCCCGGTGGACTCCTGGGCCGAGCGCGGGGCCATTGTGGACGCGGTGGCGCGGCGTGACGCGGAACGGGCCAGGGCACTGGCCACCCGGCACGCCGAAAGGGCCGCGGCCGCGCACCGGCTGCGCCGCGCCGACCGGGTGAGGACTTCGCAACATTCCGCAAATATCGCGGGCATTCGGAATTAACAATTACGCCGTATGCAAAGAGTCGTAATTCTTCGAGGGCTTCCTTTGGGTTGCCTGAATTTGCTCCGGTCGTCCCGGGTCAGGGATGCGAAAAAGCCGCAGCCCTCAATAAGGGTGCCGCGGCTCTCTTGCGGAAAATGGTTCAGACGGTCTCCGGAAGCTCGTCGAGCCCTTCGGCGACCAGTTTCGCCAGACGGTCCAGGGCGGCTTCGGAGTCGTCGGCCTCGGACGCGAGCACGATCTCCTCGCCGCCGTGCGCGCCGAGACCGAGCACCGCGAGCATGGAGGCGGCGTTCACCGGGTTGCCGTCGGCCTTGGAGATCGTCACGGGGACGCCGGAAGCCGTAGCGGCACGGACGAAGATGGAAGCGGGGCGGGCGTGCAGGCCCTCGGCCCAACCGACGTTGACGCGGCGCTCAGCCATGGTTCTGCCCTTCACGAATCAATGGTTGTCTAGACCAGTCTCTCATGTGGTGCGCGATGCTCCGGCCGGCCTGCGGAACGCCCACAACCCGTGCTCCACCGCAGATCGGCCCCCTCAGACTGCCCCGGCCCCAAGACCTACGCGACCGCTGACGGAGCCGTAGTCTTTGCGCATGCAGCCCTCGCCGGAGCAGAGTCCGCATCACGCGTACCCCGACCACTGGGAAGCGGACGTGGTCCTCCGCGACGGAGGAACCGCCCGGATCAGGCCCATCACCACGGACGACGCCGAACGGCTGGTCAGCTTCTACGAGCAGGTCTCCGACGAGTCGAAGTACTACCGCTTCTTCGCCCCGTACCCGCGTCTGTCCGACAGGGACGTGCACCGCTTCACCCATCACGACTACGTCGACCGGGTGGGGCTCGCGGTCACGGTCGGCGGCGAGTTCATCGCGACCGTCCGCTACGACCGGATCGACGAGCGGGGCAGGCCCGCTTCCGCGCCCGCCGACGAGGCCGAGGTCGCCTTCCTCGTTCAGGACGCGCATCAGGGCCGGGGCGTGGCATCGGCGCTCCTCGAACACATTGCGGCCGTCGCCCGCGAGCGCGGCATCCGCCGCTTCGCTGCCGAGGTGCTGCCCGCAAACAACAAGATGATCAAGGTGTTCCGGGACGCCGGGTACACCCAGCAGCGGAGTTTCGAGGACGGCTCCGTCCACCTCACTCTGGACCTCGAACCGACTGCCGAGTCGCTCGCCGTGCAGCGCGGCCGTGAGCAGCGGGCCGAGGCGCGCTCCGTGCAACGGCTGCTCGCCCCCGGATCCGTCGCCGTCATCGGCGCGGGCCGTACTCCCGGCGGGGTCGGCCGCACGGTCCTGCGCAACCTCCTCGGGGCCGGCTTCACCGGCCGTACGTACGCGGTGAACCGCGCCTTCGCCGCCGGCCAGGGCACGATCGACGGTGTCCCTGCCCACCGTTCCGTCGGCGAGATCGACGAACAGGTGGATCTCGCGGTCGTCGCCGTCCCCGCCGACCGGGTTCCGGAGGCCGTCGCCGACTGCGGCGAGCACGGTGTCCAGGGCCTGGTCGTCCTCTCCGCGGGGTACGCCGAATGGGGCGCCGAAGGCAGGGAACGGCAGCGTGAACTGGTCCGCCAGGCCCGCTCGTACGGGATGCGGATCATCGGCCCGAATGCCTTCGGTGTCATCAACAACTCCGAAGCCGTCCGGCTGAACGCCTCCCTCGCCCCCGAGCCGCCCGCCCCCGGACGCATCGGCCTCTTCACCCAGTCCGGAGCGATCGGTATCGCGCTGCTCTCCGGGCTCTACCGGCGCGGCGCAGGCCTGTCCACCTTCATCTCCGCCGGCAACCGCGCCGACATCTCGGGCAACGACTTCCTGCAGTACTGGTACGAGGACCCGGACACCGACGTCGCCCTTCTGTACCTCGAATCGCTCGGCAACCCGCGCAAGTTCACCCGCCTCGCGCGGCGCACCGCGGCCGTGAAGCCGGTGGTCGTGGTGAAGGGGGCCCGGCACAGCGGCTCCACCCCACCCGGCCATGCGGTGCCGGTCAGCCGGATCCCGGACGCGACGGTCTCCGCGCTCATGCGGCAGGCGGGCGTGATCCGCGTCGACACCGTTACGGAGATGGTCGACGCGGGTCTCCTCCTCGCCGATCAGCCCCTCCCGGCGGGCCCGCGGGTCGCGATCCTCGGCAACTCCGAATCGCTCGGCCTGCTCACGTACGACGCCTGTCTGGCCGAGGGGCTGCGCCCGCGCCCGCCCCGCGACCTCACCACCGCCGCCACCCCGCAGGACTTCCGGGATGCCCTGGCCCAAGCCCTCGCCGACGAGGGCTGCGACTCGGTGGTCGTGACGGCGATCCCGTGGGTGGGCGAGAACGGCGAGGCGGAATCGGGCGACGGCGAGGTGCTGGCGACCGCGCTGCACGCGGCCGCCGCGGCCGGTCCCGCCAAGCCGGTGGCCGTCGTCCATGTGGAGATCGGCGGCCTGGCGGAGGCCCTCGCCGCGGCCACCAGCACGGTCGCACTGCCGCGTCCTTCGACACAGTCCTCCGCAGCCGCAACACCCCCGCGCGCCGGAGCCGCCACCACGACCGGCCCCGCCCTTGCGCATACCCCCTCACCCGGAGCCGGCAGCGGCACAGCCGGCGCCGCCACCGATGCGGGCAGCGACGAGGGCGCTGGTGCCGCCGCGGGCACTGACAGCGGCCCCGGCATCCGGAGCGGCCGGATTCCCGCCTACCCCGCCGCCGAACGGGCCGTGCGTGCCCTGGCCGAAGCGGTGAGATACGCGCAGTGGCGACGGCAGGCCGCCGTGCCCGGCAAGGTACCCGAGTTCCTCGACGACACCATCGACGAGCCGGGTGCCGCCGACCTGATCGGAACCCTTCTCGGCCCCGACCCCGACCCGCGGGGCAGACCGCTCGCACACGACGAGGCGCGCGAACTCCTGGGCCGCTACGGCATCACCGTACGGCCGACGCTTCCGGCCCCCGACCCGGAAGCCGCTGTCGCCGCGGCGGCACAGCTCGGCTATCCCGTGGCGCTCAAGACCACGGCGCCCCATCTGCGTCACCGCGCCGATCTCGGCGGTGTCCGGCTGGACCTCGCCAACGAGAGCGTGTTGCACCGGGCGTACGGCGAACTGACCGAACTGCTCGGCAAGCCCGCCGAACTCCAGCCCGTCGTCCAGGCCATGGCGCCGCGCGGCGTCGATACCGTCGTAAGGGCCACGATCGACCCGGCGGCGGGTGCCGTCCTCTCCTTCGGGCTCGCGGGCGCGCCCTCCGAACTCCTCGGCGACACCGCCCACCGCCTCGTTCCGGCCACCGACCGCGACGCCGCCGAGCTGATCCGGTCCATCCGGGCGGCGCCGGTGCTGTTCGGCTGGCGTGGCGCGGCGCCCGTGGACACCGCGGCGCTGGAAGAGCTGCTGCTGCGGGTGTCCCGGCTGGTCGACGACCATCCCGAGGTGGTCTCCATCGCCCTGGAACCGGTCGTGGTCGCCACTCAGGGGCTGACCGTCCTCGGCGCGAGCGTCCGGCTCTCGCCGCCCCCGGCCCGCACCGACCTCGGCCCCCGCCGCCTCCCCAACTACTGACCGGCGGCGCACCGTCTCGTCCCCGATCGCCGTACGGGCGCCAAGCCGGGTTCCTTCACCGCTGGGGCCCCGGTCCGCCCTGCCGCACAACGTCCCCGGCAGTCATCTGTCCCCCGTAGGATGGTCCTCATGGCAAAGACCGGTACGACGACCCAGGGGCTGCGCGCGGCGATCGAGCGCAGTGGCTACTACCCGGCCCTCGTGGCCGAGGCGGTGGAGGCCGCCGTGGGCGGTGAGCCGGTCGTTTCGTACCTGGTGCACCAGGAGACCACCTTCGACTCCAACGAGGTGCGCCGCCACGTCACGGTCCTGGTCCTGACGGACAACCGTTTCATTGTCAGCCACACCGACGAGCAGAACGCGGACACCAGCTCCCCGACGCCGTACGCCACCACCTCCACCGAGTCGGTCAAGCTCGACCGGATCTCGTCGGTCGTGGTGAGCCGTGTCGTGGCCAACCCCGAGAAGTACGTTCCGGGCACGCTGCCCCGCGAGGTCGTCCTCACCATCGGATGGGGAGCGGTCTCCCGGATCGACCTGGAGCCGGCCGCCTGCGGCGACCCCAACTGCGAGGCCGACCACGGCTACACCGGCAGCTCCACCGCCGACGATCTGAGCCTGCGGGTCAGCGAGGCCGGTGACGGCCCGGACACCGTGCGCCAGACCCTCGCCTTCGCCCAGGCGCTCTCCGAGGCCACGGCCGCGACTGCGGCGACCGGTCGCTGATGGCCCAGCCGGCCTGGCAGGACCCCGTTCTGCTCCCCGTCGACACCGCCCCCGTGCCGGAGTACGGCAGCGGCTCGCTCTGCGATCTGCTGCCCACGATCGCCGCCGGACAGGGTGTACCCGGCTTCACCGCCGCGATCCCCGAACTCACCCCTGCCGACCGGAACTGCGTGTTCCTGATAGATGGTCTCGGTTGGGAGCAGATCAAGGCCCACCCGGACGAGGCACCGTTTCTGCACTCCCTGCTGCCCACCTCGCGCGGCGGCACCGGCCGTCCGATCACGGCGGGCTTCCCGGCCACCACCGCGACCTCACTGGCCTCGGTAGGTACCGGGCTTCCGCCGGGGGAGCACGGCCTTCCCGGCTACACCGCGCGCAATCCGGAGACCGGCGAGCTGATGAACCAGCTCCGCTGGCAGCCCTGGACCTCGCCGAAGGCCTGGCAGCCGTACCCCACCGTCTTCAAGCTCGCCGACGCCGCCGGTGTGCGCACCGCCCAGGTCTCCGCCCCCGCCTTCGAGCAGACTCCGCTCACCAAGATCGCGCTCAGCGGGGGCTCGTTCCTCGGCCGGCTGTCCGGCGAGGAGCGGATGGACGTCGCCGCCGAACGGCTTGCCGCAGGTGACCGGTCGCTCGTCTACACGTACTACAGCGAGGTCGACGGCAAGGGCCATCGCTTCGGCGTCGACTCCGACGCCTGGCGCGGACAGCTGATGTACGTGGACGGCCTGGCCCGGCGGCTGGCCGAACAGCTCCCGCCCCGCTCGGCGCTGTACATCACCGCCGACCACGGCATGATCGACATCCCCTTCGACGAGCAGTCCCGGATCGACTTCGACGAGGACTGGGAACTGCGCGCGGGCGTCGCCCTGCTCGGCGGCGAGGGCCGGGCCCGTCATGTGTACGCCGTCCCGGGGGCCGAGAACGATGTGCTGACCGTCTGGAGGGAAGTGCTCGGCGAGCAGTTCTGGGTGGCGAGCCGGGACGAGGCGGTCGCGGCCGGCTGGTTCGGCCCGAAGATCGATGAACGTGTCCACGGCAGGATCGGCGACGTCGTCGCGGCGGCCCGCGACGACGTGGTGATCACCGCTTCGGTCAATGAGCCGCACGAGTCCGCCATGGTCGGCATGCATGGTTCGATGACCCCCGTCGAGCAGCTCGTCCCGCTGTTCGAAGTACGCTCGTAGGCGCGTTTTCCCTCTCCAGCGTTCCCCCACCACCATTTCCCCTGCCCCGCTTCGCCCCGCCCGAAAGGTGCTCAGCCCCTCATGCCCGAGCTTGTGTTCTTCTCCGGAACGATGGACTGCGGAAAGAGCACGCTGGCGCTGCAGATCGGCCACAACCGTTCGGCGCGCGGCCTGCAAGGCGTGATCTTCACCCGTGACGACCGGGCGGGGGAGGGCAAGCTCTCCTCACGTCTGGGGCTGGTCACCGAGGCAGTCGAGGCCGATGAGGGCATGGATCTGTACGCGCACCTCGTCGACCTCATCAGCCGGGGCGGCCGGGCGGACTACGTGATCGTGGACGAGGCGCAGTTCCTGGCTCCCGTCCAGATCGACCAGCTCGCCCGTATCGTCGACGACCTCGGCATGGACGTCTTCGCTTTCGGCATCACCACCGACTTCCGGACCAAGCTGTTCCCCGGATCCCAGCGGCTGATCGAACTGGCCGACCGGGTCGAGACGCTCCAGGTCGAGGCGCTCTGCTGGTGCGGTGCACGGGCCACGCACAACGCCCGAACGGTCGGCGGCGAGATGGTCGTCGAAGGTGCCCAGGTGGTCGTGGGAGACGTCAACCAGCAAGCGGGCGAGGTCGGTTACGAGGTGCTGTGCCGGCGTCACCACCAGCGCAGGACGACCAGCGCGAGCGCCCGCGCGGCCGCACTCTCGCCCGACGTGCTGCCCGTCACCTCTGCCTGAACCGTCCCCTCGGGCGTCGGGTGCGGATGCTTAGGATGACGCTGTGAACACGGTGAGCGGAAAAGAGGCCGAGTCCGAATCGGGCCCGCTGGGCAAGGTGCAGCCGAGGCAGCTGATCGTGACGGTCTACGGGCTGTACGCGCGCGACACCGAAGGCTGGATGTCCGTGGCCTCGCTGATCCAGCTGCTCGCCGACCTCGGCGTCGAGGGGCCGACCGTACGGTCCTCGGTCTCCCGGCTGAAGCGCGCCGGACTGCTCGAAGCCGAATCGGTCTCCGGAGCTGCCGGATACCGGATCTCACCCGAGACCGAGCGGATTCTGCGCGACGGCGATCCGCGGATCTTCGCGGCCCGGCGGGCCACCGCGGACGAGGGCTGGGTGCTGGTCGTCTTCTCGGTGCCCGAGTCCGAACGCGCCAAGCGGCACACCCTGCGCACCCAGCTCACCCGGCTCGGCTTCGGTTCCGTGTCCGCGGGGGTGTGGATCGCACCGGGACATGTGCACGACGAGGCGGAGGACATGCTGGCCCGGCACGGGCTGCGCTCGTACGCCGACCTCTTCCGGGCCGACTATCTGTCGGTGGGCGGGGGCACGGACGGGAGCGGGGACCTTGCGGCGAAGGTGCGCTCCTGGTGGGACACCGTCCGGCTGCAGCAGCTGTACGTCGAATTCCTCGCGGTGCACCGTCCGGTGGCCCAGCGGATCGCGAGCGGAAGTCCGGTGACGGACCGCGAGGCGTTCACGACGTACATCAGGGTCCTCACCGACTGGCGCCGGCTTGTCTACCTCGACCCCGGTGTCGCGCGTGAACTGCTGCCGGCCGAGTGGAGCGGAACCGAGGCGTCCGAGCTCTTCGACGAGTTGCACGCCCGGCTGGCCGGCCCCGCCCATCGGCATGTCGAACGGGTCCGGGCCGGCTGACCCGCTCTCGCAGCCGGCGGCTCAGCGAGCGGCCGTCCGTACGATTGTGAACACCGCACCCTCCGGATCAGCGACGGTCGCCACCCGGCCGTTCGACCCCTCCCGGACCGGCTGCAGGATGTATCCGCCGAGTTCCACCACGCGGTGCGCGGCCGCGTCGGTGTCGGTGACCTCGAAGTACGTCATCCAGTGCGGGCCCCGGTCGCGCGGCAGGGCGTGGCCCACGCCGTGCAGCGAGGCCACCGGACGGCCGTTCAGATGCAGGGTCTGGTAGTCGAAGTCGGCTGAGACGACCGCCTCCGCCTCGTAGCCGAAAACCGTCTGGTAGAACTTGCAGACCGTCGAGGTCTCGCTGGTCATCAGCTCGTTCCAGACCGGTGTGCCGTGGGCTCCCGCAAGCGCCGTCCCGACGTGCGCGGCGGCCTGCCAGATCCCGAAGACCGCACCGCTGGGATCGGAGGCGATGGCGAGCCGGCCTGCCTCGCCCGCGTCGAGCGGTCCGACGGCGACCGTGCCGCCGCAGGAGCGGATCATCTCCGCCGTGACATCGGCGTCGTCGGTGGCCAGATAGGTCGTCCAGGCGACCGGCAGATGGCGGTCGGACGGCAGCTGTCCGATGCCCGCGACCACTTTCCCGTCGATCAGCGCGCGGACGTACGGACCCAGCTGGTCCGGGCCGGGTACGAACTCCCAGCCGAACAGATCGGCGTAGAAGTCCTGGGTCGAGCTCAGGCCGTGCACAATCAGACTCACCCAGCATGGTGTTCCGGGCGTGCGCCGGGCGGCAGCCTCGGTCATCGTCACTCTCTCCTCGGACCATCGTGGTGGCCGTACGGGGGGAACGGGGCCGGTGTGCCGCCGTGCGGTACAGGATGTGTACGCCCCGTGCAGATGCTTGCACCACCCGGCGCACGATGTGCCCCGGCCGCGCCGCACTTTCCGGGATCTCGACAGAGAGAGACCGGTTTAATGCGATACGTCCGTTTCAAAGGTGTTACGGGTGGGGCGGCTCCTGCGCGAGGATGGCACCCATGAAGCCCATCATCACCGCATCCGAATGCGCGAGCGAGTCGGCGGGGCCACGTCCGCCGGTGCTCCTGGACGTACGTTGGCAGCTGGGCGGCCCGCACGGCCGTCCTGGCTACGAGGCCGGGCACATCCCCGGTGCGGTATTCGTCGATCTTGATGCGGAACTTGCCGGTCCGGCAGGCAGCGGCGGCCGTCACCCGCTGCCCGATCCGGAGGAATTCGGCGCGGTGATGCGCCGGGCCGGTGTCTCCCGGGACACTCCCGTGGTCGTGTACGACGGCGGCCAGGGCTGGGCGGCGGCGCGCGCCTGGTGGCTGCTGCGCTGGACGGGGCACGAGGACGTCCGGGTCCTGGACGGCGGTCTCGCGGCCTGGGAGGGGGAGCTTCAGACGGAGACCCCGACCCCGGCCGAGGGGGGCTTCCTGCCTGCACCCGGTGCTCTGCCGCTGCTGGACGCGGACGGGGCGGCGGTGCTGGCCCGCTCGGGTCTGCTGCTCGACGCGCGAGCCGCCGAACGCTACCGGGGCGATGTGGAGCCGATCGACCGGGTGGGCGGCCACATCCCGGGTGCCGTCTCGGCCCCGACTTCGGAGAATGCGGGGGACGACGGCCGATTCCTGCCCGCCGAATCGCTGGCGGCACGCTTCGAGAAGCTCGGTGCCGGCCGGGCGCCGGAGGTGGGCGTCTACTGCGGCTCCGGCGTCTCCGCCGCCCATGAGGTGCTGGCCCTGGCTGTTGCCGGGATCCCTGCGGCACTGTACGCGGGCTCCTGGTCCGAGTGGTCCGGTGACGAGTCCCGCCCGGTCGCAAAGGGCCCCGACCCCCAGTAACGGAGCGCGCACCGGTAGTAATGGAGTGCGCACCGGTCCGAGGGCAAGGAACCGCCTCAACAGGTTCCGTACGCGCACGGCACGAGTGGCGCACGCGGTACGAGGGATGCATGCGCCACGAGGCTCGCATGCCGCACGAGGGCCCGTACGCAGCGGCGTACGGGCCCTCGTCATGCTGCGGTCACCCCGCCTCAGTCCTGCTTCTTCCGGCGTGTACCGAAGACGATCTCGTCCCAGCTCGGCACGGCGGCACGGCGGCCCGGTCGGACGCCGTCCGCCTCGGCCTGGCGGTCCGTCGTCCCGGTCAGCCGGTCGCGATGGCCGGCTACCGCTCGTGGCATGAGCACATCCGCGTAGGCGGAACCGGCGCCTGCGGAGGCTGCCGCGGCCGGCGGCTCATCGGCCTCCGGCTGTTGCACGGCGGGCTCGATGGCCGGAGGCTCGGGCGGTGCGGGCCGCTCCGGCACCACCATGTCGCCGCGGAAGCTCGGCACCGCCTCCAGCAGGCTGGTCAGCGAATCGCGCTCGCCGGCCGAGATGCCGCCGATGTGTTCCTCCGGCTCGGGCACGGGTGCCGGCGCCGTGGGGCGCTCCATCTGGCGGTCCAGGGCACGGTCCAGCGGACGGTCGCGGGGCAGCCGGGCGATCCGTGGCACGAACGGGAAGCTCGGTTCGGGCGCGGCGACGTCGTCGGTCTCGCCGATCAGTGAACGCGCCTCGTCATCCACGGCCTGGACCAGTCGGCGCGGCGGGTCGTATGTCCAGCTTGCCGAGTGCGGCTCGCCCGCGACCCGGTAGACCAGCAGGACTTCCCAGGTGCCGTCGTCACGGCGCCAGGAGTCCCACTGGACGGTCTCCTTGTCGGCACCGCGCAGCAGCAGCCGCTCCTGCACCGCCTCGCCGAGCTGGGGGCCGGTGTTCTCGCCGGGACGGCGCACAGCAGTCTTCCGGGCCCGCTCGGCCATGAAGGCACGCTCCGCGAGCACGGGGCCCTCGAAGCGGCGGACACGGTCGACCGGAATCCCGGCGAACTGAGCTACTTCTTCCGCGGAGGCGCCGGCTCGTATCCGGGCCTGGATGTCGCGGGGGCGGAGGTGGCTCTCCACCTCGATCTCGATCTGGCCGAGCCGCGCGCGGTCGTTGCGCACGGCGGCTCGCAACCGCTCGTCGATCGGAAGCGTGTACTCCGTGCTGTCCGCAGCCTTGAGCACCAGTCGTGTGCCGTCGTTGGAGACGGCCACGACACGCAGTTCGGGCATGGGGACCTCCCGGGTGGTGCCTGCCGACGTCACGTGCGTCGCTGCTTCCGCTAGTCGAGTGTGGCCTGCCCGGGTGCAGCCTGCCACAACATTGCCGTGTTGCCCGGCGTGTCGGGCGTGAGCCCTTGATCGCCGATGTGACACGGTGACCTATTGTTCAACACAAAGTGACGAATGGTCGCTTTGTGTAGCCAGTCCCCGTGCGATGCCGTGGCGCCGCCGGATCGAGTGCCTCCTTCGGCCCCCTCCCGAAGATCCCGGACACCCGCGTGGGAGTCCGGCCCCAGGGCTCGCCACAGTACTCCATTCGGGCCATGTGGGTGGACCGCCGCGCCGCCGAAGTTCTCGTGAGGTGGGGGGTTGGGCTACCCGGCAGGGTGTGGGGCGGCCTTCATACGTGTCCTGCTTCACAGAATCTCCCGAAGCGGAACTATTCACTTCGCTCAAATGTCCCTTCCTGTTGCATGGTGGGAGAGATGTCAATCAAGGGCTGGAAATGGTGCAGAAGCCGGAAAGTGACATAGAACCCAAAGAAAAGCGTATAGATCTGAGCCTGCCGCAGGTGGCGGGCAGCGCCGTGGCAGCAGTCGCGGCAGCGGTGGCGGCCTCCCAACTGGGCGTGTACGGAACGATCCTCGGTGCCGGGGTGATGAGCGTCGTCGCCACGTGCGGCGGTTCGGTCTTCCAGCACTTCTTCCGCCGCACGGGGGAGCAGATCCGCGAGGTCACGGTCCAGGTGAAGCACCCGGGCCGCGAGGTGACCGTACATACGCGTGAGACGGGTGGCGCGCGCGTCGCCGCGACCGTGCAGCGCGAAACGGACGCCACGACCGTACTGCGCAACGTGGCAGACGATCCGGACCGCACGCAGCTGCTGAGGCCGCTCGACGGGACCCGGTTGCTCACCACGGGGCACCCGGACCCGGACGAGGAGTTCTCCGAAGCCACCACCCACGGCACCCGCATCCGCGGCTGGAAGCGCTCGGCGCTCGGGGCGGTCGTGGTCTTCGCCGTGACCATGGCCGGCATCACCACGTTCGAACTGGTCTCCGGCAACGGCCTGAGCGGTGGCAAAGGAACGACCGTCGGCTCCGTCGTACGCGGCGGGGAGCGGAGCTCCGGGTCGAAAGACCCGGCGCCGGCCACCAGCACCGACCCCGGCCAGGGGCAGACCCCGGGCCAGAAGAGCGGCGCGACGCCCGGTACGGATTCGCAGGGCGGACAGAGCCGGAACCCGGACTCCGGTCAGGGCGACGGCTCCTCGGCCGATCCGACGCCCAGCCCCACGCCGTCCGACAACACCGGTGGCCAGACGAATCCGTCCCCGGCGACCACGCCCTCCCCGGCAGCGCCCGGCGACGGCAGCACAGTCGGCCCGGACCCGGCGGGTGCGGGCGACGCCCCGGTGCAGGGCGACCGCGCCGCCACCGGCACGGATACCGCGCAGTGAACGGCCGCGACGCTCAGTCGCCCAGCACCCGGCGCAGATAGTCGTTGCCGAAGAGGCGGTCCGGGTCCAGCCGGTCGCGTACGGCGGTGAACTCGCCGAACCGCGGGTACACCCCGGCGAGGTACTCGGCGTCGCGGGTGTTGACCTTGCCCCAGTGCGGGCGGCCGGCGTGGGCGGTCATGATCCGCTCGACGGCAGTGAAGTACGCCTGGTAGGGCGTGCCCTTGTACAGATGGACGGCGATGTACGCGCTCTGACGGCCCGAGGCCGTGGAGAGCGCGATGTCGTCCGCGGGGGCGGTACGGACCTCCACCGGGAAGCTGATCCGCAGGGGTGAACGCTCGACCATCGCCTTGACCTCGCGCAGCGCCTCCACGACGGCCTCGCGCGGCAGCGCGTACTCCATCTCCACGAAGCGGACCCGGCGTGGGCTGGTGAAGACCTTGTACGGGATGTCGGTGTACGTACGGGCCGACAGGGCGCGGCTGGAGAGCTTGGCGATCGACGGAATGGCGGCGGGGACCGCCCGGCCGAGCGAGCAGGCCACCTGGAAGATCCCGTTGGAGAGGAGCTCGTCCTCGATCCAGCCGCTGACCCTTCCGGGCGGGGCGGCGGGGCCCGCGCTGCGGTTGTTGCGCTTGGTGTTGCAGTTGCCGGTGTGCGGGAACCAGTAGAACTCGAAGTGTTCGTTCTCGGCGACCAGCTCGTCGAAGTCGTCCGTGACCCGGTCGAAGCTCATCGGCTCCTCACGGGCCGTCAGCAGGAAGACGGGCTCCACGGTGAAGGTGATCGCCGTGACGACACCCAGGGCGCCGAGCCCGATCCGGGCGACGGCGAAGATGTCGGCGTTCTCCTTCTCCGAGCAGGTCAGCACTGTGCCGTCGGCCGTCACCAGTTCGAGGGCACGGATCTGCGCGGATATGGACGCCGAGTCGCGGCCGGTGCCATGGGTGCCGGTCGAGGTGGCGCCGGCGACCGTCTGCTCCATGATGTCGCCCATGTTGGTGAGCGACAGGCCCTCCCGCGCCAGGGCGGTGTTCAGCCGCTTCAGCGGGGTGCCCGCCTCGACGGTCACCGTCATCGCCTTACGGTCGATCTCCCGGATGCCGGTGAGCAGATCCGGACGGATCAGCACACCGTCGGTGGCCGCCGTCGCGGTGAAGGAGTGCCCGGTGCCGACCGGCTTCACCCGCAGACCGTCCTCGGACGCGCGGCGCAGCACCTCGGCGAGCTCCGCCACGGAGGCGGGGGACACGGCCCGTACCGGACGGGCGCTGACGTTCCCCGCCCAGTTACGCCACGCGCTCGTCGTCGTCCGTGCGTCGGTGTCGGTCATCTTCCCCGCGCCCTTCCGTAGGAACCGGCCCGCTGAGCCGGCGATACCCCAGGAACGCCACCGCGGCCGCGAGCGCTCCCGCCACGGCGGGCACCGCGTACCCCGCCTCGGCTCCGGACGCGTCGACCACCCAGCCGGCGGCCGAGGAGCCGAGCGCCACACCGACGGCGAGCCCGGTGCTGGTCCAGGTCATGCCCTCGGTCAGTTCGGTGCGCGGTACGTGTTGCTCGACGAGGGCCATGGTGGTGACCATCGTCGGTGCGATGGCGAGGCCCGCGACAAAGAGCGCCACGGCCAGAAACGGGAGGTTCCCGGCCAGTTGGAGGGGGATCATACTCACGGCCATCGCACACACACCCACCAGCCACCGGGTGGACGGCTTCCCCTTGAGGTGCAGCAGACCGAAGACCGCTCCGGCCAGGCAGGACCCCAACGCGTACACGGCCAGCACGAGGCTCGCCGCGGCCTTGTGACCCTGCTCCTCGGCGAAGGCCACCGTCACCACGTCGACCGCCCCGAAGATCGCACCGGTCGCCACGAACGTGACCACGAGCACCTGGAGGCCCCGCGAGCGCAGCGCGGAACCGCCGGTGTGCTGCTCGCGCGGATGCGGCACCGGCTCGGTGGCGCGCTGGGCGGTCAGCCAGAAGACACCGACCAGCAGGAACCCTGCGGCGAGAAGCGGCCCCGCCTCGGGGAACCAGGCGGTGGACAGACCGATCGAGATGATCGGCCCGAAGATGAAGCACACCTCGTCGACGATCGACTCCCACGAGTACGCGGTGTGCAGCTGCCGCGGTGAACCGCGGTAGATCTCCGCCCAGCGGGCCCGGATCATCGAACCCACGCTGGGGACGCAGCCGGCGCCCGCCGCGAAGACGAAGAGCGTCCAGTCCGCCAGCCGCTGCTGCGCGCAGATCAGGAGACCGGCCACCGCCGCCAGCGCGACCAGGGTGGCGGGACGCAGGACGCGGCGCTGCCCGTGCCGGTCGACGAGCCGGGAGATCAGTGGCCCGATCACCGCCGCCGACATCGCCAGCGTCGCGGAGAGAGCGCCCGCGAGCCCGTAACGGCCGGTGAGCTGGGAAACCATGGTGACCACACCGATGCCCATCATGGACAGCGGCATCCGGCCGAGGAATCCGGCCGCCGAGAACCCCTTGGTGCCGGGGGCGGCGAAAATCGCGCGGTAGGGACTGGGCAAGGAGGGCTCCGGAACAGCGTGATCACACGCGCTTGTAATGCGTGAACGTAGCCGATACAGCTTACGGTTCGGGCGGTCCGTCCGACACCGGGGCAGTACCGGGAGCCGATGTCGGTGGGAGCACTGTCCGAGGCGAGTGGCAGGATCGATGCCATGTCCGATCTGCGCGATCCCGCTCCCTATGACGCCCTGCTGCTGCTCTCCTTCGGCGGCCCCGAAGGCCCGGACGACGTGGTCCCGTTCCTGGCGAACGTGACCCGTGGCCGTGGCATCCCCGAGGAGCGGCTGAAGGAAGTCGGCAAGCACTACTTCCTGTTCGGTGGCGTCAGCCCGATCAATGCCCAGAACAGGGCCCTGCTGGAGGCCCTGCGCAAGGACTTCACGGAGCACGGACTCGATCTGCCGGTGTACTGGGGCAACCGCAACTGGGCGCCGTACCTCACCGATACCCTGCGTGAGATGACCGCGGACGGACACCGCCGCATCGCAGTCCTCGCCACCAGCGCATACGCCTCCTACTCCGGCTGCCGGCAGTACCGCGAGAACCTCGCGGAGTCGCTGGCCGCCCTGGAGGCCGAGGGGCTGCGGGTGCCCCGGGTCGACAAACTCCGGCACTACTTCAACCATCCCGGGTTCGTACGGCCCATGGTGGACGGCGTCCTCGCCTCCCTGGCCGACCTCCCCGAGGACGTACGGACGGGGGCGCACCTCGCCTTCACCACGCACTCCATCCCCATCTCCGCCGCCGACACCTCGGGCCCCGTGGAGGAGCACGGCGACGGCGGCGCCTATGTCGCCGAACACCTCGACGTCGCCCGCCTGATCATCGACGCGGTGCGCGAGGAGACCGGCGTCGAGTACCCCTGGCAGCTCGTCTACCAGTCGCGCAGCGGCGCCCCGCACATCCCGTGGCTGGAGCCCGACATCTGCGACCACCTGGAGGCGTTGCACGACGAGGGCGTCCCCGCCGTGGTGATGGCCCCCATCGGTTTCGTCTCGGACCACATGGAAGTGCTGTACGACCTCGACACGGAGGCCACCGCGAAGGCCGCCGAACTCGGACTTCCGGTGCGCAGGTCCGCGACCGTGGGCGCCGACCCGCGCTTCGCCGCGGCCGTGCGTGAACTGGTGCTGGAGCGCGCCGCCACCGAGCAGGGACGCGCCGCGCAGCGGTGCGCGCTCGGCGCGCTCGGCCCGGGCCATGACCTCTGCCCGGTCGGCTGCTGCCCCGCCCGGGCCCTCAAGCCGGCCGCTGCGGGCGTCGACAGCCCGTACGCGTAAGAGCCCCTGCCATACGCCTAGAGACCCCTGGAGCGCCGTGACCGACCCGAACCTGTCCGAACTGCTCGACCTCGCCCGGGAGGCCGCCCGCCGTGCCGGTGCGCTGCTGCGCGACGGCCGCCCGGCCGACCTGGGGGTGGCTGCGACCAAGTCCAGCCCGATCGACGTCGTCACCGAGATGGACATCGCCGCCGAGAAGCTGATCACCGGCTTCCTCACCGAGCGCCGTCCCCAGGACGGCTTCCTCGGCGAGGAAGGGGCGAACACGGAGGGCAGCAGCGGTATCCGCTGGGTCATCGACCCGCTCGACGGCACCGTGAACTACCTGTACGGACTGCCGACCTGGGCCGTCTCCATCGCCGCTGAACGGGACGGCGAGCGGGTCGTGGGCGTGGTGGAGGCCCCGATGCGCCGCGAGACGTACCAGGCGGTGCTCGGCGGCGGTGCATATGCGAAGGGCGGTGCGTACGGCGAAGGCACCGCGCTGCACTGCCGGCCCGCGCCACCGCTCGACCAGGCGCTCGTCTCGACCGGCTTCAACTACGTCAGCCACGTCCGTACGCACCAGGCGGACGTGGCCCAGAAGCTGATCCCGCGGCTGCGTGACATCCGGCGCAGCGGCTCCGCCGCCGTGGACCTCTGCGATGTGGCATCCGGCCGCCTCGACGGCTACTACGAGCGAGGGCTCCACCCGTGGGACCTGGCGGCCGGCGACCTCATCGCCCGCGAGGCGGGTGCCCGCACCGGCGGCCGTCCCGGGCTGCCCGCCGACGGTGATCTGACGGTCGCCGCGACGCCGGGTGTCTTCGAGCCGCTGCAGGGTCTCCTGGAGGAGTTCGGAGCCTGGCACGACTAGGGCCGAGGCCGATCGGGTCCTTCCGGCATGTGAGAAGGACCCCTGACGCCGGTTGCGGCATCAGGGGCCCTTCTCACGTGAATCAGACGCTGGTGGCGCCGATTTCGACGCCGTGCTCGGCGGCGAGGCGGTGCAGGTCGTCCAGCTCGCCCTGCTCGACATCCGCGAGGAAGTCGTCGCCCGTCTCCCGAGCTTTCGTGAGGTCGGACTCGGTGGTCTTGATTCGTTGCAGCAGACCTGCGGTGAAAGCGTCCATAATGCGCCCCCTCATCGTGGGTCGGTGGCACGGGGGTGTGCCCGGGTTTCCCTCCGCACGGAGGCGGTAGGGCGGGTGATCACGCGCTCTCCGGGGACGGAGTGGCCTGTGGCACGCCACATTCAAGGCGTGATCGCGGGTGTGAATGCGTCCTCCCCAGCCCAAGGCTCAGAGAAACCTCAACTGGCCCGGAAATCCGGCGCATTCCCCGGAGCCGCCGGCCGGCCAACGCCGTCTTACCGCCGGTTTATACGCGTTGCGGGCAGGATGGAGCCGCACAGACCAGTGCCGATGAGCGGTTCGGATCACGGACCGTGGTCACATCGGGACGTTCTGAAGCCACCTACTGAAGTTTCTAAGGAAGGACAGCGCCGTGCGCGTACTCGTCGTGGAGGACGAGCAACTGCTCGCCGATGCGGTGGCCACCGGATTGCGCCGTGAGGCCATGGCCGTCGATGTCGTGTACGACGGTGCGGCGGCCCTGGAGCGCGTCGAGGTCAACGACTACGACGTCGTGGTGCTGGACCGGGACCTCCCCCTGGTGCACGGCGACGACGTCTGCCGGCGGATCGTCGAACTGGGCATGCCCACCCGGGTGCTCATGCTCACCGCGTCCGGGGACGTCAGCGACCGGGTGGAGGGGCTGGAGCTGGGCGCCGACGACTATCTGCCCAAGCCGTTCGCCTTCAGCGAGCTCACCGCGCGGGTACGGGCGCTGGGCCGGCGTGCGACAGTGGCCCTGCCGCCCGTCCTGGAGCGCGCAGGAATCAAGCTCGACCCCAACCGCCGCGAGGTCTTCCGGGGCGAGGCGGAGATCCAGCTCGCGCCGAAGGAATTTGCCGTGCTGGAGGTCCTGATGCGCAGCGAGGGCGCGGTCGTCTCGGCCGAGCAGCTGCTGGAGAAGGCCTGGGACGAGAACACCGACCCGTTCACCAATGTCGTCCGGGTGACCGTCATGACACTGCGCCGCAAGCTCGGCGAACCGCCGGTGATCGTCACCGTGCCCGGCTCCGGCTACCGGATCTGACGGCCGATGCCCACCGTCCCGGCGCCGCCGACGGCGCCCCCGAAGCCCACCTGGGAGCCCAAACAGCAGGAGCCGCCGTACTGGCTGCGCCCGACCATCCGGATACGGCTCACACTGCTGTACGGCGGCATGTTCCTGATCGCCGGCATCCTGCTGCTGGCGATCATCTACATGCTGGCCGCCCAGGCCCTCCAGGTGGGCAGTGAGCTGCCGTTCAAGATCGTGAACGGCCGGGTCGTCAGTGACGTGTGCAACTTCAGCGGCTTGACCACACCCGACGCCGCCAACGCGGCCATGAACACCTGCGTCAACCACCAGCGCCAGCAGGCGCTGGACACCCTCCTCAACCGGTCGCTGCTGGCCCTCGTCGGCCTCAGCGTCATCGCCTTCGCCTTCGGCTACGCCATGGCGGGCCGGGTGCTCTCCCCGCTGGGCCGGATCACCCGCACCGCACGCCGGGTGGCCGGAACGGATCTGTCCCGCCGGATCGAACTGGACGGCCCGGACGACGAGCTGAAGGAGCTCGCCGACACCTTCGACGACATGCTCGACCGTCTGGAGCGGGCCTTCACCGCCCAGCAGCGGTTCGTCGGGAACGCGTCGCATGAACTGCGCACCCCGCTCGCGATCAACCGCACGCTGCTGGAGGTCCATCTCTCCGACCCCCAGGCCCCGCCGGAGCTGAAGCAGCTCGGCAAGACCCTGCTGGCCACCAACGAGCGCAGTGAGCAGCTCGTCGAGGGTCTGCTGCTGCTGGCCCGCAGCGACAACCAGATCGTCGAGCGCAAACCGGTCGACCTCGCCGAGGTGGCCTCGCGCGCGATCGACCAGACGCGCGGCGAGGCCGAGGAGCGGGGTGTGGAGATCCGCGGCGAGCGAGCCCCGGCCATCGTCCAGGGCAACGGCGTGCTGCTGGAGCGGATCGCGCTGAACCTCGTACAGAACGCCGTGCGCTACAACGTTCCCGAGCAGGGCTGGGTGGAGGTCACCACCGATCTGCAGTCCGGCCAGGCCGTGCTCGTCGTCGTGAACACGGGACCGGTGGTGCCCGCGTATGAGATCGACAACCTCTTCGAGCCCTTCAGACGGCTGCGTACGGAGCGAACAGGCAGCGACAAGGGGGTGGGGCTCGGACTGTCGATCGCGCGGTCCGTGGCGCGCGCTCACGGCGGCCGTATCGTCGCGGAGCCCCGCGAGGGCGGTGGTCTTGTGATGCGCGTCTCACTGCCGGCCTGAGAGGCCGGGCGCGGCGATTCGTGCTCAAATTATTTTGTTCGCTTTGAGCGGAATTTTCGGGACCTGTGCCCGAAGTTGCCGTGTGTGATCGATCACAGGAGCGAATTTCTCTATGTCAACGCTGCGTGATCAGGGTCGTCACCGGAAAACCCGCAAAAGTCGGGGTTTTCGGGGTTCGATATCACGGGAAGTACACGGGGTGGCGCCCGTGAAGCGCGAGACCGGGACCGTGTACGGTCCCCATCGCCACCCAAGACGACCACTCCCGAGCGGTCCTTTTGGGTGTCGATTGAGTAACAGACCTTGATGTGAGGCAAAATCTCCGCCTCAGGTCGGGCACAAGTCCGGCCTCTCACGCGTTACGTGCGCTGAGACACCGCAGACACCCAGAGGGGGAGAGCGACATGGCAACGGATTACGACACCCCACGCAAGACCGATGACGACGTCGACCAGGACAGCCTTGAAGAGCTCAAGGCTCGCCGGAGCGACAAGACGGCGTCTGCCGTCGACGTCGACGAGTTCGACGCGGCCGAGGGACTGGAGCTGCCCGGAGCAGACCTGTCCAACGAAGAGCTGGCCGTAAGGGTCCTGCCCAAGCAAGCCGACGAGTTCACGTGCATGAGCTGCTTTCTTGTGCACCACAGGAGCCAGCTGGCGCGCGAGAAGAACGGCCAGCCGATCTGCCGCGACTGCGACTAGGTCGAACCGACCGTGGCAGGCGACACACCGTTCCGGAAGCGACGCTTGCGGCGCAAGAGGTCGTCGGAGGCGAACCAGGGCGGCACAGGCCCGGCAGAAGGCGTAGCAGCGCCTGCTGAGCGGTCCGCCCTGCCACCCTCCCCGGGTGAGCGGGACGACGAGCGGGGCCGGTCGGCCTCGCTCGAAGCAGTCACGGCAGTCGAAGGGGTCGAAGGAGTCGACACGGCCGATGGGGCCGGACAGGTCGACAGGACGGAGTCCGTGACCGGGGCAGGCCGTCTGAGTTCAGTGAAACGGGGAGTACGCAAGGGTGGGGAGAGCGCAAAGGCAGCGATCGGTCATGTCGCCGACCTGATCATCGAGACCGCTCCCCGCATCCCTGTGCGCGATCTCGCGACCCTGCGCAAGCAGTTCCCGGGCCTCGGGCCCGAGGAGCTCGCCGACAAGCTCATCGCAGGCGCGAGCAAGGCGTCGGCCACCGTCGGTGCCGGAATCGGCGCGGCGGCCATGATGCCCGTACCGCCCGCCATGCTCGCCGAGCTGGCGGCGGAGATCACCGGTGTGGCCGCGATCGAGATGAAGCTCGTCGCCGAGCTGCACGAGGTCTACGGGCTGCGCCCGCCGGGCGGGCTCACCCAGCGTTCCACCGCCTACCTCACGTCCTGGACGGAGGAGCGCGGTATCGATGTCGCCCACCCCGCGACGGTCGATTCGGCGCTGGGCGGCCAGATGAAACGGGAGCTGCGCCAGCAGATCACCAAGCGCATGGTGCGCAATCTGCCGAACCTCGTGCCGTTCATGCTCGGCGCCGCCGTAGGCGCGATGATGAACCGGCGCGACACCAGAAAGCTTGCCGAACGGGTCAGGAAGGACCTGCGCAAGCGCCGGATCCCCTGGGACCGGCTTGCGGAGCTGCCTCCGCTGGAGCGGCAGGAGGTCCTGCGCAAGGATCTCCCGGGCGAGCTGGAGAGCTAGGGCGTCCAGGCGCCCGTGGGGGCAAGTCCCCGCCCGACAGGGCCTGTGGGGGCCGAGAGGGCCCGCGAGGGGTCCTCCTGGAGGGGAGAGATCCCGAAGCTAGGCCCGCACCGCGCTGAGCGCTGCGACCAGGGCCTGCGGCTCGCGGGTCGACAGATAGACGTACGGAGTCGGGTCCTGCGGGTCGGTGACCTCCACCCGGACCGCCGTCGGGATGTAGCTGCGCAGCAGCATGAACGCGCGGGTGTCCGCCTTGTACGAGCGCCACGCGCGCGCCTCCTCCGCCTCCAGCACCTCGGCCTCGCCGAGCGCCGTCACCGGAATCCGTGCGTCGCCGGCCACCAGGGCGCCCGCGACCACCCGGATCCTGGCCGAACCGTAAGAGCTCACCGCGACCGCCGACAGGGCCGTTCCGCCCACCAGGCCCGCCAGCAGGGGCAGGGTGCCGAGCGGCAGCAGCATCAGGGCACAGGCGATGCCGACCAGGAAGGCGATGAGCCACCACGAACGGGGCGCGGTCAGTCGTTCGTCGAAAGGCGGGGTGGAAGGCTGCATGGACCCAAGCTTGGCACGGCGCGACCTGCGGATGGCCGCGCGGGTAAGGTCTGCGCCTGTGAGTGGAACATCTGTGGCTCTGAAGCCCCCGGCCGACGCGGTGAAACCGGTCCGGCACCCCGAAGCCCCGGCCCCCGGTGAACTCCTCGGCGCGCACTACGATCACTGTTTCGGGTGCGGCGAAGGACAGCCGCACGGGCTGCACCTCCAGGCGCGGGCCGGCGAGGGTGTCAGAATCACCGCCGAGTTCACCGTGAAGGCCGCCCACCAGGGCGCCCCGGGGCTGGCCCACGGCGGCGTCCTGGCCACCGCGCTGGACGAGACGCTCGGCTCGTTGAACTGGCTGTTGCGGGTGATCGCGGTGACCGGGCGACTGGAGACCGACTTCGTGCGCCCGGTGCCCGTGGATACCGTGCTGCACCTGGACGCCGAGGTCACCGCGGTGCACGGCCGGAAGATCTACTCCCGGGCGACCGGCCGGATCGGTGGCCCGGACGGACCGGTGGCGGTCCGCGCCGAGGCCCTCTTCATCGAGGTCAAGGTCGATCACTTCATCGAGAACGGCCGCCCGGCCGAGATCCAGGCAGCGATGGCCGACCCGGACCAGACCAAGCGCGTCCGTGCGTTCGAGGTGAATCCCTGATGCGTCACCCCGTAGACGTGCTTATTCGCCGTGTCGACCCGGACGTGCCGATTCCGGCCTACGGACACCCGGGCGACGCCGGGGTCGATCTGGTGACCACCGAGGCCGCCGAACTCGCCCCGGGCGAGCGGGCTGTGCTGCCCACCGGGGTGTCGATCGCCCTGCCCGACGGATACGCCGCGTTCGTGCACCCGCGGTCCGGCCTCGCCGCGCGCTGCGGAGTCGCTCTTGTGAATGCCCCGGGGACGGTTGATGCCGGGTACCGTGGAGAGATCAAGGTAATCGTCATCAATCTCGACCCGCGCGAGCCCGTGCGGTTCGAGCGGTTCGACCGGATTGCCCAACTGGTCGTCCAGCAGGTCGAGAAGGTGCGCTTCCACGAGGTGGCGGAGCTACCCGGCTCGGCCCGCGGTGAGGGAGGCTTCGGATCCACCGGAGGGCATGCCTCCGGTGATGTTGATGGCGTCAGGGGCGGGATTACCCAGGGCGGGAACAGCTACGCTTCGGTCGTACCCGACCGGGAAGGACAGTGACGTGTTCGGACGTCGCAAGAAGAGTGGTTCCGCCGAGGACGTGGCGGACGAAGCGCGCGAGGCCGAGCAGGTCGTCGACGAGCTCGATGACGCCGATGGAGCCGACAGCGGCTCGCGTCGGGTGAATCTCCCGCCGGCGCCGCGGCCGGACGGACCGTGGGACATCACCGAGGTCTCCCAGCCCGGCGAGGGCCGTGTCGACCTGGGTGGCGTCTTCGTGCCCGGTGTCGAGGGCATGGAGCTGCGCGTCGAGGTGGCCGGTGACGCGATCGTCGCCGCGACCGTGGTGCTGCGCGACAGCGCCATCCAGCTGCAGGCCTTCGCCGCCCCCAAGAAGGAGGGCATCTGGGGCGAGGTCCGCGAGGAGATCGCCTCCGGCATCACCCAGCAGGGCGGGATCATCGACGAGGTCGAGGGTCCGCTGGGCTGGGAGCTGCGTGCCCAGGTCCCCGTACAGCTCCCGGACGGGACGAACGGCGTGCAGCTGGTGCGCTTCGTCGGTGTCGACGGTCCGCGCTGGTTCCTGCGCGGGGTGATCTCCGGCCAGGGTGCTGTGCAGCCGGAGGCCGCAGGGCTGCTGGAGACGGTCTTCCGGGACACCGTGGTCGTCCGTGGCGAGGGCCCGATGGCGCCGCGCGACCCGATCGTCCTCAAGCTCCCCGACGACGCCCAGATGGTGCCCGAGGGCGTCCAGCAGGAGAACCAGGAGGGCTCGAAGTTCTCCGGTGGCATGGGCCAGCTCCAGCGTGGACCCGAGATCACCGAGGTGCGCTGAGCTGATACGGGCAGCCGCCCGGCACAGCTGAAGGCCGGTGGGCCGTACCCCCTGGGGAGGGGGTACGGCCCACCGGCCTTTCTGCGCGCCGAGGGCGGGCTCCGGGGCGTACGACAGGGGCGCGTATGGAGCGCGTATAGGGCACGTATGTGCACCGTCAAGGGCTCGCCCTTCCCCGTAAGGAAGCCATCAACGCAGGCCAGGACGGCTGTGACGCAAGGTTTGCTCATGAGGTCCAAGAATCCGTACCTCATCTAGGAGCACACGATGGCCGATGTGGCCTTCGTCGTCACCACGATCGCGGTGTTCGCGTTGGTGGCTCTCGTCGCCAGGGGGGTGGCGAAGCTGTGACTGCCGAGAACATTGTCGGTCTGATCGTGGCCGTTGCCCTGTTGGGCTATCTCGTCCTCGCCCTTCTGTACCCGGAGAGGTTCTGAGCCCGACATGAGCCCCGTCCTCGCTGGTGTGCTCCAGCTGCTCGCGCTCGTTGTGGCGCTGGGTCTGGCGTACCGTCCGCTCGGTGACTACATGGCCGGCGTCTACTCCTCGAAGAAGCACCTCCGGGTCGAGAAGTGGATATACAAGGCCATCGGCGCCAATCCGAACACGGAGATGCGCTGGCCCGCGTATCTGCGTGGGGTGCTCGCGTTTTCCGCGGTGAGCGTCCTCTTCCTCTATCTGCTGCAGCGGCTCCAGGGCAGTCTGCCCGGCTCGCTCGGCTTCGTCTCGATCGACCCGGATCAGGCGTTCAACACGGCGGCGTCGTTCGTCGCGAACACCAACTGGCAGTCGTACTACGGCGAGCAGGCCATGGGCCATGTCGTCCAGACCGGTGGCCTGGCGGTGCAGAACTTCGTCTCGGCCGCCGTCGGTATCGCGGTTGCGGTGGCGCTGGTACGCGGCTTCGCCCGTTCCCGCACGGGTGAGCTGGGCAATTTCTGGTCCGACCTGGTGCGCGGCACCCTACGGATCCTGCTGCCGATCTCGGTGATCGGTGCGGTCCTCCTCGTCGCCTGTGGCGCCATCCAGAACTTCTCCGGCATCCATGAGGTCGGGCAGTTCATGGGCGGCTCGCAGCAGTGGAACGGTGGCGCGGTCGCCTCCCAGGAGGCCATCAAGGAGCTGGGCACCAACGGCGGCGGCTATTTCAATGCCAATGCGTCCCACCCGTTCGAGAACCCCAACGGGCTCTCCAACCTCCTTGAGATCTTCCTGATCCTGGTCATTCCTTTCGCGCTGACCCGCACGTTCGGCCGGATGGTCGGCTCGCTGAAGCAGGGCTACGCGATTCTGGCGACGATGGGCTTCATCTGGCTCGGGTTCACCGCGCTCATGATGTGGACCGAATTCGCCCACCACGGGCCCGCGTTCGACATTGCGGGCGGGGCGATGGAGGGCAAGGAGACCCGGTTCGGGATCGGCGGCTCTTCGATCTTCGCGGTGGCCACGACGCTGACGTCGACCGGTGCGGTGAACTCCTTCCACTCCTCGTTCACCGGTTTCGGCGGCGGGATCACGATGCTGGGAATGCAGCTCGGCGAGATCGCTCCTGGTGGTACGGGGTCGGGCCTGTACGGCATGCTGATCATGGCGATCATCGCGGTGTTCATCGCCGGTCTCATGGTCGGCCGCACCCCGGAATATCTGGGGAAGAAGATCGGTACCCGGGAGATCAAGTTCGCGGCCTGCTACATCCTGATCACGCCGGCTCTGGTGCTGTGCTTCACCGCCGCGGCGATGGCCCTGCCCACCCCGCCCCACTCGATGACCAACACCGGCGCGCACGGATTCTCCGAGATCCTGTACGCCTACACCTCGGGTGCGAACAACAACGGTTCGGCGTTCGCCGGACTCAACGCGGACACGCAGTGGTTCAACACCACGATCGGGCTGGCGATGCTGCTGGGCCGGTTCCTGCCGATGGTGTTCGTCCTCGCGCTGGCCGGCTCGCTCGCCGAGCAGAAGCCCGTACCGGCGACCGTGGGAACCCTGGGCACGCACAAGCCGCTGTTCAGCGGGCTGCTGGTCGGCACGATCCTGATCATCACCGGGCTGACCTACTTCCCGGCACTCGCGCTGGGGCCGCTGGCCGAAGGGCTGGCGTCATGACCACTCGTCTGAAGCAAGAGGACTCGATGTCCACTGTCACGCCCACCCGGGCACCGCACCAGGACGTGCCCACGGGCCACCAGAGCGAAGGGCGTGTCGGCGGGGGCCTGTTCGACCCCAAGCAGCTGCTCAAGTCCTTCCCGGACGCGGTACGCAAGCTCGATCCCCGGGTGATGGTCAAGTCACCCGTGATGTTCGTGGTGCTGATCGGCTCGGTGCTCACCACCGTGCTCGCGGTGCTGGATCCGGGCGACTGGTTCGGCTGGGCGATCGCGGTCTGGCTGTGGCTCACGACGATCTTCGCCAACCTGGCGGAGGCGGTCGCCGAGGGGCGCGGCAAGGCGCAGGCCGACACGCTGCGCAAGGCCAAGACCGACACCGTCGCCCGGCGGCTGACCGGCAAGAACGAGGAGCGGGTGCCGGGGACCGAGCTGCGTATCGGTGATCTGGTGGTCTGCGAGGCCGGTGACATCATTCCCGGTGACGGGGATGTCGTCGAGGGCGTCGCGAGTGTGGACGAGTCCGCGATCACGGGCGAGTCGGCGCCGGTCATCCGGGAGTCGGGCGGTGACCGCTCGGCCGTCACGGGGGGTACGAAGGTGCTCTCCGACCGGGTCGTCATCAAGATCACGACGAAGCCGGGTGAGACGTTCATCGACCGGATGATCGCCCTGGTCGAGGGCGCCGCCCGGCAGAAGACACCCAACGAGATCGCGCTGAACATCCTTCTGGCGTCCCTCACCATCGTCTTCCTGCTCGCTGTCGTCACTCTGCAGCCCTTCGCGATCTACGCGGGCCAGAAGCAGTCGATGATCGTGCTGACCGCCCTGCTGGTCTGCCTGATCCCGACGACCATCGGTGCGCTGCTCTCGGCGATCGGTATCGCCGGTATGGACCGGCTGGTGCAGCGCAACGTCCTTGCCATGTCGGGGCGTGCCGTCGAGGCCGCGGGGGATGTCTCGACCCTGCTCCTCGACAAGACCGGCACCATCACGCTCGGCAACCGCCAGGCCGCCGAATTCCTCCCGGTCAAGGGCACGACCGAGGCCGAACTGGCGGACGCCGCCCAGCTGTCCTCACTGGCCGACGAGACTCCCGAGGGGCGTTCCATCGTCGTGCTCGCCAAGGAGAAGTACGGGCTGCGCGAGCGTCATCAGGGCGAACTGCGGCACGCCGAGTGGGTCGCGTTCACCGCCCAGACACGGATGTCGGGTGTGGATGCCGACGGACGCAAGGTCCGCAAGGGCGCGACCGGTTCGGTCGTCGCCTGGGTGAAGGAGCGCGGCGGGAGCGTCTCGCAGGACGCGCAGGCGCTCACCGACCGGATCTCCCAGGCCGGCGGCACACCGCTGCTGGTCGCCCTGGAGGACGAGCACGGCGCCCGGGTCCTGGGTGTCATCCACCTCAAGGACGTCGTCAAGGAGGGCATGCGGGAGCGGTTCGACGAACTGCGCCGCATGGGCATCAAGACGGTCATGATCACCGGGGACAACCCGCTGACCGCGAAGGCAATCGCCCAGGAGGCCGGCGTCGACGACTTCCTCGCCGAGGCCACCCCCGAGGACAAGATGGCCCTCATCAAGCGGGAACAGGCCGGCGGCAAACTCGTCGCGATGACCGGTGACGGCACCAACGACGCCCCCGCGCTGGCCCAGGCGGACGTCGGCGTGGCCATGAACACCGGTACCTCGGCCGCGAAAGAGGCCGGGAACATGGTGGACCTGGACTCCAACCCCACCAAGCTGATCGAGATAGTCGAGATCGGCAAGCAGCTCCTCATCACCCGCGGAGCCCTGACCACCTTCTCGATCGCCAACGACGTCGCGAAGTACTTCGCGATCATCCCGGCAATGTTCGCGGTGGCCTACCCCGGCCTGGACAAGCTCAACATCATGCAGCTGTCCTCGCCCCAGTCCGCGATCCTGTCCGCGGTCGTCTTCAACGCGCTGATCATCATCGCGCTCGTACCGCTCGCCCTGAAGGGCGTGCGCTACCGGCCCAGCAGCGCCGACTCGATGCTCCGGCGCAACCTCGGGATCTACGGACTGGGCGGCCTGATCGCCCCGTTCATCGGCATCAAGATCATCGACCTGATCATCTCCCTCATCCCCGGAATCGGCTGACCTGCCATGAACAACTCCGTAGGAAACACCACCCGGCTGCTCTGGGCCGGGCTGCGCGCCCTGCTCGTCCTCACCGTCGTCTGCGGCGTCATCTACCCGCTCGCCGTCACCGCTGTCGCCCAGGGCATCTTCCCCGACAAGGCCAACGGCTCCGAGATCAGCTCCAACGGCAAGGTCGTCGGCTCCGAACTCATCGGCCAGCGCTACGACCTGCCGCTCAAGAAGGGACAGGAAACCGCGGCCCCGGACCTCAAGTGGTTCCAGCCGCGCCCCTCCAACGGCCTGGGCACCAACAGCGTCAACACCCAGTACAAACTGATCCTCTCCGGCGCGACCAACCGCTCCGGCGACAACAAGGAACTCATCGACTGGGTCACCGCCGCCAAGGCCGCCGTCGTCAAGGACAACTCCGTCCCCGGCCACCCCGTCAACCCCGCAGATGTGCCGGCCGAGGCCGTCACCTCCTCGGGCTCCGGCCTCGACCCCGCCATCTCCCCGGCATACGCACAGCTCCAGGTACGCCGCGTCGCCGAGCGCAACCACCTCGACGCCGCCCAGGTCGAGAAGCTCGTCGAGCAACACACCGACGGCCGGATCCTCGGCTTCGTCGGAGAGCCCAGGGTCAACGTCCTCCAGCTCAACATCGCACTCAAGCAACTGGTGAACGGGGCTTGAGGAATTGAGGGCACTGAGGCCGGCCGTGGTGGCCGGCCTCAGGCCGTTGGGCCCCCGTTGCACGCCGGCCCAGCGGGTCGGCGTGCCCAGGCTGCCCGGATACAGGTACTTCTGCGGCGGGATGACCGTGCCGTCGACCCACGCCCCGAAGAATCCCTTGAGGTCCTTGCCCGAGACCTTCGCCGCCAGCGCCTCGAACTGCCGGAACGAGGCATTGCCGTACGCGTGGTCGCGGGTCCAGGTCCTGAGCGTCCGGAAGAACGCGTCGTCACCGACCATGCGCCGCAGAGCGTGCAGCATCAGGGACCCCTTGAAGTACAGCGCGCGATCCAACTCCTTTCCCTGGCCCGGGTCATAGAGCTTGGTGGACCAGAAGGACGGGTCGTTCCTGTTGTTCTCGACCTCGGGCCGGTAGTAGTAACTGTCGAGGTCGGCGCCCTTGTGTTCCTCCCACAACTGCCCGGCGTACTGGGCGAAGCACTCCGCGACGCAGCCGTCCCGCCAGTCCTCGAACGACACGCTGTCGCCGAACCACTGGTGGGTGTTCCCGTGGACCACCGAGGCGTCGAAGAGCATCGCGCCGTACGTGGGGCGGCTCTGCGTCTCCAGGTCGAGAGGGCCGCCGGTGGGCTCCTTCGTGGCGCCGACGACGATGGCGCCCGCCGAGGAGAAGGGGTACGGGCCGAACTTCGCGGTCAGGAAGTCCAGAATCTCCGTCTGCTCGGCCTCCGCGTCCGGGTCGATGACGGCGTCCGGGCTGTATACCGTGATGACCGGTGTTCCGGCGGCCGTCTTTCCCGGACGGGACTTGGCCACCTGAAGGGCGGTGGCCAGGACCGCGGCCGAGCCCGAGCCGTTGTCGTTGATCCCCGGGCCCTCCTTGACGCTGTCGAGGTGGGCGCCGGTCAGCAGCACGTGATCCGGGTCGCCGCCCGGCCAGTAGGCGATCAGGTTGTCGCCGGTGGCGCCGTTGTGGGTGAAGGGGACCAGTTTCGTGCGGAAGCCGGCCCGGTCCAGGGCGTTCTTCACATACGCCACCGATTCCGCTTATCCCTGCGTGCCGTGCGCGCGGTTGCCGCCGTTGCGGTCGGCGATGCGCTGCAGCGCGCGCAGGTGGGGCATCACCTGCTGCTCGGAGACGGTGGGAGCGGTGGGGGCCTGCGCTTTCGCGGTTGCGGCTGCGGTTGCGGCGGGGAGCGCGGACAGGGTCAGGGATATCCCGAGGGCTCCGGCGACAAGCCCGGGAAGGCTCCTTCGTAACGTCATGCGCACCCTTTCAAGGACGGGGCACTCGCCCCGGTGGACCCTGGCAAGGCTGGTCAGCCGGTGTCAGGAAGTTGTCGGGAAGCGGTTGTACTCCGATAAAGAGAACGTCCGTGCCGTTCGGCGCTGTGAAGTGACTGTCCGTCAAGTGCACGCCCGGCGATGGTGTCCGACTTGTCCAGACCATTGCGGCACGTGTGGTGTCCACCCATACTGGCTTGATCATCCGGGGGGATGAAGTGACCAGGGGGACTGGTGAGGAATCGGGGCGGGCGGACGCCTGCGCTGCTGCGCCGCAGCAGGCACCACGGTCTGGTGCTCTGCGCTGCCGGACTCGCGGTGCTGCTCGCGGCCACCGTACTGGCGGCGCTGGCCGCGCTCACCGAGCGCGCGGTCGAGGGCGGGGTGCAGCGGCGGCTCGCCGCGGACTCCGGAGCCGCCGTCCAGGTCGCGGGCCGTCACGGTGCCGGGAAGGACGCGGCATACGTCCGTACCGACAAGGCCGTACGTGCCGCGATGGACGATGTCTTCGCCGGTGTGCCGCAGCACACCTGGGCGGCGCACCGGGCGCCGGCGGCCATGTCCAGCGGCTACCCCGTAAGCGGCGCCGACGGCCGTACGGCCGAGGACCTGACCGTCTCCGTCGTCGCGCTCCAGGACCAGTCGCGCCATGCCCGGCTGCTCTCCGGCCGTTGGCCGCGCGGCTCCACCGCAGGTGGTGCGACGGAGGCGGCACTGCCCAGAGTCCTCGCCGCCCGGCTCCAGCTGCGCCCCGGCAGCCGGTTCACCGTCGACGCCAACGGCAGGGGCCGGGTGTCCCTGCGGCTGAGCGGGATCTACTCCGCCCAGGGCCGGTCGCCCGCCGTCTGGGCGGCCCTCGCCGGGGACTACGGAAGCATCGGGAACCTGGTCCTTCTCGCTCCCGACGCCTTCACCGCGAACCCCCGGCTGGCCGGGGACTCCAACGATCTGTGGCTCGGCGTACCGGTCGCCTCGGGTCTGCGGCTGGACGGCATCGACGCACTCGCCGGACGGCTGGACACCTTCAGCGGCAGCGACACCAGCCGTTCCGTCTTCCACGGCGGGCCGGCCCCCGGCTCCGAACTCGCCGTACTCGACGGACTCGCGGACACCCTGCGTGAACTCGACACCCCCATCGCCGTCGCCCGCGCCGGCCTCTACATCCCCGCCACGCTGCTGGCGGCGCTCGCCGCCGCCGCGCTCGTCCTCACCGCCCGCCAACTCGCCGAACACCGCAGGCCCGAACAGGCCCTGCTCGCGGCACGCGGCGCCGGGGCCCTGCGGATCACCGGCGCGGCCGCCGCCCAGTGGGCGGCCGTAGCCCTCCCGGCGGGCTGCGCCGCACCGTTCCTCGCCGGACCGCTGCTACGACTTCTGGACCGGGGCGGGCTCGTCCCCGGAGGCGTCCCCGACGAGCCGTCGGCACTCACCCTCGCCCGGGCCGTCGCACTGCTCGCCGTCGTGCTGCACGGCGCCGCGCTGCTGCTGCCGACCGTGCGTGCGGCACGCGACCGGCGCACCGTCTCCCGGCTGCGACAGCGCCTGAGCCGGTACTCCGGCGCACAGCGCACGGGAACCGATGTCGCCCTGGTCGCGGTCGCCGTGCTCGGCTGGCTCCAGCTGCGGCAGTACCGGTCCCCGGTCCTGGCGGGCAATGGCAGCAGCGGTGTCGATCCGGTGCTCGTCCTGGCGCCCGTCGCGATGACCACCGCGGCCGTCCTGCTGGTCCTGCGGCTGCTGCCACTGGCCGGTCGGCTCCTCGACCTGATGGCCCGGCGCGGCACCGGACTCGTACTCCCGCTCGGCGGCTGGCAGATCGGCCGCCGCGCCTCCCGGCACGCCGGACCGACCCTGGTCGTCGCCCTGGCACTGGCCGTCGGCGCGCTCAGTGCCACCGCCCTGGCGATCCTCGACCGGGGCGACCACGACCAGGCCGTGTTCGCCGTCGGCTCGGACCTGAGGATCACCGCGGGGCCCGAGGGCGCCGGGGGTGTACCGGCGGGGGAGCGCAGAGCGGCCTACCGGAAGCTGCCGGGCGTCGACGCGCTCACCCCCGTACTGGAGGCGCCCGGCTACGTGGCGGACAAGCCCGTCGCGGTCACCGGAATCAATACCGCACGCGGTCCCGTGCCCACCCTGCGCCCCGACCTCTCCGACCGGCCGCTCGCCGATCTCCTGCGCCCGCTCGGACGCACGGTCCCACGCCATGGACTGGCGCTCGCCGGGACTCCCCGCACCCTGCCGCTGCGGGTGGCGCTCAGCGCCGACGGCCCCGGCACACCCGTACCGATCACCCTCACCGTCACCTTCGAGGACGGCGACGGACTCGCCCACGAGAGCTCCGCGGCGCTGCGCACCACGGGCACTCGGGCCCGCACCGTACAGCTGCCCGTGCCCGCGCGCACCGGGCCGCTGCGGATCCTCCGAGTCAGCCTGAACATGCGAGGTGAAACGGTCCGCCGCACCTACCGCCTGACGGTCGACCAGATCCCGGGCGCGACCGCGTCGGCGTCCCTGAAAGATGTCACCGGCACCGACGTGTCCGATCCGGGCACCGTGGGCTGCCCCGGCGCGGAACCCGATACGTTCGCCCCGACCCCCGGTACCGGGCCCGTGCTCTGCAGCAACCGGCCGAGGGCCGGCGCACTCCTCGACGCGGTGCTGCGCGGCCCCGATGTCGCATCGACCTCGCCCCTGTGGGACATCCGGCTGGCGGTCGGCACCGTGCGGGTCACTCCCGATGTGCCCGCCCTGGCCGATGCGGCGCTGCTCGCCCAGGGCACCGTCAGGATCGGGGACACCGTGGACGTGGAGCCGCCCGACGGGGGCGCCCTGTCCTTCAAGGTGATCGGCCGGATCGAGGCCGTTCCCGGCGTCGACCGAAACTTCCCGCGCCTCCTCGTCGACTCCCGGGCGCTGACCGGTCTGCTCGCGGCCCAGGGCCGGCTGCCCGAGGCCGAGACGGGCTGGCTGGCCTCGGTCCGGGGGCACGATGCGAGCGCCGCGCTGCGGGCGGTGGGCGCGGATCCGCGGCTCGGTGTCGCGACGGACGTGCCCCGTGAACGAGCCCGGCTCGCCGACGATCCGCTGCGGCACGGCGCCCGCGGCGCCCTCACACTCTGTCTGCTGCTGGCCCCCGCCTTCGCGGTGATCGCCTTCACGCTGCACACCGCGCTCTCCGCGAGGGACCGGCGCCGGGAGTTCGCGCTGCTGCGGGCCATCGGCGTACGGCGCGGCCAGCTCGCCGGGTACCTCTGGACCGAACAGCTGGGGCTGTCAGCCGTCGCCGCGCTGCTGGGCACCCTGCTCGGCACGTTGCTCGCGGCCGCGATCATGCCGGTGGTCACGGTGAACACCGACGGACAGCAGGTCTTCCCCGTCCTGCTGACGTCCGTGCCCTGGGCGCGGGTGGCGATGACCGGGGCGGCCACGACCGTACTGATCTGTGTGGTGGTCGGTTTCGCCGCCCGGTTCCTGGCACGGGTGGATCTGGCACGGGTACTGCGAGCGGGGGACGACGGATGAGCGACCGAGCACCGGGCACGGAGCCCGCCTTCACCGGTGGCCTCGTCGACAGGCTTCGCGCGCTCCGCTCCTGGCGACCCGACGTGCTGACGATCCGTGAGGCGCGTTCCGACGCCGTACTGCTGGCCTGTCTCGCCGCGCTCGTCGCCCTGCTCACCGCCGCGGCCGCCGCCGCACCGCCGCTCATGGACCGGCTCGCCGGACGTGCCCTGCTCGACCGGGTGGCCGCCGTCCAGGCGAACGGGCCCGGCCTGCAGTTCAGTTCGGCGCTTGAAATTCCCCACACCAAGAGGACCGGACCGGTCACGTTCGGGCGAGATCTCGACGACTCGGGCAAGCACATCATGAGTGCCGCGCCCGTTGTGCTCACCGACCGCCTGGTGGCCCGGTCCGCCCGCGTGGAACTCCCGCCGGTGGCGGCCACGATCGGCGACGAGTCCGTCTCGCTCGGCCTGCTGTACGCGAACGACGCGCCCCGGGTGCGTTCCTACACCGCGGGCCGGGCACCGGGCGAGAACCGTAGCCGGGTCGAGATCGCCGTATCGGCCAGGACGGCGGAGGTACTGGGGCTCCGCGTCGGACAGCGCCTCACCCTCCGGCAGGGCCGCCTGCCCGTGACGACTCCGGCCGTGGTGGCCGGTGTCTTCGAGCTGGACGCGCAGCGGATGGGCCGTGAAGTGCCTTTGCTCGGAGCTCCGTTGAAGGTGCCCGGCGCCACCACCGGCATCGACCGGCAAGCCGCCGCACTGACCTCACCCGGCGCGCTCGAAAGGCTCCAGAGGTCAGGACAGGTCCAGCTCTCCGCCACCTGGAACCAGCAGCTCGACCTGACCGGTGCCGAAGCGATCCGGTTCAGCGGTGCACACGGCAGCGCGGAGCTTCAGCGCGGGCTGTACCAGTACGGACAGCTGGTGGACGACTCGTTCTGCCGGCAGGGCGCCGACGGGTACCAGGTCTGCACCGTCGGTGCGCACGGCGCTTCCTCGCTGACCATGTCGAGCCAACTGCCGGGCATGACAGGACGGTTCACCACCGAATGGCACCGTGCCGAGGCCGTCATCTCGTTCTCGCTCGTCTCACTGATCAGCGTGGGCCTGGCCACCTGTGTCGTCACGGCCCTGCTCGCCGTACGCCGCAGACTCGACGCACACCGGCTCCAACGGGCCCGGGGGGCCGCCGCGCTCGGCCTCGCCGCCACCCGCGCCGGACAGACCGCCCCGGTCGTGCTGATCGGCATGCTGGTGGGCCTCGCAGTGGCCTGGTCCGTCGCACCTTCGGGCGCGAGCAGCCCGGCCTACGGCACGGCGGCGGTCGTCGCGGCACTCGCCTGGCTGGTACTGCCCGCGCTGACCTGGAACGCGGTACGGGACAGAGCGCCGCGACAGCCCGCCGACGGCCGGGACGGGGCACGCGCCGGCGCACGCCGGATCACCGCCGAGGCCACCGTGCTGCTGCTCGCCGCCGCAGGTGTCCTCGCCCTGCGGACCCGGGGCATGCAGGATGCGACCGATCCCCAACTCGCCGCTGTGCCGGCCCTGCTGGGGCTGGCGACCGTTCTGTTGCTGGTGCGCTGCTACCCGCCCCCGGTGCGGTTCCTGGCCCGCTGGTCCGCGCGCCGTCGCGGAGCCGTCCCGATGATCGCGCTCGCCCGGGCCGCCAAGGACGCCCCTGCGCGCGCCCTCGCACTCCTCGTCCTGGTCATCACCCTGGGCACCGCCGTCTTCAGCAGCCTCGTCGCCGGGACGATCGCCGAAGGACGCCGCACCGCCGCCGACTGGCACGTCGGCGCCGATGCCTCCTATGCCGGCGCCCAGGCCGACCCGGAGACCGCGCAGAAGCTGTCCCGCGCCCCCGGGGTCCGCCACCGGGTGACCGTCTCCCGTACCTCCGCGGCGCTCATCGGCGCCGATGACGGCGGCAACTACGGCCGGGCCGACCTGGTCTCCCTCGACGCCTCCGCGCTCGGTGCAGCGGCACCGGGCTCCCCGGCCTCGACAGCTCTGTCCCGAGCCCCGCGCGCCGGCCACGGAGCCGTCCCGGTGCTCACCGGACCCGGGCTGCCGGTCGGGACGACGTACACCAGCACCCTGCGCGGCCGGACCCTCACCTTCACCGTAGTCGGCAGGCTCACCGACGACGCGGCCCACGACCAGGCGCTCGGCCCGGTGCTCGAAGACCGCGACAACCGTGTGCTGCTCGCCGACGCGGCAGCGCTCACCGGGTTCCGCGCCAAGGACCAGGAGGAGAAGACGCTCCTGCTGTACGGCTCCGCAATCGACGCGGACGTGCTGCGCGGCATCGCGCCACGGGCCACCGTCGAGGACAGTGCGGGCGAGCTGCGCATCCGCTCCGAGGCGGAGGCCCGGGACCGGGACGACGGTGTGCTCGTAGCCCTGTCCACCGCGCACACCGTCTGCTCGCTGCTCGCGGCCCTGCTGGCCTTCGTCGCGCTCGTACTCGATCTGCTGCTCTCCGCGCCCGAACGCGGCCGCACCGCGGCGAAGCTCCGTACGCTGGGCCTCGGTACCCGCGCCGTCGGAGGGCTGCAGATCCTGCAACTGCTGCCGATGGCACTGGCCGCCGCGGCCGGCGGGGTCGCTCTCGGCGCGGCGCTCCCGGCCCTGCTCGGACCGGCCCTGAAACTGCGTGACTTCACGGGCGGCCCCGCCGAACCGGCCCTGCACGCCGATTACGCACCGGTGGCCCTGCTGGGCGTCGGATTCGCCGTACTGATCGCGGCGGCCGTCGCCGCGGAGACCTGGCTGGCCCGCCGCCGCGGACTGGGGGCGGTCCTACGAGTGGGGGAGAACGGCACATGACGGATGACGAGGAGAAGACCGCATGACGGACCTCCGTGAACTTGAGGCGCGCGCCAGGGCAGGCAGCGTGCCCACCCCCGACGAGGGCCTGGTCGTCTGCGACAACGTCGTACGCGTCTACCGCACAGAGGATGTCGAGGTGCAGGCGCTCCAGGGCCTCGACCTCGTCGTGCGGGAGGGTGAGTGCATGGCGCTCGTCGGAGCCTCCGGCTCCGGCAAGTCGACCCTGCTCGCCATCCTGTCCGGCCTCGACACCCCCACCGCGGGATCGGCCAGGGTCGCCGGGCACGACCTGCTGTCCATGCGCCGCCGCGAACGCCTCGGCTACCGGCGGCGCACCGTCGGCTTCGTCTGGCAGCAGACCGGACGCAACCTGCTGCCGTATCTCACCGCCGTGGAGAACGTCACCCTGCCGATGAAGTACACCGGTGTCCCGCGCGCCCGGCGCGAGGCACGGGCCACCGAACTCCTCGGCGTCCTCGGCATCGCGCACTGCCGCGACCGCAGACCCGCCGAGCTCAGCGGCGGCGAACAGCAGCGCGTCGCCGTCGCCGTGGCCACCGCCAACAGCCCCCGGGTCCTGCTCGCCGACGAGCCGACCGGCGAACTCGACACCGCCAGTGGCGAGGACGTCTTCGCCGCCCTGCGCCGCGCCAACGACGAACTCGGCGCGACCGTCCTGGTCGTCACCCACGACCCGATGGTCTCCGGGCAGGTGCGGCGTACGGTGCGCATCCGCGACGGCCGGACCTCCACGGAGACCCTGCGCGACGGCGGCCCCGACGGCGGCGCGGAGGAATTCGCCGTACTCGACCGGGTGGGGCGGCTGCAGCTGCCCGACGACTATCTGCGACGGTACGGGCTCCGCCACCGGGTGCGCCTCACCGCCGAGAACGACCACATCGGTGTCTGGCCGGACGCCTGACCACCGCCCTTCGGCCATTGCCCAGCCCTGTGTCCAATGCACATACTGGCGGCCGACAGGACCGAGCACGTACGGGGAGAGACATGACCGACAACACCGGCCGGACGAACACCGGCGGGCAGAGCGGCGCGGCAGTAGCCGAGGCCCCGGCCCGCGGGCCCATGGTCCGGGTCGAGGACCTGCACCGCTCGTACGGCACCGGCGCCGCGGCCGTGCACGCGCTGCGCGGGGTGTCCTTCGAGGTGCCGCGCGGTGAACTCGTCGCGCTCAAGGGACGCTCGGGCTCAGGCAAGACGACGCTCCTCAACCTCGTCGGTGGCCTCGACAGACCCGACGGCGGCCGGATCACCGTCGGGGGCACGGACCTCGCCGAACTCGGCGAGAACGGGCTCCTGGAGCTGCGCCGGGACCGGATCGGCTTCATCTTCCAGTCGTTCGGCCTGATCCCGATCCTGACCGCCGCGGAGAACGTCGGCGTACCCATGCGGCTGCGCAAGGCGGACCCGCGCGAGCGCGAGGACCGGGTGGCGCTGCTGCTCTCGATGGTCGGCCTCGCCGACCACGCCGCTCAGCGCCCCGGCGAACTCTCCGGCGGCCAGCAGCAGCGCGTCGCGATCGCCCGCGCGCTGGCCAACCGCCCCGCGCTGCTGATCGCGGACGAGCCGACGGGGCAGCTCGACGCGGAGACCGGACTCGCGGTGATGGAGCTGCTGAGGGCGGTGGTGCGGAGCGAAGGCGTCACAGCGCTGGTGGCGACGCATGATGCGCAGCTGCTGGGGCTGGCGGACCGGGTGCTGGAGCTGAGCGACGGGCGCATCGTCGAACACGAGTAGTGGGGCGGGGCGGGGGCTGGGTCCCTCCGAGGCGTCAGAATCCTGTCAATTCGGTCCCTCGCCCCACCCCCCGTCCCATTTGTCGAGAATCCTCGGGGTAGCTTCGAACCGGCTGCCGCGTCTGCGGCAGCCGGTTCAGAGAAGACAATGGGGCCATGGCACGCGGCAAACTTCGGATCTACCTGGGTGCGGCACCCGGCGTCGGCAAGACGTACGCGATGCTCTCCGAGGCCCACCGCCGTGTGGAACGGGGCACCGACTGCGTCGTCGCCTTCGTGGAGCACCACGACCGCCCGCGCACCGAGGTCATGCTGCACGGCCTGGAGCAGATCCGGCGACGTGAGATCGAGTACCGCTCCGCCGTCTTCACCGAGATGGACGTCGACGCGGTCCTGGAGCGCGCCCCGGCCGTCGCCCTGGTGGACGAACTGGCGCACACCAATGTGCCGGGCTCCCGCAACGCCAAGCGCTGGCAGGACGTCGAAGAGCTCCTCCAGGCCGGCATAGACGTGATCTCCACCGTCAACATCCAGCACCTGGAATCACTCGGCGACGTCGTCGAGGCCATAACCGGCGTACGGCAGCGCGAGACCGTCCCCGACGAGGTCGTGCGCAGGGCCGACCAGCTCGAACTCGTCGACATGTCGCCCCAGGCGCTGCGCCGCCGGATGGCCCACGGCAACATCTACAAGCCGGACCGGATCGACGCGTCCCTGTCCAACTACTTCCGCCCCGGCAACCTGACCGCCCTGCGCGAGCTGGCCCTCCTCTGGGTCGCCGACCGGGTCGACGAATACCTTCAGCAGTACCGCGGCGAGCACAACATCCGCACCACCTGGCAGGCCCGCGAACGCATCGTCGTCGGGCTCACCGGCGGTCCCGAGGGCCGTACGCTCATCCGCCGCGCGTCCCGGATGGCGGCCAAGGGCTCCGGCAGCGAGATCCTCGCCGTCTACATCGCCCGCAGCGACGGACTGACCTCCGCCTCGCCCAAGGAACTCGCCGTCCAGCGCACCCTCGTGGAGGACCTCGGCGGCACGTTCCACCATGTCATCGGCGACGACATACCGTCGGCCCTCCTCGAATTCGCCCGTGGGGTGAACGCCACGCAGATCGTCCTCGGCTCCAGCCGACGCAAGGCCTGGCAGTACATCTACGGACCGGGCGTGGGAGCCACCGTCGCCCGCGAGTCCGGCCCCGACCTCGACGTACATATCGTCACCCACGAAGAGGTCGCCAAGGGCCGCGGTCTGCCCATCGCCCGCGGCGCCCGGCTGGGCCGGGTCCGGATCATCTGGGGCTGGCTGGTCGGTGTCGGCGGCCCGGCCCTTCTCACGCTGCTCCTGACCCGCCTGAACAGCGGCCCCGGGCTCGCCAACGACGTCCTGCTCTTCCTCTTCCTGACCGTCGCGGCGGCCCTGATCGGCGGGCTGCTGCCCGCACTCGCCTCGGCCGCCGTCGGCTCCCTGCTGCTGAACTACTGGTTCACCCCGCCCACCCACACCCTGACCGTGCAGGACCCGGAGAACTTCGTCGCCATCGTGATCTTCTTCGCGGTGGCGGTCTCGGTCGCCTCGGTTGTCGATCTGGCGGCCCGCCGCACCCATCAGGCGGCCAGGCTGCGCGCCGAGTCGGAGATCCTCTCCTTCCTCGCCGGCAGTGTGCTGCGCGGCGAGACCACCCTGGACGCACTCCTGGACCGGGTCCGCGAGACCTTCGGCATGGAGTCCGTCGCCCTGCTGGAGCGGCAGAGCGACGTCGATCCGTGGACCTGCGCCGGGAGCGTCGGGCCGAGCCCGGTGGCCCGGCCGGAGGACGCGGATGTGGACATGCCCGTCGGCGACCACATGGCGCTCGCGCTCTCCGGCCGGGTGCTGCCCGCCGAGGACCGCCGGGTGCTCGGCGCGTTCGCCGCCCAGGCCGCCGTCGTACTGGACCGCCAGCGCCTGGTCGGCGAGGCGGAGGAGGCCCGGCGGCTCGCCGAGGGAAACCGGATCAGGACGGCCCTCCTCGCCGCCGTCAGCCACGATCTGCGCACCCCGCTCGCCGCTATCAAGGCCGCCGTCAGCTCCCTGCGCTCCGACGACGTCGCCTGGTCCGACGAGGACCAGGCCGAACTCCTGGAGGGCATCGAGAACGGCGCCGACCGCCTCGACCACCTCGTGGGCAACCTCCTCGACATGTCCAGGCTGCAGACCGGCACCGTCACGCCGCTGATCCGCGAGATCGACCTCGACGAGGTGGTCCCGATGGCGCTCGGCGGCGTCCCCGAGGGCAGCGTGGACCTGGACATCCCCGAGACCCTGCCGATGGTCGACGTGGACCCCGGGCTGCTGGAAAGGGCCGTCGCCAACATCGTCGAGAACGCCGTCAAGTACAGCCCCTGCGCGGAACGCGTCACGGTGGCCGCCAGCGCGCTCGGCGAACGCGTCGAGCTACGGGTGGCCGACCGCGGCCCCGGCGTCCCCGACGATGCCAAGGAGCGCATCTTCGAGCCGTTCCAGCGCTACGGCGACGCCCCGCGAGGCGCAGGCGTCGGACTGGGCCTCGCCGTCGCCCGCGGCTTCGTGGAGTCCATGGGCGGCACGCTGGACGCCGAGGACACCCCCGGCGGCGGCCTCACCATGGTGCTGACCCTCAAGGCGGCATCGGGATACGTTCCCGTCAGCCCCGAACTGCCCGCGCGGGTCACCTCATGACCTCGCAGGTCACCTCATGATCTCCGCAACGTCCCAGGAGATCGCCGTACAGCAGAAAGGCAGGGCCCCCATGACCCGGGTGCTTGTGGTCGACGACGAGCCGCAGATCGTACGCGCCCTCGTGATCAACCTGAAGGCGCGCAAGTACGAGGTGGACGCCGCGCCCGACGGCGCGACCGCCCTCCAGCTCGCCGCCGCCCGTCACCCCGATGTCGTCGTCCTCGACCTCGGACTCCCGGACATGGACGGCGTCGAGGTGATCAAGGGGCTGCGCGGCTGGACCCGGGTGCCGATCCTGGTGCTCTCCGCCCGCCACACATCCGACGAGAAGGTCGAGGCCCTGGACGCCGGAGCCGACGACTACGTCACCAAGCCGTTCGGCATGGACGAACTGCTGGCCCGGCTGCGTGCCTCCGTCCGCCGCGCCGAACCCGTCGGCCAGCACGGCTCCGACGACGTCGTGATCGTCGAGACCGACGGGTTCACCGTCGACCTGGCGGCGAAGAAGGTCCACCGCGAGGGACGCGACGTACGGCTGACCCCCACCGAATGGCACCTGCTGGAGGTCCTGGTCCGCAACAGCGGCCGGCTGGTCAGCCAGAAGCAACTGCTCCAGGAGGTCTGGGGGCCCTCGTACGGCACCGAGACCAACTACCTGCGGGTCTACATGGCGCAGCTCAGGCGCAAGCTGGAGGCCGACCCCTCGCACCCCCGGCACTTCGTCACCGAGCCGGGGATGGGCTACCGCTTCGAGCGCGGCTGAACGGGTCACCGGGTCCTGTCCCGTATCCCTTGCGAGTATCCCGTTCGAGTGAGACCCGGGACGCCCGCTCGGAGTACGGGAGACCGGTACCCTTCGGATATGAGTGCTGTTCCTCGATTCGAGAAGCCCGGCAAGGCTGTGAAGCCGTCCGGCCGCTTCCGGCGGATGCTCGACCGGCTGTCCAGCTCCCAGGAGGACCTGGAGTCCGAGGAGCTGCAGGAGGACTCGCAGGCCTCGGGGTGTACGCGGATCTCCGAATGCACCGACCGCCAGATCGTCAAGGTGACTGGTACGTTGCGGACCGTCACCCTGCGGCCGCGCGCCGGAGTGCCCGCCCTGGAGGCGGAGCTCTTCGACGGCACCGCGCCGCTGGACGTGGTCTGGCTGGGCCGGCGCTCCATCGCGGGCATAGAACCGGGCCGCAAGCTCATCGCCTCGGGCCGGATCGCCATGAGTCATGGACGCCGGGTGCTGTTCAATCCCAAATACGAACTCCGACCGCTCGGCAAGGAGTAGCCGGTGACGTCTCTCGACAAGCCGACGTCCGACAAGGACCGCACCACCCGCACCGACCAGCAGGAGGCCGACGCGAAAGCGGTCACCGAGGCCGCGCTCTTCGAGGCGTTCGGCGGTGTCCGGGGGATGGTGGAGACAGTCCTTCCCGGGCTGCTCTTCGTCACGATCTTCACGATCAACAAGGATCTGCACCTCTCGGCCATCGCGGCCCTGGTGGTGTCCCTGGTCCTCGTCGCCGTACGGCTGATCCGCAGGGACTCCGTCAAGCACGCCTTCAGCGGTGTCTTCGGCGTGGCCTTCGGTGTGGTCTTCGCGAAGATGACGGGCAATGCCAAGGACTTCTATCTGCCGGGCATGCTCTACACGCTCGGCCTGGCACTCGCCTACCTGATCACCACCCTCGCCGGAGTGCCGCTGATCGGTCTGATCCTGGGCCCGGTGTTCAAGGAGAACCTCTCCTGGCGCACCAGGAACCCCGGCCGCAAGAAGGCGTACGCCAAGGCCAGTTACGCCTGGGGGCTGATCCTGCTCGCCAAGTGCGCGATCCTCTTCCCGCTGTACTGGTGGGCCGACACCACCCAGTTCGGCTGGGTCCTGGTCGCCCTGAAGATCCCGCCGTTCCTGCTCGCGGTCTATCTGACGTGGGTCTTCCTCGCCAAGGCGCCGCCGCCCATCGATGTGTTCGCCGAGATGGAGGCGCAGGAGCAGGCCGAGGAGGCCCGCAAGGCGGAGGCGGCCGCCACCGCGACGCGCCACCAGGAGTTCTGAACCGCCCGCGACAGACGGAAGGGGCCCGGCACCGTGCGAAAACGGTCCCGGGCCCCTTCCGTCCGCCTGCCCTGCGTCGGTCAGTCCTCCGAGTCGCCCCGGCGCACCGACAGCAGGTCCTCCAGCTGCTCCTCGCGTGCCTGTGCGGCCACGAACAGCAGCTCGTCACCGGCCTCCAGCGTCTCCTCGGTGCTCGGCGTCAGAACGCGCTGCCCGCGGATGATGGTGACCAGCGAGGTGTCCTCGGGCCAGGCCACATCGCCGACCTGGGTGCCGGCCAGCGCCGACTCCGGGGGCAGCGTCAGCTCGACCAGGTTGGCGTCGCCATGGCTGAAGCGCAGCAGCCGGACCAGATCGCCGACGCTCACCGCCTCCTCGACCAGGGCCGACATCAGACGCGGCGTGGAGACCGCCACATCGACGCCCCAGGCCTCGTTGAACAGCCACTCGTTCTTCGGGTTGTTGACCCGGGCGACGACCCTCGGCACGCCGTACTCGGTCTTGGCGAGCAGCGAGACGACCAGATTCACCTTGTCGTCGCCGGTCGCGGCGATCACGACGCTGCAGCGTTGAAGCGCCGCCTCGTCGAGTGAGGTGATCTCGCAGGCGTCCGCCAGCAGCCACTCGGCCATCGGCACCCGCTCCACCGAAATGGCCGTCGGCGCCTTGTCCACGAGCAGCACCTCGTGCCCGTTCTCCAGCAGCTCGCCCGCGATGGAACGGCCCACCGCACCGGCCCCGGCAATCGCGACACGCATCAGTGCCCGCCCTCCTCTGGACCCTCGGCGAAGGCCGCCTCGACCTTTGCGATCTCCTCCGTACGCATCATCACGTGGACCAGGTCGCCCTCCTGCAGCACCGTCTGCGAGGTGGGCAGAATGGCTTCGCCCAACCGGGTGAGAAACGCCACTCGGACGCCCGTCTCCTCCTGCAGCGTGCTGATCTTGTGGCCGATCCAGGACGGTGTGGTGTGCACCTCCGCGAGCTGCACACCGCCGCTCGGATCCCGCCACAGCGGCTCGGCGCCCGAGGGCAGCAGCCGCCGCAGCATCTGGTCCGCGGTCCAGCGCACGGTGGCGACCGTGGGGATACCGAGGCGCTGGTAGACCTCGGCGCGCCGGGGGTCGTAGATGCGCGCCGCGACATTCTCGATGCCGAACATCTCACGGGCCACCCGGGCGGCGATGATGTTCGAGTTGTCGCCGCTGCTCACCGCGGCGAACGCACCGGCCTCCTCGATCCCCGCCTCACGGAGGGTGTCCTGGTCGAAGCCGACACCGGTGACGCGCCGCCCACCGAATCCGGACCCGAGGCGCCGGAACGCCGTGGGGTCCTGGTCGATGACGGCGACCGTGTGCCCCTGCTGCTCCAGGGTCTGCGCGAGAGCGGCTCCTACTCGCCCGCAGCCCATGATGACGATGTGCACCTTGCGCCTACCTCGCACTCCTGGTCGTCCGGCTGACCTGCGAAAACACCGTGCTCACACTTCTTCCTCAGCTTGCCGGGCAAACAACGGGGCAACGGTCTGTCCCGTTGCCCAGGATGAGCTTATGCGGCCGGGAGTGCGAAGCCTCATCCGAGTGCGCTTTCGCCGCGCCCCGTGATGTGGACGGGGCAGCCCGCCGGATTCAGACACTGCGGGACGGACCCTTGAGTACGACGACTGCAGACATCTAACATGTCAGTTCATGGAGACCCTGCGCCCCGTCCGACGGACCCTGCTGCGGGACACCGCGTACGAGGCGATCCGTGACGCCATCGTCCGCGGCGACATCCCGCCCGGGGCCCCCGTCCGCGACGCCGACCTCGCCGAACGGCTCGGACTCTCCCGGGCCCCGGTCCGCGACGCACTGTCCCGGCTCTCCGGCGAGGGCCTCGTCGAATCCAAACCGCAGAGCTACACCCGGGTGACCCGGCTGGTGCCGCGCGACGTCCGGGACGCGGCGGCGGTCGTACGGGCCATGCAGGAACTCGCCGCCAGGACTGCCGTACCCCTCCTCACGGATGCGGACATCACCGCGATGCGCGAGGCGAACGACCGCTTCCGGGACGCGACCCGCCGCGGCGACGTGGCGGACGCACTGCGCGCCGACGACCGGCTCCACGACGTCCTCGTCACCGCCTGCGGCAACCGCGCCGTGGCCGCCACCGTCGGGCGCTACACGCCCTTGATCCGCCGCCTGGAGTGGCGGCAGTTCGGCACGGCCGGCGCGGCACACGGCTCGGCGGAGCTGCACGACCGGCTGATCGAGGCGTGCGCGGCGCGTGACGCCGAGGCCGCGGTCCGGATCACCGCCGAGATCTGGCGGGCGCTCGAAGAACTGGCCGACGAACCGCTCGAGTAGCCCGCAGCGCGCGATGCCCACCGGCCGAGCGATTCCGAGCGCGAGTGGACCCACCCCACCCCACCTCACCCCACCCCGACCAAGGGAGCCCCAGTGTCGATCTCGATCTCTTCGTACGACCGCTACCCCCTCCTCTTCGGCCCCTCGCCCGTGCACCGGCTCGACCGGCTCACCGAGCACCTCGGCGGCGCCGAGGTCTGGGCCAAGCGGGAGGACTGCAACTCCGGCATCGCCTACGGCGGCAACAAGACCCGCAAGCTCGAATACCTCGTCGCCGACGCCCTCGCGAAGGGCTGCGACACGCTCGTCTCCATCGGCGGCGTCCAGTCCAACCACACCCGCCAGGTCGCGGCGGTCGCCGCCCGCGCCGGTCTCAAGTGCGTACTCATCCAGGAGAGCTGGGTCGAGTGGCCCGACGCCGTCTACGACAAGGTCGGCAACATCCTGATCAGCCGCCTGGCGGGCGCCGACGTCCGTCTGGTGCGCGCCGGGTTCGGTATCGGGGTCAAGGAGAGCTGGGAGCAGGCGCTGCGCGAGGTGGAGGAGGGCGGCGGCAGGCCGTACGCGATCCCCGCGGGCGCGTCCGACCACCCGCTGGGCGGGCTCGGCTTCGCGAACTGGGCGTACGAGGTGGCCGAGCAGGAACGCGCGCTCGGCGTGTTCTTCGACACCGTGGTCGTCTGCTCGGTGACCGGCTCCACCCAGGCCGGCATGGTCGCAGGCTTCGCCGCGCTGGAGGAGGCGGGCGCCCGCCCACGACGCGTACTGGGCATCGACGCCTCCGCCGAGCCCGCCCGTACCCACGAGCAGATCGCCCGGATCGCGGCCGGCACCGCACGGCTCATCGGGGTGCGCCGGGAACTCACCGTGGAAGACATCGAGCTCGACGAGCGCTACCACGCGGGCACCTACGGCATCCCCGACGACACGACCCTCGACGCCATGCGGCTGGCCGCCCGTACCGAGGGCATGGTCACCGACCCCGTGTACGAGGGGAAGTCGATGGCGGGAATGGCCGATCTCGTGGCCCGCGGCGAGATCGCCCGCGATTCCACCGTCCTTTACGCACATCTCGGCGGTCAGCCCGCATTGAATGGTTACAGCGCACTTTTCGCGGACGCTTAGTGCAAGGATTTCGTTAAGGATTTCGTGGCTTTTTCGTCCGAGCGCAGGAGATTGCGGGGCCACGGGGGTGGTGGGTCCGCGGCTTCCATACGGAACGCTTACGATCCTCTGCGTGTCCAAACTGACCGACGTGCCCAAACGGATCCTGATCGGGCGCGCACTGCGCAGTGACCGGCTCGGAGAAACACTCCTGCCGAAGCGCATCGCCCTCCCCGTCTTCGCCTCCGACGCCTTGTCCTCCGTTGCCTACGCGCCTGGCGAGGTTCTGCTCGTCCTGTCTGTCGCGGGCGTGTCGGCGTACCACTTCAGCCCGTGGATCGCCCTGGCGGTCGTGGTGGTGATGTTCACCGTGGTGGCGTCGTACCGGCAGAACGTGCACGCGTACCCCAGCGGCGGCGGCGACTACGAGGTCGCCACCACCAACCTCGGCCCCAAGGCCGGCCTGACGGTCGCCAGCGCGCTGCTCGTGGACTACGTCCTCACCGTCGCCGTCTCCATCAGCTCCGGCATCGAGAACCTGGGCTCGGCGATCCCGTTCGTGGTCGAGCACAAGGTGCTGTGCGCCGTCGCGGTGATCCTCCTGCTGACGCTGATGAACCTGCGCGGCGTCAAGGAGTCCGGGTCGCTCTTCGCGATTCCGACGTACGTGTTCGTCGTGGGCGTCTTCATCATGATCGCGTGGGGTGCCTTCCGCACTCTCGTGCTCGGCGACACCATGCGCGCGCCCACCGCCGACTTCCACATCAAGGCGGAGCAGGAGGGCCTCGCGGGCTTCGCTCTCGTCTTCCTGCTGCTGCGCGCCTTCTCCTCCGGCTGTGCCGCGCTCACCGGCGTCGAGGCGGTCTCCAACGGCGTCCCGGCCTTCCGCAAGCCCAAGTCCAAGAACGCGGCGACGACGCTCTCGATGATGGGCGTGCTCGCCATCACCATGCTCGTCGGCATCATCGCCCTCGCCCTGGTCACCGACGTCCGGATGGCCGAGAACCCGGCGCAGGACCTGCTGAAAGGCGGTGTGCCGGTCGGCCCCGGCTATGTGCAGGACCCGGTGATCACGCAGGTCGCCGAGGCCGTCTTCGGCAACGGCAGCTTCCTGTTCATCGTGCTCGCCGCTGCCACCGCCCTGGTGCTGTTCCTCGCGGCGAACACGGCGTACAACGGCTTCCCGGTGCTCGGCTCGATCCTCGCCCAGGACCGCTACCTGCCGCGCCAGCTGCACACCCGCGGCGATCGCCTCGCCTTCTCCAACGGCATCGTGCTGCTCGCCGGCGCGGCCGCCCTGCTCGTCGTCGTCTACGGCGCCGACTCGACCCGGCTGATCCAGCTCTACATCGTCGGCGTGTTCGTGTCCTTCACGCTCAGCCAGACCGGCATGGTCCGCCACTGGAACCGGCACCTGCGCACCGAGAAGGACGCCGACAAGCGCCGCCACATGATCCGCTCCCGTGCGATCAACGCCTTCGGCGCCTTCCTGACCGGCCTCGTCCTCGTGGTCGTCCTGGTCACCAAGTTCACCCACGGTGCCTGGGTCGCCCTGCTCGGCATGTGCATCTTCTTCGCGACGATGACCGCGATCCGGAAGCACTACGACCGGGTCGCCGAGGAGATCGCCGCGGAGGAGACCCCGGCCGACGAGACGATGCGGCCCTCCAGGGTCCACTCGATCGTCCTGGTCTCCAAGCTCCACCGGCCCACGCTGCGCGCCCTCGCCTACGCCAAGCTCATCCGCTCCGACCGTCTGGAGGCGCTCTCCATCAGCGTCGACCCGGCCGAGACCAAGGCGCTCAAGGAGGACTGGGAGCGGCGCGGCATCGACATCCCGCTGAAGATCCTCGACTCCCCGTACCGCGAAGTCACCCGCCCGGTCATCGACTACGTGAAGGGCCTGCGCCGGGACAGCCCGCGCGACGTCGTGAGCGTGTACATCCCGGAGTACGTGGTCGGCCACTGGTACGAGCACATCCTCCACAACCAGAGCGCCCTGCGCCTCAAGGGGCGGCTGCTGTTCACCCCGGGCGTGATGGTGACCTCCGTGCCGTACCAGCTGGAGTCCTCCGAGGCGGCGAAGAAGCGCGCCAGGAAGCGTGCCGAGTGGAACGCACCGGGCTCGGTGCGCCGCGGACCCGTGGAGCGCAGGCCCAAGGAACCCGCCAACAAGGGCTGACCGCGCCCGCCCGCTCGTGGTAAACGGCCGGACGACACCCACGTAGACTCGTGGGTTGTTGTCCGGCCGTTTTTTCCTTGATCTCTGGAGCCACCCCCTCATGCAGAACGAACCCACGTCGTCGCTGGTCGGGGAGGAGTACGAGGTCGAGGTCGGGCCCGTCGCACACGGCGGCCACTGCATCGCCCGTACCTCGGAGGGCCAGGTCCTCTTCGTACGGCACACGCTTCCCGGCGAGAAGGTCATCGCCAGGGTCACCGAGGGCGAGAGCGACTCCCGCTTCCTGCGCGCCGACGCGGTACGGATCCTCGAGGCGTCCAAGGACCGCGTCGAGGCGCCCTGCCCGTACGCCGGTCCCGGCAAGTGCGGCGGCTGCGACTGGCAGCACGCCAAGCCCGGCGCCCAGCGCAGGCTCAAGGGCGAAGTGATCGCCGAACAGCTTCAGCGCCTCGCGGGCCTCACCCCCGAGGAGGCGGGCTGGGACGGCACCGTCATGCCGGCCGAGGGCGACAAGCTTCCGGCGGGCGAGGTACCGGCCTGGCGCACCCGGGTCCAGTACGCCATCGACGAGGACGGCCGGGTCGGCCTGCGCAAGCACCGCTCGCACGACGTGGAGCCGATCGAGCGCTGCCTGATCGCGGCCCCCGGCGTCACCGAGCTCGGCATCGAGAAGCGGGAATGGCCCGGTATGGCCTCGGTGGAAGCCATCGCGGCCACCGGCTCCCACGACCGCCAGGTGATCCTCACCCCGAGGCCCGGCGGCCGACTGCCCCTCGTCGAGCTCGACAAGCCCGTCTCGGTGATGCGAGTCGACGAGCGCGACGGCGGCGTCCACCGCGTGCACGGCCGCGCCTTCGTCCGCGAGCGCGCCGACGACCGCACCTACCGGGTCGGCTCGGGCGGCTTCTGGCAGGTCCACCCGCAAGCCGCCAACACCCTCGTCCGCGCCGTCATGCAGGGCCTGCTGCCCCGCAAGGGCGACACCGCCCTCGACCTCTACTGCGGCGTCGGCCTGTTCGCGGGCGCCATCGGCCAGCGCATCGGCGAGAAGGGCGCCGTCCTCGGCATCGAGTCCGGCAAGCGCGCCGTGGAGGACGCCCGGCACAACCTGAAGGACCTGGAACGGGTCCGCATCGAGCACGGCAAGGTCGACCAGGTCCTGCCGCGCACCGGCATCACCGAGACCGACCTGATCGTTCTCGACCCCCCGCGCGCAGGCGCCGGCAAGCAGACGGTCAAGCACCTGACCGGCCTCGGCGCCCGCCGCATCGCCTACGTCGCCTGCGACCCGGCGGCCCTCGCCCGCGACCTGGCGTACTTCCGCGACGGCGGCTACCGGGTGCGGACGCTGCGGGCGTTCGATCTGTTTCCCATGACGCACCATGTGGAGTGCGTGGCGATTCTTGAGCCTGCTGAGAAGGGCGCCTGACCTGCAGGTTCAGGTGATGTGCGTTATGTGCGTTATGTGCGTTATGTGCGCTGTGGGCGTTACGGGCGATATCTTGACGCTGAAATGACGCTCTCCGAGGCATCTTGACGCTCATTTGACGCTCGTCCTGATGTTCTGTCAGGTAATCGAAGTGGCTGGTCAGGGCCTATGCCGCTTGGGCTGATGGTGGCGCCTGGTTAAAGAAAAGCAACAGCGCGCGGGGGCACTGGCGTGGTCAGTCATTCCTCAAGAGACCAGCGAGGCCCGTGGCCTGATCGTCGACTGTGAGGCGAGGGACGGGGTCGTCCGGCCTGCCGCAGCCCCGAGCCGGATCGGCGATCCCCTTACAGCACACGCCACCACGCCCCTACACGGGCACGGAGCAGGAGAAAGTGGCTCTGGAGGTGGTGCGCAAGGCACTCGCCACCGACGACGACTGGCTGCGCGACCTGCGGGCCCAGCGCGGCCTCGGCGCCGACGCGATGGACGCACTGTCGCGGTTCTACGAACTCAAGGCATACAAGGACGCTGAGCCGGACACGGTGCTGTTGACACCGGCGGAGTTCCGGCGAGCAGCGGAGAGCGACGACTTCTTCCTCGTCATCGTCTCCGGGCTGGAGGCCGGAACCGCCCCCGTCCCCGTACGCATCATCCCGCAGCCGCTCCAACAGTTGACCTGTCGTCCGAGCAGCAGCGTGACGGTCACGGGCATCAGAGGCACACGCAGCCGTGTGTACCAACTCGAGGAGGACATAGGCCAGTCGGCCGTGACGCTCCGATACGGGGCGCCAAGGGCGATCGCAACCGCACTGAGACGCGTGCGCAGCTCCGGCATGCCCGTCACGCGGCTGTCCGGGTGCCGTTATCTCCACGTAATTCGGTGCTGGACGAAGTCGGCTGGGGCCGGCGGCCTCGGGCACAGCTTGCTCTCCGCCCCCTGTCCCACAGCCATCGCAGCCTGGTAGGCGGAGGAGAGGCCGGCATCTCTTGGCCCCCGACCGTGGCCTGAAATATCGTCAGGTGTCCGGGCATCTCGTAGGTCCGTCGTGCAGCGGCCACAGCGCTTTCAGCTCGTCTGGCAGGGGGCAGCCGACGACCTGCTCGGCACTGTCCAACTGCTCGCAGGTCGCGGGCGGTCGGAGCGTCGCGCGCGACGTGGGGGCGTGCGCCTGCAACCACGTCTCTATGCGGTCCCACGCCACTGTCACGGCAGTCCCACCAGCCAGGCAAAGACAGCCGCGGCCTCTGCCGCGGGCCTTCAGCCCGAGGTAATGCGAACGCCCCTTCGGTCTACCTCATGCGAACGTGTGAAACCACCACGCCCCGTAAAAGCCGCCCACCCCCGTAACAACGGGCGAAGAACCGTTCCGCACGTCAACTCCAGCCTTGAACGGCCACACAATCCCATCCTCAGCGCATGCCATCGTGTCCGCTGGGCGCCACCACGCCCACCCCACCAACCGAAAGTGAGGCACCGTGAAGAAGCCCGTCGCCTGCTGGACCGCAGCAGCGGCATGCGCCCTGCTCGCCCTCACCGGAACCGCCGAAGCCTCCGATGCCACCATGGCCAAGCCCAAGACGTGGTACTCCACCGCCGTCTGTGGTGTCGAGAAGATCGGAAGCGGCGACCACGGAAAGAAGCAGCTCAAGGGCACCGGAAAGGGAAAGAGCAAGTCGGAGGCCGAAAAGACCGCCCAGCGAGATGTACAAGCCCAGATCAGTAAGAAGTACGGAAAGGGGTACCGGGCGCACCACTGCACCTTCCGCAGCTCCAGGCGGTAGGCCGCGCGCCCGTGGAAACACGTGAACAACAGAAAGCGTAAGAAGCTGCCGAAGCGGCTTGCCGCGGCTGCCGGTGACGGACACGTCGAACTTCTCCAGCGACTCCTCGCCCAAGGGGCCGATCCCGACACCCGCGACCCTGACGGAGCCACACCGCTCTACCTCGCCGCCGTCCAAGGCGAAAACCGCTGTGCCGAGCTGCTCCTGGCGGCCGGGGCCTTGCCCAACGCCGAATCCCGGGGATGGCGCAGCGGACTGCCACTCGCCGCAGCCGCTACCAAAGCGAACCTGTCCCTCGTCGAGCTGCTGCTACGTCATGGAGCCGACCCGCACCTTCGGGAGTCGGAGGGCGGCTCGGCGCTTGACTGGGCACAGGGCTGGAGCGACGACACCGAGGAGCGGCAAGCCGTCCTGGACCGGCTGCGCAACCTCACCTCCTAATGATGTCGTCAAGCCGCTGCTGTGACCGGGAGTTCGCTTTGGTAGCACCGTCCGTCACGGATCAGGGCCCACAGGACGTTGACCCGTCGCCGGGCCAGCGCGAGCACAGCCTGGGTGTGCCGTTTGCCTTGGGCGCGCTTGCGTTCGTAGGACCTGCATGAGTACCGTCGCGCCTTCCTGGCCCACCCCGGTGACAGCAGACACCCCCCGTTGTCACCGTAGTTCGGCCGCGGTCAGCGGGAATCGGGGACTCCGTTGCTGACCGAGAGCGAGCAGCCGCCGTTGCACCTTGCAACGGCGGCCGCATCCAGAGGGCCGTTACTACAGCTCCCGCTCGATCTGGTTTTCGCTGATCTTCTCTTCTCGCATGGTCTTCTCGTTCTGGACGGCGTAGCGAGTCTGCGCCCCGCTGCCCTCGGTCTGCCGGATCTCGCCCTGCTGCTTCTGGTTCTGCTGGTCCCGGTACTCGACGCGCTGTCCCTGGCGGTATGACATGGGAATCTCCAAGTCTCGTGTACGTTGACGGAGGGTCGGCCCCGCTCGTTCGGCGGGGATACGCCTCCTCGGCGCCTGCGACTATCGCTCGGCGTCCTCTGACAGCCCACCCCCACATCCGCGCTACAGCAACCACTACGAGGCGAATGGGGTATGGCTCGCCCCCGGCCGAGGTCGCGCCAGTGGTGATCAACTTTCGGTGACAGCGGTCAAGGAATGCTGATGCGGGACAGTCGAGCTTCGAGGCCATCGAGGGTGGCGTCCACTACCAGCAGGGCTGCTACGAAGACCGCAGCCCCGACGAGGGCGGCGGTGCCGGCGGCGCCCCTGTCGTGCGACTCTGCGCTCGAGCGCGGATACGACAGCCCGTCCGTCCTGGGCCAAGCGGCTACTGAGCTTGTAGCCGTGGTGTCGTCAGCTTGAGTCTGGTCCCGGTGAGACAGCCGTCGATGATGTCGCTGCGGTGTTGAATCCGGCGGAGGACGCGTCGTAGTGCATGGATATCGCCTCCGCTTGAGCCGGGTCGGCCACCTCATCGGTGTGAACAGCTGCGGCACCCCGGGTGTTGGGGCGGGATCCCGCGGCTGTGCGCCTGAGGGCGCGGGCCCCCGGAGGCGCGGAGGGGCGCGGCCGCGCCGGGGTTGCCTTCCCGGAGTGGATCGACGTCGAGGTGTCTGTCACGTACAACGATTTCTGTCGTCGTGGAACGAGCGTCGTGCCCGCAGCAGGCCGGCAGGGTCGGCTTCTTCACGGCGCTGCTGCGCGATCGCCGACTGTCGCGCGCCGATTGGCCCGCCACTGCGGCCGAAGTCGACCCTACCGGCCTGCTGCGGGCGCCCGCCCGCGGACGCGTACGGGGCCCCCGGGGTCGGGGCCTGCCTCGCCGTCAGGCGTCGGCCTTCGGCTCGGGGATGCGGATTGCGAACACTGCGACGAGCAGGGCCAGCAGGGCGAAAGCCGTTCCGGCGCCGAACGCGCTGGACATGCCGTCGGCCTCGGCGATGCGGGCGTGGGCCTGCAGGCTCTGGCCGACGGCCCGCGGTTTCTCGGCGGAGTCGCGGCTCACCGAACCGAAGACGGTCACGAGCACCGCCAGGCCCACCGAGCCGCCCACCTGTTGCACCGCCTGGAGCAGCCCCGATGCGGCGCCCACGTCACGCGGGGACGCGCTGCCGAGGATGGTCAGGTTCAGGGGCATGAAGCTGAAGCCGATACCGGTGCCGAACAGGATGAGCGGGCCCAGGACTCCGGCGGCGTACGAGGTGTCTGCGGAAATGGTGGCCAGCCAGGCGATGCCGGCGACGATGGCGACCGCGCCACCGGTCATGACCTTCTTGGCGCCGAATTTCGGCAGCAGCTTGGGCGCGGTCCGGCCCGAGATGAACAGGGCGCCCGCCATCGGCAGGAAGGCGACCCCGCAGGCCATGGCGCTGAACTCCAGTATGTCCCCCATGAATTGGACCAGGAAGAAGAACATACTGGTCATCGTCGCGACGAGGAGCAGCATATTGAGGTAGGCGCCGGCCCGGGTCCGGTCGGCGAACAGGCGCAGCGGCATGATCGGCTGCTGGGCACCGCGCTCGACGAGTACGAATGCCGTGAGCAGAAAGACCCCGGCGGCGGCGAGGGACACGGCGAGCGTGTTGCCCCAGCCGACTTCGGCGACGCGGATCAGGCCGTAGACGAGGAGACCCATTCCGGCAGCCGACAGCAGGGTGCCGCTCATATCGAACCGGCCGGGCTGCCGGGGCGGCTCCTTGACGTACTTGGGGGCCAGCGCGGCGATGGCGATGCCGAAGGGCACGTTGATGAGGAGGGCCCAGCGCCATGAGGCCCATTCGGTCAGCACACCGCCGAGGATGAGACCGATGGCCAGCCCGAGCCCCGCGACCGTGGAGAACACGCCGAGTGCGTGATTGCGCTGAGTACCTTCGGAGAAGTTTGTGGTGAGGAGGGCGAGCGTGCTGGGGGCGCACAGGGCCGCGCCGGCGCCCTGCAGGACACGGGCCGCGATGAGCCAGTCCGCCGTGGGCGCGAGACCACCCAGCAGCGAGGCCAGGGTGAAGACCAGGACGCCGGTGACGAAGACCCGCCGACGGCCGAGAGCGTCGCCCGCCCGGCCGCCGAGCAGTAGTAATCCGCCGAAGGCCAGGGTGTAGGCGGTCGGAACCCACGAGAGACTCGTCGCCGAGAAGTTCAGGCTCTCCCGCAGCGATGGCAGGGCCACGTTCATCACGGTGCCGTCGATGGCGACCATGAGCTGGCAGGTGACGATTACGGCCAAGGTGATTCCGAGCCCTTGGCCGGGCAGGGCTCCGGATCGTGTCCGACCTGTGTCGACCGGGGTCTTTTCGGATGTGGACATGTCGTACGCCAACCCCTCAGCGAGAGCCGCGTTCGTGCGCGGGCAGCGCGTAGCGTGCCCGACGAACGAAACGGGGAGTGTCCCCGTTTATGGCGCGTACGATACGGGGACATGGTCCGCTTATCAAGGAGAGCCCATCGTGGAGCCCATGGGACGCACGGCCGCCACGGGAGGGGCCAAGCCTCTGCGGGCCGATGCGCGCAGAAATTACCTCCGCCTGCTCGAAGCCGCGGGGGAGGCTTTCGCCGAGAACGGCGCGGATGCCCCGTTCGACGACATCGCCAAGCGTGCGGGGGTGGGGTCGGCGACGCTCTACCGGCACTTTCCGACCAGAGAGGCGCTGCTGGACGCGGTCTTCCGGGACCGGGTGGATGCGCTGTGCGAGCAGGCGACGGCGCTGCTCGACAGTGCCTCGCCCGGCGCAGCGCTGGAGGAGTGGCTCCGCGCGGTCATCGAACACTCCCGTACGTACCGCGGTCTCGCCGCGGAGCAACTGGCCATGGAAATCGACGACGGACCCTCCTTGAGCGCCGCGCGGCACACGCGGATCACCGAGGCCGGCCGCGGACTGTTCGTCAGGGCGCAGGAGTCCGGAGAGATCGCCGCGGAGTGCGACATCACGTCCGCACTCAAGCTCGTCAACGCCATCGCCTGGGCGACCGAACAGTCTCCCGCGCCCGCGGAGCAGACCGAGCGGCTGCTGAGCATCGCGATGAAGGGACTGTGCTCCCGCACCTGAGGGGCCGGCCGGTCGCGGAGGGCCTGTTCTCCCCAGGTCGGCCAGGGGCGTCGGCGGGCCCGTGAACGATGAGGACGAGTGCTGCCGCACTGAGCCGCTCGCGCGCAAGGGCGCACTCGTCGGACGGCCGCCGGCCGATGAAACCGTCGAGCCCGACCAGTACGGCTCCCTGGGGGCCGACGCCGTAGGACGACAGGAACATTCCCTCGACATCGACGTACACTGGCCCCTTGCCGGCCGCCGCCCGGTGGTCCGGGCCGGCGATCCTGCGTACGGTCACCGCGGGTTCCCACACGTCGAGCGGTTCGAGCGCAGAGTCCCGGGCATGGCCCGGAGCGCCGGTCAGCAGGACGAAGCCGACGGCTGGCGCAGCCGCTGGGACGACGGACGCATCCGAGTCGGCAGCACTGTGGCCGGTGCGGGGCCGGCGTTGGCCCTGCTGGTCGGTGGCGTGGTACCGACGTTGACCGGGTTCGCCTGCGTCGGGCTGGGCGTCGCAGCCGTGACACCGTGCATCCATGTGGCCGCCGCAGGACAGGGCGCGGACGCATTGGCCATGGTGGCTGCCATGGGAACAACGGGTTTGCTGGCCGGACCCGCGGTGATCGGCTTCATAGCGAGCGCCGGCAGCCTGGTGTGGGGCATGGGCGTTGTCGCCGTCTCGGCCGTCCTCGTATCCCTGTGTGCCACGCAGACCCGTTGGCCGAGCCTCGCCGGGACGAAACCCGATCCCTCAGTCCTGATGTGACAGTTGCAACACCGGTCCGGTTCGCCACGAACTGAAAATTCTTCAGTCTTCGGGCAGGCTTCGGAGACGATGCAGAGGATGGATCAACCAGCCGGTACGAGGGGGAACATGATCGAGAAGATTCTGCCGTCCCAGGTGGCCGTTGCCGAGGCGCTTTCCGACCCGCCCGACGCGGTTCTCTTTCCCGGCGAGGAAGAGCTGATCCGTAATTCCGTGGAGGGCCGGCGCAAGGAGTTCACCACCGCGCGCTGGTGCGCCCGGCGCGCGCTCGGCGAGCTCGGTCTCGCACCCGCTCCCATCCTGAAAGGCGAACGTGGTGCGCCGACATGGCCGGGAGGAGTGGTCGGAAGCATGACCCACTGCGCGGGCTACCGAGCAGCTGCAGTCGCCCGCCGGGTGGATGTGCTCACCGTCGGCATCGACGCCGAACCGCATGAACCACTGCCCGACGGGGTGCACGAGACGATCGCGCTCGCGACGGAACAGCGGCGCGAGCGCGAGCTGCGTCGGGCGTGTCCCGAGATCTGCTGGGACCGGCTGCTGTTCAGCGCGAAGGAGAGCGTCTACAAGGCGTGGTTCCCGCTCACCCACCGCTGGCTCGGCTTCGAACAGGCCGACATCGTGCTCCACTCGAACGGCGGCTTCACCGCCGGGCTGCTGATCTCCGCCACGGAGCCGGACCTGGCCGCGGGGTCAACGGCGCCCCCTACGGCTTTCAGTGGCCGCTGGCTGGTCGCGGACGGTCTCATGGTGACCGCCATCGCTGTCGGGAGCGAGCCGAAAGCGCCCACCGGGTAGCGGGGCGCCGCATGCGGTCACCGCCGCGCTACAGGGCACGGCGCGCAGTCCGGGGTGACGCGTGAGGAGACCCGGGAGAATCATGCCGGTACCGAACGCGTCGTCTCGAACATCAGCGGCGGGGAGACCGGATATGACGGAACGTCGGTTCGCACCTCGTCCGACGTGCGGGTGTTCCCGTAATCTCTGACCGCATGAGTGCAGACCGCATGGGCGAAGACCGTAAGCGTGCACGTGAGTTGGGCATCCCTCTGACAGGTGAGCCGGGGCCGTGGAACGCGATCACGGATGTGCCCGGTGTCGAGGTCGGGTACGTCACCCTGGTCGAGGGCGAGGACGTACGCACCGGAGTCACGGCGCTCCTGCCGCGCGGGCGGGACGGTGTGGGTACGCCCTGCGCGGCCGGCTGGCACTCGTTCAACGGCAATGGTGAGATGACCGGAACCGCCTGGATCGAGGAGAGCGGCTCGCTCGCTGTGCCGGTGGTCATCACGAACACGTACGCGGTCGGCCCGGTGCACCGCGGTGTGGTCGAGTGGGTGCGCGCCAACCGTCGTGGTATGGCACCGGAGTGGCTGCTGCCGGTGGTCACCGAGACCTGGGACGGCCATCTCAACGACATCCATGGCTCGGCCGTGGAGTCCCGTCATGCGGCGGACGCGATCGAGGCGGCGGCCTCCGGCCCGGTCGAGGAGGGCTGCGTCGGCGGCGGAACGGGCATGCGCTGCTACGGCTTCAAGGGCGGCTCGGGGACCGCATCGCGGGTGGTGCAGTACGGCGAGGACCGCTACACCGTCGGCGCCTTCGTGCAGGCCAACTTCGGCGCACGGCGCGAACTGATGGTCGCCGGTGTGCCGATGGGACGTGAGCTGTCCGATCCGGCCGAGACGCCGGCCCCCGAACCGGTGCCCGGTGGGGAGCCCCAGGTGCCGCCCGGCGCGGGCTCGGTGATCGTTGCCGTGGCGACCGACGCGCCCCTGCTGCCGGGGCAGTGCAAGGCGTTGGCCCGCCGAGTGACGCTGGGCCTCGCCCGCACCGGCACCACTGGAAGCCACTTCTCCGGGGATCTCTTCCTGGCCTTCTCCACGGCCAACCCGTCCGCGCTGACCAGTACGTTTCCCGCGGACGACGGCAGCGCGCCGTACGAGTCGATGCGCTTCGTGCCATGGGGCCGGATGGATCCCTTCTACGGTGCGGTGGTCGAGTCGGTGGAGGAGGCGGTGCTCAATGTGCTCACCGGCGCACACTCGATGACCGGCCGGGCGGGTCACCACGTCCCGGCCCTCCCGCTGGACCAGGTGACTGAACTTCTGGCGGCGCGCAGACAGTGACGCAGCGCGGAAGGCGTGGCTGACGGCGCATTCGGAGGTCACGGCCGACGGAGACAGGCGCAGAGCGTGGCGGTCACTGGTCTCGTACAGGTTCGTCGGCCATACTGCCCGCCGTGGAGCAGCGCATAGATCCGAACACTCAGCCCGGGTACGCCGCGGGGACAGACCCGGCGTACATCCCTGGTCTCACGGCCCCTGTTATTGCCGGAAAGCCGGATACGAACCAGGAGCAGACGGACCAGGAACAGATGGACCAGGAAAGGACAGAGGAGCGGGCGCCCGGCGCCGTCGCCCCCGACGATGCCGTTGCGGAGGCCGTATCCGAGGATGCGACAGCCGACGGGGAGGACGCTGCCGAAGCGGCGGCTGAGGACAAGGAGGCGGAGGACGGCCCCGTATTCGAGGTGAGCGACCGCCGTGGGTCGATCACCGCCGACCGTGACGGCGTCCGGTTCCGGCTGGACGACCAGGAGGCCGAGTTCCACTGGGACGAGATCGGTGCCGTTGAGGTGAAGACTCCTCGGTTCGGCCGCCGGTTCACCATTACGGTCCATATGTCGACTCGTCGATGGTTCAACGCCGAGGTCGAGGCACCGGCCAGGAGCAACCTCAAGCAGTGGGCGGAAGAAATCGACGCGGTCCTGGACGTCTACTTCGAAGAGTCCTGACCACGGCGGCGACTTTCGAGAGGCTGGGCCGGCGGCCGAAACGACCGTCGGCCCCCTCGCGACCGCCATGCATGGCCCCGACCCCCGACCTGCCGACCGCGCGGATGCCGGGCGGTCTGAAGCACCTCACGCCCCGGGACGAGAAGGTTCTGCGTGCGGTCGGTGAGCATCAGGGCCGTCTGGCTTCGCGTGATCTCGGGCACCCGGTCCGGGATGGGGTATCCCCTGCTCGAACGGAGTTGAGAGCTTGGGGAAGGACGGCACCGCCCCCACACGACCGGAGCGATCGTGCGGGGCATCGGACCGCCCAGGCCGGACCAGACACCCGGGGGCGTGAGGGAACCCGCCCACCCGCAACGGACCACGCCCCCAGAGACGTGCCGCCGAACGGGAAGAGAAAGCGGCAACCCAGCGCATCCAACACCGTTCGGGATGCGCCCAGAACGCAGCAGCGGGTCCAGGACTCACTTACGCACACTGGTTAGGAACGGTTCCGTGGGCAGCCCTGCGAGCGCCCCGCCCAGGCCGTCGAAGGTGCGCTCGACGATGTCCATCGGTAGGTCAGGCGCCCGCGAGCACCACCGAGCGCGTCAGGTGGCGCGGGCTGTCCGGGTCCAGACCGCGGGCGGCGGCGCGGGCGATCGCCAGACGCTGGACGCGTACCAGCTCGGCCAGCGGGTCCAGGCCGCTCTCCACCCAGCGGGCGCCGGTCGAGAGCACCTGCTCGGCAAGTCCCTCGGGGGCGGTGCCGAACATCCAGGTCGCGGTGCCGGTGGTGGCGATGCTGATGGGACCGTGGCGGTACTCCATCGCGGGGTACGCCTCCGTCCAGGACAGGGACGCCTCCTTCATCTTGAGCGCGGCCTCGTTGGCGAGACCTGCCGTCCAGCCACGGCCGAGGAAGGTGAACTGGGTGCAGTCCAGCAGGCCTTCGGGCAGCGGCTCTGCCAGCGCGGTCTCCGCATCGCGGACCACGGCGTCGGTGTGCAGACCGAGGTGGGCGCGGAGCAGTGTGAGCAGGGTGGTGGCGAACCGCGTCTGTACGACGGACTGCTCATCGGCGAAGTCGAGCACCACAACCTCGTCGGCGGACGTCATGACCGGGGTGTCCGGGTCGGCGGTGATGGCCACTGTGCGGGTGGTACCACGGAGCCGGTTGAGTAGTTCCAGCACCTCGGTCGTGGTCCCCGAGCGGGTGAGGGCGACGACCCGGTCGTAGCTGCGGCCGAAGGGGAACTCCGAGGCGGCGAAGGCATCGGACTCGCCCTGCCCGGACTCCTCACGGAGCGCGGCGTATGCCTGAGCCATGTAGAAGGAGGTGCCGCAGCCGACGACCGCGATGCGCTCACCGGTGGCGGGCAGAGCGGCCGCCTGCGTCTGGGCCAGCTCAGCGGCGCGGCGCCAGCACTCCGGCTGACTGGCTGTCTCGATCTCGACAAATGACACTCTTGCACTCCGTACTCGTAGTGGCTGGGATGCTCGTTTGTGCACGTTATACGTGATGTATAAGCATTATCAAGCATCCTGCTGACAGGAGGCTTGACTGGACGAAGCCTTGTGCGACGCTTGCGCGTGTCCGGTGACACGTACCCAAGGGGATGGGTGCCCGAAGCCCGGGCTCGTAAGGAGATTTCTCTTGTCCAGGGATGCCCGGTGGAACGCGCTGCTGGAACTTGTCGGTAAGAACGGCCGGGTGGAGGTCGAGGGCGCCGCCGCGACGCTGGATGTCTCGGCCGCGACCATCCGTCGTGACCTGGACCAGCTCGCCGAGCAACAGTTGCTCACGCGTACCCGCGGTGGCGCGGTCGCGCACGGTGTCAGTTACGAACTGGCTCTTCGCTACAAGACCGGCCGTCACGCCCCGGAGAAGCAGGCCATCGGCCGCGCCGTCTCGGAACTGGTGGCGGTCGGCGAAGTGGTGGGACTGACCGGCGGTACGACACTGACCGAGGTGGCCCGTTCGCTGGCGGTACGCTCCGATGTCGTCGGTGACACCGCGGCCGGGATGGGCGGTCAGCCGACCCTGACCGTTGTCACCAACGCCCTCAACATCGCCAACGAGCTGGTCATCCGGCCGCAGATCAAGATCGTGGTGACCGGCGGAGTGGCCAGGCCGCAGTCGTACGAGCTGACGGGCCCGCTGGCCAGCGGGGTACTGGGTGAAATCACGCTGGATGTCGCCGTGCTGGGCGTCAATGCGATCGACACCGAGCGCGGTGCATACGTACACCACGAGGGCGAGGCCAGCATCAACCGCCTGCTCGCCGAGCAGGCGCAACGGGTGGTCGTGGCTGCCGATTCCTCGAAGATCGGCAAGCGGGCCTTCGCGCGGGTCTGCGATCTCGGGCAGGTCGATTTCCTGGTCACCGACAAGGGGATCACGCCCGAGGCGACCGCACGCTTCACGGAGGCCGGCGTCACCGTCATCGCTGTCTGAACCAGTCGTCCGAACGGCGGGTCGCCACCACGGGGGTGGCGACCCGCCGTTTCCGTTTCTGCGTGGCCGGAACCGGGTGCGGCCACGCAGAAAGGCGTAGGGGCGACGTGCTTGAGGATGTCGTTATAGGCGATCTTGAACGCATGATCGTGCACGATTGAGCATGCGGGACCGGCTCCGGGCTTGCAGGCACGGCTTCCTGACGGTCTCTTCGTGCCGCTTCCCTACCGCTTCTGTGCCCTTTTCGAGTCTCAGGCAATGTCGAGGGGTGCTCATGGGGTCCACGTAGAAACGTTTTTGTGTCAACAAATGTTCGTTACCTCTGTGAAATGAACAAGTCTTGCCATCAAGGCGCGCGGTCGTGAACTATGTGCCTGTCGCCGTGAAGGAGCGCCGGCCACATCCACCGTGGCGCGGGCCGTCTCCGTGGATGCGGGACACTCCCTTGCTATCAGCCCTGGAGGTGCCTGTGACGATGGCGGATGCGCCGGTCTCGGCCGTGCGGTCGCCTGTGCCGCAGCCCCGTGATCCCGAGGACGCGGATCGTTCCGCCGGGAAGAAGCATGGCGAGATCCGCGGCCGGCGGCAGGAACTTCTCAGGATCAGCCAGACGAACCCGGCCGGCGGTCATTTCTCCGGCACATGCACCCGCACATATGCGTCTCTCACCACGGTCGTGCGAGACGTCCAGAAGGACATCGTCGCGGGCCGCAAGCCGATCTCCGCCTACAAGGAGGAGCTGCGCAAGTGGCGCTCCGGCGGCGGCGACAAGATGCGCGCCGAGTACGAGGCATCGCTTGCCGGTAATTAGCCTCCGTCCGCACCACCAGCACGGACACGCCCGCACCACCAGTACAGACAGAAGGGACCACCGTGTCAGACCTGCGACTCGGCGTCATCGGGCTCGGCCTGCGCCGTTCCATCGCCATGTCCGCCCACCACCCCGGACAGGGTTCGGCGATCACCGCCGTCTGCGACCTCGACCCCGAGGTGCGCCGGCGTGAGGCCGAGCGCTTCGGCACCGATGTCGCGGTCGAGGACTACAAGCTGCTCCTCGGCCGGGACGACCTCGACGCGATCATCATCGCCACGCCGGACGACACCCACGAGGCCATCGCCATCGATGCGCTCCGGGCCGGCAAGGCCGTCTTCGTCGAGAAGCCGCTCGGCATCACCGTCGAGAGCTGCGACAACGTCCTGCGTGCCGCTTACGAGACCGGGACCCGGCTGTACGTCGGACACAACATGCGCCACATGGGTGTCGTACGGCTGATGCGCGACATCATCGCCCGCGGTGACATCGGCGAGCCCAAGGCCGTGTGGGTGCGGCACTTCGTCGGCTACGGCGGTGACTACTACTTCAAGGACTGGCACGCCGACCGGACCCGTACCACCGGCCTGCTGCTCCAGAAGGCCGCCCACGACATCGACGTCCTGCACTGGCTGGCCGGCGGCTACACCCGCCGTGTCAACGCGCTCGGCGACCTCCTCGTCTACGGCGACCTGCCGCGCCGCGAGCCGGACACCCCGCGCCCGGCGAACTGGCTGCGCGAGTTCGACTGGCCGCCGACGGCCCGCAAGGACCTGCACCACATCGTGGACGTCGAGGACGTCTCGGTGATGAACATGCAGCTCGACAACGGCGTCGTGGCCGCCTACCAGCAGTGCCACTTCACTCCGGACTACTGGCGGAACTACACCGTCATCGGCACCGAGGGCCGTCTGGAGAACTTCGGTGACAGCCCCGGTGACGAGGTCAAGGTCTGGAACACCGGCCCCAGCGGATACCGCCGCGACGCCGACATCACCTACCGGGTGCCGGACGCCGGCGGTTCGCACGGCGGCGGGGACACCCGGATCATGGAGGAGTTCTGCCGGTTCGTGCGCGACGGGGGCGTCACCGACACCTCGCCGGTCGCCGCCCGGATGAGCGTCGCCGCCGGTGTGCTCGCGACCCGTTCCCTGCGCGAGGGCGGTGCACCGTACGACGTACCGGCCCTCGACCCGGAGCTGATTGCGTACTTCGAACGTGGTCAGGTCCGCTAGGAACCGGCACGAGGCTTTCGACGACCTTCGGTGACAGCGCTTCCGGCGCCGTCACCGGAGGTCTCGGTACGGCTGTTTTCAGCCATGCTCGGTGGGTAGTCGGCTCTTTCTGGTTTGGCGACGGCTCGATCGGTGTCCGCCGCTGTGTGTGACACCGTCGGGTGAATTGTGGGTGATCATCCGAAAGGTGTCGTATGGGAGTGCGGGGTGCTGGTCTCGTACGGTCACCGAGCCTGCGGCACCGGAGAGCGTGAGCGGCGATTTTGCGCCAATGGGATCTCATGGTGGCCGAGTTCGAACGCATGGCCGGATCGTGGTCGGCATAATCGCGTCCATGTCGATCACGGGTGGAGACGTCGTTGACCTGGGACGGGGCCTGTACGCATGGCTCCCGCCGAAACGGGGCTGGGGGCTGGCGAACTGCGGTCTCCTCGTCTCGCCCCGTGGCGCGCTCTGGATCGACACCCCGTACGACACCGCGCTGGCCGGCCAGTTCCTGGCCGAGTCCACGAAGCGGCTGCCCGACGGTGCCTCCATCGACCGGGTGATCGTCACCCACGCGAACGGCGACCACTTCTGGGGAGCGGGCGTACTCCCGGACGCGGAGATCATCGCGACCCGGGAGGCCCGCGAGCACATCCATTACGAGCCCACGCCCATGCAGCAGCACGCGCTGGTCGCCACCGGCGATCCGGCCACCGCGCTCGGGGCCTACCTCGGACGTCACTTCGGCCCCTTCGACTGGTCGCAGACCGAGCCGGTGCAGCCGACGACGTACTTCACCGGGGAGCTCGAACTGACCCTGGGGGAGTACCCGGTTCAGCTCTCCGCCCTGCCGTCCGCGCACACCACGGGCGACCTGATGGTCCATCTGCCCGCGCAGCGTGCCGTGTTCAGCGGGGACATCATCTTCTCCTCCACCCCCGCTCGGCCGGGCGATCACCCGGTGCACTGGGCGGGTCCGCTGAGCAATGTGATCGCGGCCTGCGAGCGGATGCTGGCCACCGGCGCCGAGATCGTCGTCCCGGGCCACGGACCGGTCCTCGACCCCGTCGGGGTGCGCGATCACATCGTGTATCTGGAGTACGTGCGCGAGCGCGCCCACGCCTTTCACGCAGCCGGGATTCCCGCCCTTGAAGCGGCCCGCCGGGTCATCGCCGAGGGGCGCTACCCGGAGCTCGGCCTCCCCGAGCGGCTGGTGGTGACCATCGGAAGCGAGTACCGGCAGCTCGACGGCTCCGAACTGCCCGGAGTTCTCCAGGTGATGACCGACGTCGCCGTGGTCGCTCAAGAGGTGGAGCAGGCCCGTGAGTCGGCGGGTCCGGCGGAGAAGTAAGCAGGCCCGGTGGAGAAGTGAGCGGAGCTTTTGCCGCCGCTTCGGCCGGAAGACCGATCCGACAACAGAAATGCGGTGACGGCATGGGATGGATCGTGGCGGTGATCGCCGTCGCCGCTGCCGTGGCGTCGGCTGTCCGCGCACAGAACGCTGCGCGCTCGGAGCACCTGGCCCTGGCCCGCGCCGAGCTGGCCGAACGACAGTCGAAGGCCGCCACGGCCCGTACCGCCGCCCTCACCGACGAGATCCGGCAGCTGGCCCGCAAGCGGATACCCGCCGCGGCGCTCGCCCTCTCCCACCCCACCGCCCAGGTCCCCGGACTGCGGGAGGCGGCCGGGGTCGACGGCGATTCCGCCCGGCTGCTCACCGAGGCCGTACAGGCCGCTCGCACGGCGGTCGTCGAGGAGCGCGGGCGCGTCGACGCGGCCGCCCGGGCGGCGATGCGCGGCACCTCGGCCAAGATCCAGTCCCTGCTCAACCAGTCCCAGCAACTGCTGCACGAACTCCAGCACGAGTACGACGACCCACGGATCCTGCAGCTGGACTTCCGTAATGAACTGGCCTTGCGGCGTACCCAGTCCACCGCCGTGCTCTGCGACGCCTGGCCGGGGCTCGCCCGCCAGAACTCGCCGCTCGTCGAGATCGTGCTCGGCGCCCAGTCCCGGGTCGCCGGCTATGAGCGGATCAAGGTCGCCAACCATCTGCGCGACGAACGGCTCGCGCTCGTCGCCCGCGCCGCCGAACCCCTCGCGATCGCACTCGCCGAACTGCTGGCCAACGCCACGGCCTACTCGCACCCCGACACCGATGTACAGGTGACCGTCCAGCAGAGCGGTGGCCGTGGCGCGTTCCTGGTCGTGGACGACGCGGGCATCGGCATGGACGACGATGCGCTCGACCGGGCCCGCGCACTGCTGGCGGGTCCGTCCGAGGTGCTCCTGACCGAGCTGGGCGACCCACCGCAGACCGGTTTCGCAGTCGTCGGCCGGCTCGTCGTGCAGTACGGCTTCACCTGCCACATCGAGGCATCGCCGTTCGGCGGAATGCGTACGATCCTGCGCGTCCCCGCCCATCTGCTCACCGTGATGGAGGACGACCACAGCCTCTCCGCCCTCGCCCCGAAGCCGATGCAGGCGCACGCCACTCCTTCGGTTTCCGCCCCCGCCGAGCCGGAACCCGCGCCGGCACCGCAAGCCGCCGGCGGGCACCCTGCCGAGCTGCCCAGCCGGCGCCGACGTTCACCACGCCCGACCCCGGCCCGGTCCGCATCCGCCGCCCTCACCCGGGACCGGGAACAGGTGTCCCGTACACCCGAGCAGGCCGAGGCTTCCTGGGCGGCACTCCAACAGGGCACCCTCAACGGCAGGAGCGTCGCCGGTCGGTCATCCGCACCGGCAGCGGACGTTCACCACCCGGACGATCACCGCCCGGACGACCACGACGACCAAGGAGACGACGAGAAGTGAGCGCCCCCACTCCCACCACCGGTGACCTCGCATGGGTGCTGACCCCTCTGCTGGAGCTGCCCGGAGTCCAGCACGCCGTGGTCGCCACCGGGGACGGCCTCGTCGAGGGAGCCTCACCCGGCCTGGACCGGGCGTCCGGCGAGCGGGTCGCCGCCATGACCGCCACGGTGCACGCCGCGGCCCGCGCGTTCACCACGGCCTTCACCGACGTCGAGGCGCCGCGCCTGGCCCAGACGGTTGTCGAGTCCGACCAGGGCTTCGCCATCGTCGTACCGGCCGGGAACAACACCACACTCGCCCTGTTCGCGGAACCCGGAGCCAAACTCGGCGACATCGCCTACCAGATGCAGGTGCAGGTCACCGCCCTGACCCGGGCGATGAACGCGCCCGCCCGCCAACCGGACACCGCCGCCCGGCCATGACCTCCGGCCGCGGACGCCGTCTGATCCCCGCCTATCTGGTCACCGGCGGCCGGACCCGGCCCGCCGGTCCCGCGCTCGACCGGCTCGCCGTGCTCGTACGCACCGACACGGACCTGCCCCCGGACACCGGCTCGGAACAGCGCAGGCTGTGCGAGCTGCTCGAACCGGGCGCGCTCACCGTCGTCGAATCCGCGGCCCACCTGGGTCTGCCGGTCAGCGCCACCGTCTTCCTGGCCACGGACCTCGCGGCCGCCGGACATCTGCACACCCGACCGCCCATCCCCAGCGCCGGGGAGATCGACCGGTCGCTCGTCGAGAGGCTGCTCGTTGGACTCCGCTCCCTCCACTGACCGGACCGGCATCGGCTATCTGCCGCCTGCCGCCCGGACCCTGATGAAGCTCGTCGTCACGGGTCCCTTCGGCGTGGGCAAAACCACCCTGATCCGTACGCTGTCGGAGATCGCCACGCTCCACACCGAAGAGGCGATGACCCAGTCCAGCACCCGGCTCGACAGCACCGCAGGCCTGCCGGACAAGACCACGACCACCGTCGCCATCGACTTCGGCCGGCTCACCGTCCTCGACGACCTGGTGCTCTACATGTTCGGCACGCCGGGCCAGCAGCGGTTCCTCCCACTCTGGGAGGACATCGCACGCGGTGCGCTCGGCGCACTCGTCCTGGTCGACACCCGCAGGCTCGCCGACTCCTTCGCGGTCATGGACATGGTCGAGGAGCAGGGACTGCCGTACGCCGTCGCCGTCAACCGTTTCCCCGACGCCCCCGCCCACACGGACGAGGTTCTGCGCAAACACCTCGACCTCGCCCCCGAGACCCCGCTGGTGCAGTGCGACGCCCGCGAACGCCGCGGCAGCATCGACGCACTGATCGCGCTCGCCGAGCATGTGCTGGCCGGAATGCCCCGGCCCGAGGACCCGTCATGACCCCGCCCGTACAACCGCCGCAGCCCCTCGCGCTGTACGGCCCGGACTTCGCCGCCGACCCGCAGAGCCACTATCGGCGCCTGCGTGAGCACGGCCCCCTGGCCCCCGTCCGGATCGCGCCCGGCATGGACGCCCTGCTGGTCACGGACTACCAGGCCGCCGTCGACCTGCTGCGCGACACCCACACCTTCACCAAGGACCCGCGCGCCTGGCAGGCCACCGTCCCCGACGACTCGCCGGTCCTGCCCATGCTCGGCTACCGGCCCACCGCGCTCTTCAGCGACGGCGACGTACACGCCCGTTACCGCGACGCCATCAACGACAGCCTCGCCCTGATCGAGCCCCACGTCCTGCGGGCCGAGGTCGCCCGGGTCGCCCAGATGCTCATCGGTGAATTCGCCGCCACCGGCAGCGGCGACCTGATCGCCCAGTACGCCCGACGACTCCCGGTGCATGTCTTCGTCACCTGGTTCGGCGTACCGCCGGGCGACAGTGAACGCATCGTCAACGGCATCGCCGGCATGTTCAACTCCGCCGAGGACGCCGCCACCGCGTACGCCGACCTCGTCGAGGTCGTCACCGATCTGGTCGCCGACCGGCGCGCCCGGCCGCGCCGCGACCTCACCTCGTACCTCCTCGCCCATCCGGCCAATCTCGACAACGACGAGACTGTGCGTCAGATCACTCTGATCATGAGCGCGGGCCACGATCCGACGACCAATCTGATCGGCAACGCGCTGCTGCACATGCTCACCGACGTGCGCTACGCCGGCTCGCTTCACGGCGGCGCGATGACGGCACACGAGGCGATCAACGAGGTCCTCTGGCAGGACCCGCCGCTGGCCAATTTCGCGGCCCACTACCCGCGCCACGACACGGAGTTCCACGGCGTCCGACTGCGCGCCGGACAGCTGCTCCTCGTCTCCTACGCCGCCGCCAACACCCAGTCCGTGCCAGACCTTTCGGACCCCGGGGTCCGCTCCGGAGCCAGTGCCCATCTGGCCTGGTCGGCCGGTCCGCACCGGTGCCCGGCGAAGCAGCCGGCGCTGCTCATCGCCATGACCGCGATCGAGCAGCTCACCAGTCAGCTGTGCGACGCAGAACTGGACGTTCCGGTCAACGGACTGAAGTGGCGGCCGGGACCGTTCCACCGTGCTCTGGTGCGGCTTCCGGTACGTTTCACGCCCGTCGACATGACTGCGGAGACGGACCGGCACGACGCGGCCGAGGGTGCTTCGGACGGGCCGTCAGCGGTGTCGATCGGCCCGTGAACCGTGTCGGTGGTACGCCGAACGGGTGAGGGGCGAGAGAATTGCCCGATGAACAGCGAGCGCAGCGGGCGCAACGCCGACCGAAGCACAGACGGGGTGGTCCGGTGAGCAGGTACGACAGGTACGACGTCACGGACGAGCAGTGGGAGGGGCTTGCCCAGGTCGTACCTCTGCGCGGCCGTGACCAGTGGCCTTCCAGGGTCGATCACCGTACGGTCCCCGACGAGAGCGCGGCAGCCGAACAGCGGCGCCTCGTCGTGCTGCGGGTCCAGGTCTTCGCGGACGCGCGGGAGGTGGCGGAGTACCTGGTCGCACAGATCCCGGTGCTGCTCGATCTGACCAGCGCGGAGACGGATGTGGCCAAGCGCATCCTGGACTTCACCAGCGGGGTGGTCTTCGGTCTGGGCAGCGGAATGCACCGGGTCGACCGGAATGTCTTCCTGCTGTCGCCGCTCGGCATGGAGGTCGAGGGGGTTACGGCGGCGGGCGTACCCGGGTCGTAGGAAGGCTGCCGGGCGGGTGTTGGCAGGGTGGGTGCGGCGGTCGGCGTCCTTCGATCGTGGGAATGCCGTCCGGGGCGGGATTGCCGCGGCAGGCGTAGCCCGATCGTAGGAAGGTCGTTCAGGCGGAACGGTTCGCCGCTTTGCGGTCTGCGTACGGTCCGCCCATGAGTGCACTCCGCCCGGGGACCACCCCGCAACCGTCCGCCCGTACAGCCGTGCTCGGTGAAGCTCTTGCCGCTACCGGCACGTCCGTGTTCGGTGACGGCCCCGCCGCTACGGATACGTCGGCCCGCCCGGAGGCCGTGTGGCGTTCCGGCGGTCCTGTCCGCTCCGCCGGACCTGTCGTCACCGAACTGCGGTTGTCCGCCTTCGCCTCGCATCGGGGCGCCAACTTCCCCATCGGCCCGGTCACGCTCTTCGCCGGACCCGGCGGCAGCGGCAAGTCGAGTGCGTTGCGGGCGTACGAGGTGCTGTCGCGGCTGGGCAGCGGAGACCCGCTCGACGAGGTCTTCCCGGACCCGGCGGGGTGCGTACCGGAAGGCGCCGCGGCCGATGCGCAGGGCCGCCGCGGATTCCGGATCGGCTGCACGACGGACGGTCCGGCAGGACCGGTACGGCTCGACGTGGCGGTCCAGGCGGAGCCCACCCTCCGTATCGTCGGTGAACGGCTCACCGGCGGTGGCGAGACCCTGCTCACCACCGCATTGCGCGACCCGGGGCGCTCGACGGTCCAGGCGGCCTGGCACACAGCGGGTGCGGTCCCGGTGACGCGTGCGCCGCTGCCGGACGACCGCCTCGGAACGGCCCTGCTGCCGCTGCGGGTGGCGGGCAGGACCGAGGGGCAGTTACAGGTCCTGGCCGCCGCCGAACAGATGGTCGTGGCCCTGCGGTCGGTCTTCGCCTGTGAACCGCAGCCGCCACGGATGCGTGCGCCCGTACCTGCGGGCGACGGCCGGCTGCGCCGCGGCTGCGACAACCTCGCGGCGGTGCTGGAGCGCACGCACACGCAGTGCGCCCAACGCCACGCCCGGCTGGTTGCGGCGACTCACGCAGGATGCGCGGGGCCGGTGACCGCACTCGGTGTCGAGCGGCTCGCGGACGGGTTGCTGCGCGCGACCGTCGGGCGCGGCGGGGGGCATGAGACGCCGGTCGGCCGGCTCGGCGACGGTGAGCTGAGGTATCTCGCGCTTGCTCTGGTACTGCTCACCGGCCCCGGGGTGCTGGCGGTGGACGCCGCCGGCGAGGTGCCGTGGGCCATGCAGACCCTCACCGTGCTGGCCGACGGAATCGACCGGGACCTGGACGGACGGCAGTTGCGCGGACTGCTGGATCTGGCGGTGTCGATCGGGGCGGCCGGGCATCTCAGGCTGGTGGGGACGGTCACGGAGTCGGGTGCGGTGCGAGCCCGGGAGACGGCCGGGGTGACGGTGGTAGACCTGAAGCCGTGACAGAACTTGATGTACGCGCCCTGCAGCAACGGCTCGCCGCGTTCGCGGCTGCACGGGACTGGGAGCAGTACCACAACCCGAAGAACCTGGCGGCGGCGCTGAGCGTCGAGGCGTCCGAACTGGTCGAAATCTTCCAGTGGTTGACGCCGGAGCAGTCGGCGCGGGTGATGGAGACACCCGAGACGGCGCACCGGGTGGCGGACGAGGTCGCGGATGTTCTCGCTTATCTGCTGCAGTTCTGCGAGGTGTTGGGGATCGACGCACTGACGGCGCTGGCGGAGAAGATCGACCGGAATGAGGCCCGATTCCCGGTGCGGGAGCGCCCGGACACCCTTGATTCGCCAGATCGTCACTCTTCGGAGTGATCCACTTATTCACAGTCGACTTCCTGTCCACAGATTTCCGAATTCCCCTGGCTTTTCGGTAGGGGCGCCCTCACTGTGGGTAATGAATGAGTTGAGCGGCTTTTCGTACGGACTGGGGTAACGCATGGAAGCGGAGCGGCTTGTGGGAGTCAGTCGGCGTGCTCTGGCACAGAGCCGCTGCACACCGGACATCATCGCCGAGGCATGGCAGGCCCAGGCGCTCGCTCAGGCGATCGGCAGCCGGTTGGCGGCGGACGGGCCCAAGGAGCTACGGGGAGAGGCACGCGGGCTCAGCGAGATCGGCGGAAGGAGCGGCGGGGCGCTGGACCACCCGGCGGCGCGGGCCGGAGTGGCGCGGGCCGCGCAGCTCTCCGGGCTCGCCGAACCGCGGGCGACGCTGACGGGGCTGGGCACACTGCTCGGAGAGGTGGGGATAGCCCTGGTCGGGGTGGCCTGCGAGACCGACGAGCAGGGGCTCTACTGGCAGTGCATGGAGGCGATCGACGCGGCCGACGAGTCCATGGACCGGGTGCACGGAATGCTCCGGCGCCTCGATGAGCAGGACCGGGAGCGGCAGCAGGATCTGGAGCGAGGCCGGGAGCGGGACGGCCCCTACGGTGCGATCCGCGGACCGGCGGGCTCGGCGGCGGGCCAGCCGTGACCGCGCAGGATTCAGGGAGTGACGAGGGACGGGACGGTGTACGGGACGGCCGTGACCGTAGAGGGCTTCGGCAGGGGCGGCGCGTGGGAGGGAGAAGGAGGGGAACGACCGGCATCCGGAGGTGCAGGATGGATGCATGGATCTTCGAATCTTCACCGAGCCCCAGCAAGGGGCCGACTACGACACCCTGCTCACCGTCGCCAAGGCGGCCGAAGACCTCGGCTTCGACGCCTTCTACCGCTCCGACCACTACCTCCGCATGGGCCCGGGGGACGGGCTGCCCGGCCCGACCGACGCGTGGATCACCCTGGCCGGGCTGGCGCGCGAGACCAAGCGGATCCGGCTCGGCACGCTGATGACCGCGGGGACCTTCCGGCTCCCCGGCGTGCTCGCCATCCAGGTCGCGCAGGTCGACCAGATGTCCGGCGGGCGCGTCGAGCTCGGCCTCGGCGCAGGCTGGTTCGAGGAGGAGCACAAGGCCTACGGCATCCCGTTCCCCAAGGAGAAGTTCGGCAGGCTGGAGGAGCAGCTGGAGATCGTCACCGGACTCTGGGCGACCGAGATCGGCAAGACGTTCAGCTTCGACGGCACGTACTACCAGCTGACCGATTCGCCCGCGCTGCCCAAGCCGGCGCAGGCCAAGGTGCCGGTCCTGATCGGCGGTCACGGTGCGACGCGCACACCACGGCTGGCCGCCCGGTACGCGGACGAATTCAATATTCCCTTCGCGTCGCTGGAGGACAGCGAGAAGCAGTTCGGCCGGGTCAGGGAGGCGGCGAAGGCGGCCGGCCGCGGACCGGACGACCTGGTGTACTCCAACGCCCTGGTGGTCTGCGTCGGCAAGAACGACGCCGAGGTGGCGCGGCGCGCCTCCGTCATCGGTCGTGAGGTGGCGGAGCTGAAGGCGAACGGGCTCGCGGGCTCACCTGCCGAGGTGGTCGACAAGATCGGCAGGTACGGCGCGATCGGGTCGTCCCGGATCTACCTCCAGGTCCTGGATCTGGACGACCTGGAGCACCTGGAGCTGATCTCCTCCCAGGTCCAGTCCCAGTTCACCTGAGCCGGGAACCATCCCGGCTCACCCGAGTCAGGGATCGGTCGCCGCTCACCCGAGCCAGGTCCGGGCCCGGCTCACGAGGGAGTCACCCGTGCAACCTGTCCGGTCAGTCAACGGTCCGCCCACCCGCGCGCTCGATCGTGCCCTCTTGGAGCGGACGGTCCTGCTCGACGGTGGTCTCTCCAACCAGCTGGAGGCGCAGGGCTGCGATCTGTCCGACGTTCTGTGGTCGGCCCGGCTGCTGGCCGACGGGCCGGGGCAGATCGAGGCCGCGCACACTGCTTATGTGCGGGCGGGTGCGCAGGTGCTCATCACGGCCAGTTACCAGGCGACCTTCGAGGGATTCGAGAGGCGGGGGATCGGACGGGCCCAGGCGGCGGAGCTGTTCGCCCGCAGCGTGCGGCTGGCGCGGCGGGCCGCGGGTGCGGTGGAGCGGGAGATCTGGGTCGCCGCCTCGGTCGGCCCGTACGGGGCGATGCTGGCGGACGGCAGCGAGTACCGGGGCCGTTACGGGCTCTCCGTCCGGGAGCTGGAGCGGTTTCACCGGCCGCGGGTGGAGGCGCTGGCCGCCGCAGGGCCCGATGTGCTGGCGCTGGAGACGGTGCCGGACATCGACGAGGCCGAGGCGTTGCTGCGTGCGGTCGAGGGGTGCGGGCTGCCCGTCTGGCTCTCGTACAGCGTGGCGGGGGACCGGACCAGGGCGGGGCAGTCGCTGGAGACGGCCTTCGCTCTCGCCTCGGGGCATGACCGTGTGCTGGCAGTCGGGGTGAACTGCTGTGATCCGTCGGACGCGGACCGGGCGGTGCGGGTGGCGGCGCAGGTGGCCGGGAAACCGGTCGTGGTCTATCCGAACAGCGGTGAGCGGTGGGATGCCGGCGGCCGGGAGTGGGCTGGTGCCCCCACCTTCGATCCCGGGAGAGTACGGGCCTGGGAGGACGCCGGCGCCCGGCTGGTGGGCGGCTGCTGCCGGGTCGGCCCGGGAGACCATCGCGGAGCTGGCCGGGCTGCTCGGCGAAGCGACGGCAGGTGAAGGGAAGGGAGGGGCAACAGTGCCGTAGACAGATGAAAATACCTGGTGGGGGGCGAGTGAAGCGGACCATACTCGGACGTGTGTTCCTGACAATCAGCACGACCGGCAACCCGGAACGTCCCGCGACCGATCTCGGCTTTCTGCTGCACAAGCATCCCGAGAAGGCGCAGACGTTCTCCACCTCCCATGGCACCGCGCATGTCTTCTATCCCGAGGCATCCGCCGAGCGCTGCACAGCGGCGCTCCTGCTGGAGGTGGATCCCGTGGCGCTGGTGCGGCGCGGCAAGGGCAAGGGCCGGGGCGGCGCCCCCGATGCGGCGCTCGCGCAGTACGTCAACGACCGTCCGTATGCGGCGTCCTCGCTGCTCTCCGTCGCGATGAGCACGGTCTTCAAGACCGCGCTGAACGGTGTGTGCCGCGCACTGCCCGAACGTGCACAGGCGCCGCTTCCGCTGAGGATCGAGGTGCCCGCACTGCCGGCGCGCGGCGGCGCGGAACTGGTGCGCAAGCTCTTCGGGCCGCTCGGCTGGAAGAGCGTGGACGCCGTGGCCGTACCTCTGGACGAGCAGTTCCCGGAGTGGGGGGACTCGCGGTATGTACGGCTGGTGCTGGAAGGCGAGTTGCGGCTGGCGGACGCGTTGCGGCAGCTGTATGTCCTGCTGCCGGTGCTCGACGACGCCAAGCACTACTGGGTCGCACCGGACGAGGTGGACAAGCTGTTGCGGGCCGGTGAGGGCTGGCTGGCCGACCACCCCGAGCAGAAGCTGATCACCAGCCGCTATCTGTCCCGACGCTGGGGGCTGACCCGGCAGGCGATGCAGCGGCTCGAACTGGTGCGGCTCGCCGAATCGGACGACCTGGACGTCGAGAGCATCGACAACGCAGTGGACGAGACGACCGACACCGAGGAGAAGCCGGTGCCGCTCGCCGAGCAGCGGCGCATCGCGATCCTCGACGCGCTGCGCACCGCCGGGGCGAGCCGGATCCTCGACCTGGGCTGCGGTCAGGGCCAGTTGGTGCAGGCACTGCTCAAGGACGCGGGCTTCACGGAGATCGTCGGCGTCGATGTCTCGATGCGCGCCCTCACGATCGCCTCACGACGACTGAGGCTGGACCGAATGGGGGAGCGGCAGGCCGGACGGGTCACGCTTCAGCAGGGCTCGCTCACCTACACCGACAAGCGGCTCAAGGGGTATGACGCGGCCGTGCTCAGCGAGGTCATCGAGCACCTCGACCTGCCGAGGCTGCCCGCGCTGGAGTACGCCGTGTTCGGTTCGGCCCGACCGCGGACCGTGCTCGTGACGACACCGAACGTCGAGTACAACGTCCGCTGGGAGACCCTTCCGGCCGGGCATGTACGCCACGGTGACCACCGGTTCGAGTGGACCAGGGCCGAGTTCCGCGACTGGGCCCAGGAGGTGGCACAGCGGCATGGATACGGGGTCCATCTCGTCCCCGTGGGGCCCGACGACCCCGAGGTGGGGCCGCCCACACAGATGGCCGTTTTCACGATGACCCCGGCCGATGAGGGCACGACTAAAAACGAGAGCAAGAACGAGAGCAAGAACGAGTCCTGGCACGAGAGCGCCAACGAGACCGAGAAGGAGGCGAAAGTCGCATGACCAGTACTTCGCGCACGTTGCCGGTGACCGACCTCTCCCTCGTGGTGCTCATCGGAGCCAGCGGTTCCGGCAAGTCCACCTTCGCCCGTAAGCACTTCAAGCCCACGGAGATCGTCTCCTCGGACTTCTGCCGTGGCCTGGTCGCCGACGACGAGAACGACCAGAGCGCCAGCCGTGACGCCTTCGACGTCCTGCACTACATCGTGGGCAAGCGGCTCGCCGCCGGGCGGCTGACCGTCGTGGACGCCACCAGCGTCCAGTCCGAGAGCCGCAAGCAGTTGGTCCAGCTGGCCAGGAGCCACGACGTGCTGCCCATCGCGGTCGTTCTCGACCTGCCCGAAGAGGTCTGCATCGCGCGCAATGCGGCCCGCCCCGACCGCGCCGGCATGCCGCGCCACGTCATCCAGCGCCACCGCCGTGAACTGCGCCGCTCGCTGCGCGGCCTGGAGCGCGAGGGCTTCCGCAAGGTGCACATTCTGCGCACCGAAGAGGAGGCGGAGTGCGCCGAAGTGGTGCTGGAGCGCCGCTACAACGACCTCCGTCACCTCACTGGACCCTTCGACATCATCGGCGACATCCACGGCTGCAGTTCCGAGCTGGAGGCCCTGCTCGGCAAGCTCGGCTACGTCGACGGTGCGCACCCCGAAGGGCGTACGGCGGTCTTCGTCGGCGACCTCGTGGACCGCGGCCCCGACAGCCCCGGGGTACTGCGCCGCGTCATGTCCATGGTGTCGGCGGGCAACGCCCTGTGCGTGCCGGGCAACCACGAGAACAAGCTCGGCCGCTACCTCAAGGGCCGCAAGGTCCAGCACACCCATGGACTCGCAGAGACCATCGAGCAGTTGGACCGCGAGGACGAGAAGGACCCCGCCTTCCGCGAGCAGGTGCGGGAGTTCATCGACGGGCTCGTCAGCCACTACGTGCTCGACGAGGGCAAGCTCGTCGTCTGCCACGCCGGACTGCCCGAGAAGTACCACGGGCGCACCTCCGGGCGGGTCCGCTCGCACGCGCTGTACGGGGACACCACCGGTGAGACCGACGAGTTCGGTCTGCCCGTGCGCTACCCGTGGGCGGAGGAGTACCGCGGCCGTGCCGCCGTGGTCTACGGCCACACCCCGGTGCCCGACACCTCCTGGGTCAACAACACCATCTGCCTGGACACCGGTGCGGTCTTCGGGGGAAAGATGACCGCGTTGCGCTGGCCGGAGCGCGAGCTCGTCGACGTACCGGCCGAGAAGGTCTGGTACCAGCCGGCCAAGCCGCTGACCACCGAGGCGCCCGGGGGCAGGGAGGGCAGGCCGCTGGACCTCGCCGATGTGCACGGCCGCCGGGTCGTGGAGACCCGGCACATGGGCCGCATCTCGGTCCGCGAGGAGAACGCCGCGGCGGCGCTCGAAGTCATGAGCCGGTTCGCCGTCGACCCGCGGCTGCTCGGCTACCTCCCGCCGACCATGGCGCCCACCGCCGCCTCGCACGAGGACGGTTATCTGGAACACCCGGCCGAGGCCTTCGCCCAGTACCGGGCGGACGGTGTCACCAAGGTCGTGTGCGAGGAGAAGCACATGGGTTCGCGTGCGGTGGCACTGGTCTGCCGGGACGCGAACACCGCCCGTGAGAGGTTCGGCGCAGGAGGAACCTCCCACGCTTCCGGCGGTGAAGGAGGTCCGACCGGGGCTCTCTACACCCGCACCGGAAGGCCGTTCCTCGACGACGTCGCACTCACCGAGGTGATCCTCGGCAGGCTGCGCACCGCCGTCACCGCCGCCGGACTCTGGGAGGAGTGGGACACCGACTGGGTGATGCTCGACGCCGAGCTGATGCCGTGGTCTCTCAAGGCGGCCGGGCTGCTGCGCTCGCAGTACGCCGCGGTCGGTGCCGCATCCGGGGCGGTCTTCCCGGAGGCCAACGCGGCACTCGCGGCAGCGGTGGCCCGTGGGGTGGACGTGGGCGCGCTCGCGGACCGCCAGCAGGGACGGGCCGAGGACGCGACCGCGTTCACCGAGGCGTACCGCCGCTACTGCTGGAGCACCCAGGGCCTGGACGGGGTGCGGCTCGCGCCGTTCCAGATCCTCGCCGTGCAGGGCCGCTCGCTGGCCTCCGTACCGCACGACGAGCAGCTGGCCTGGCTCGACCGGCTGGTCGAGCACGATCCGACCGGTCTGCTCCAGGTCACCCGCAGGCTCGTCGTCGACACCGGTGACGAGGCGTCGGTGCGCTCCGGCGTCGACTGGTGGCTGGAGATGACCGGCCGCGGCGGCGAAGGCATGGTCGTCAAGCCGCTCGCCGCGCTCGTACGGGACGACAAGGGCAGGCTGGTCCAGCCGGGCATCAAGGTGCGCGGCCGGGAGTACCTCCGGATCATCTACGGCCCCGAGTACACCCGCCCGGAGAATCTGGAGCGGCTGCGCGGCCGGTTCCTCGGCCACAAGAGGTCGTTGGCGCTCCGGGAGTACGCGCTGGGGCTCGAAGCGCTGGACCGGCTGGCCGACGGAGAGCCGCTGTGGCGGGTCCACGAGGCGGTGTTCGCGGTGCTGGCCCTGGAGTCGGAGCCGGTCGACCCGCGGCTGTAGGCAGTGGCGTCAGCAGGTTTTCCGATGAGATCAACGGAAAACCGCTGGCGATTCGCCGGGTGAACGGCGCTCCGCGCGGTGAGGATGGATGCATGGGATTCCATGTCGACTCCGAGGCCGGGCGGCTGCGCCGCGTCATCCTGCACCGCCCCGATCTTGAACTGAAGCGGCTCACCCCCAGCAACAAGGACGCGCTCCTGTTCGACGACGTGCTCTGGGTGCGCCGCGCCCGCCAGGAGCACGACGGCTTCGCGGACGTGCTGCGCGACCGCGGAGTGGAGGTGCACCTCTTCGGCGATCTGCTCCGCGAGTCGCTGGAGATTCCGGTGGCCAGGCGGCTCGTCCTGGACCGGGTCTTCGAGGAGAAGGAGTACGGCCCGCTCGCCACCGAGCATCTGCGGGCCGCCTTCGAGGAGTTGCCCAGCGCCGAGCTGGCCGAGACGCTGGTCGGCGGGATGACCAAGCGCGAGTTCCTGGAGCGGCACAGCGAGCCGACCTCCGTCCGTTTCCATGTCATGGACCTGGACGACTTCCTGCTCGGCCCGCTGCCGAACCATCTCTTCACCCGGGACACCTCGGCCTGGATATACGACGGGGTGTCGATCAACGCGATGCGCTGGCCGGCCCGGCAGCGCGAGACCGTCCACTTCGAGGCGATCTACCGCCATCACCCCCTCTTCACCGGCCCCGACGCAGGCGTCTTCCACCACTGGTCGGAGGGGCAGGGCGACTACCCCTCCACCATCGAAGGCGGCGACGTACTGGTCATCGGCCACGGCGCGGTACTCATCGGGATGAGCGAGCGCACCACCCCGCAGGCGGTGGAGATGCTGGCCCGTGGACTGTTCGACGCCGGCTCGGCGCACACGATCGTGGCGCTCGACATGCCCAAGCGCCGGGCGTTCATGCACCTCGACACGGTCATGACGATGATCGACGGCGACACCTTCACCAAGTACGCGGGCCTGGGCATGCTCCGCTCGTACACCATCGAGCCCGGTGAAGGGCCGAGGGACCTGAAGGTCACCGACCATCCGCCCGAGCACATGCACGACGCGATCGCGCACGCCCTGGGCCTGGACTCGATCCGGGTCCTCACGGCCACCCAGGATGCGCACGCCGCCCAGCGCGAGCAGTGGGACGACGGCTGCAATGTGCTGGCCGTCGAGCCGGGCGTCGTCGTCGCGTACGAGCGCAACGCCACCACCAACACCTATCTGCGCAAGGAGGGCATCGAGGTCATAGAGATCCGCGGCAGTGAACTCGGCCGGGGCAGGGGCGGCCCCCGCTGCATGAGCTGCCCCGTGGTGCGTGATCCGGTGTAGCGGTGCACGGCCTGGTGCAGCGGTGCGCGACACGGCGCGAGGAAAGTGACTCTGCACAACGAGTCTCCGCACGAACAGACTCCACACGAAGAATCGTCGCGCAAGCCAAGGGCTCCGTATAGCGATGCAATGCTTCGTATAGACTTCCAGGGTCACCGTATGCACGACCTCACCCGACCCAGGAGCAGTCTCATGGCCATAGACCTCGCAGGTCGCCACTTCCTCAAGGAGCTGGACTTCACGGCCGAGGAGTTCCGCGGCCTGATCGATCTCGCGGCCGAGCTCAAGGCCGCCAAGAAATCGGGGACCGAAGTGCAGCGGCTGCGTGGCAAGAACATCGCGCTCATCTTCGAGAAGACCTCGACCCGTACCCGCTGCGCCTTCGAGGTGGCTGCCGCCGATCAGGGTGCGTCCACGACGTATCTCGACCCCTCCGGCTCGCAGCTGGGGCACAAGGAGTCGGTGAAGGACACGGCCCGCGTCCTCGGTCGGATGTTCGATGGCATCGAATACCGCGGTGACAGCCAGTCGGCCGTCGAGGAGCTGGCCGCGTACGGCGGCGTTCCCGTCTTCAATGGACTCACCGACGACTGGCACCCGACCCAGATGCTCGCCGACGTCCTCACCATGGCCGAGCACAGCGAGAAGCCGCTGGAGCGGATCGCCTTCGCCTACCTCGGCGACGCCCGCTTCAACATGGGCAACTCCTACCTGGTCACCGGCGCCCTGCTGGGCATGGACGTGCGGATCGTCGCGCCGAAGTCGTACTGGCCGGCCGAGGAGATCGTCACCGGGGCCCGCAGGCTGGCCGAGGTCAGCGGGGCGACGGTCACGCTCACCGAGGACATCGCCGAGGGCGTCACGGGCGCGGACTTCGTCGCCACCGATGTCTGGGTCTCCATGGGCGAGCCCAAGGAGGTCTGGGGCGAGCGCATCGAGGCCCTCGCGCCGTACGCCGTGACCATGGACGTCCTGCGCGCCACCGGCAACGCGGACGTGAAGTTCCTGCACTGCCTCCCGGCCTTCCATGACCTCGGCACCGAGGTCGGGCGGGAGATCGAGGCCGCCCACGGACTGACGGAGCTGGAGGTCACCGACGAGGTCTTCGAGTCCACGCACTCGGTCGTCTTCGACGAGGCCGAGAACCGGATGCACACGATCAAGGCCGTTCTGGTGGCAACCCTGGCGGCCGCACCGACTACTGCATGATCATGCGCTCGATTGGGTGAACATGCGCGAAGGCGACTAATATGTTGTCTCTTGGTGGGGTTCGAGCTCGCACGCTCGAACCCCATTTTCATGGGTGTCACCAGCACCCGGAGCTCCCCCACAGGGCCCCGGGTGTACATCCCCCCACATGCTCCACCAGAGAAGAGACCATCCCCGTGAGTCCGCTGCGCCCACCGAGCTCCCTGCGCCCCTCCGGGCCACGCATCAAGAGCCCCCACCAGCTGATCGCCGAGTCCGGCGCCGACCTGGAGGGGCACGGCCTCAAACGCACGATGGGACTCTTCCAGCTGGTGTGCTTCGGTGTCGGCGCCGTCGTCGGCACCGGAATCTTCGTCGGCCTCTCCGACAGCGTCGCCGAGGCGGGCCCCGCGGTCGTGCTGTCGTTCGTGCTCGCCGCGATCACCTGCATCTTCACCGCGTTCTCCTTCGCCGAGCTGGGCAGCGCGATCCCGGTGTCCGGCAGCTCGTACTCCTTCGCCTACGCGACCCTCGGCGAACGCATCGCGTTCCTCGTCGGCTGGTGCCTGCTGCTGGAGTACGGAGTCTCGGTCTCCGCGGTCGCCGTCGGCTGGAGCCAGTACGTCAATGAGCTGCTGAACAGCTTGTTCGGCTGGCAGCTGCCGGCGGCCCTTTCGGCGGGACCCGGCGACGGCGGAGTGATCAATCTGCCCGCGGTCCTGGTGGTCATGATGGCCGCCACCCTGCTGGTGCGCGGCGTCCGGGAGAGTGCGGGGGCCACCACCGCGATGGCGGTCCTCAAGATCGCCATTCTGATCATGTTCTGCGTCATCGCCTTCACGGCCTTCGAACACGGGAATCTCACGCCGTTCGTCGCCCACGGGGCGGGCGGGGTCACCGCCGGTGCGTCGCTGGCCTTCTTCTCGTACATCGGCTTCGACGCCATCACCACCGCGGGCGAAGAGGTCAAGAACCCGCGGCGGAACATCCCGATCGCGATCATGGTCTGCATCGGCCTGGTCACCCTGCTCTACTGCGCCGTCGCGCTCGCCGCCATCGGTGCCCTCGGCCCGGAGGCCGTCGCCGACAAGCCGGCCGCGCTCTCGATCGTCGTCGACCAGGTCACCGACTCGACCGTCGGTGGTGGAATCATCGCTTTCGGAGCGGTCGTCGCGATCGCATCCGTCGTGCTCGCGGTGATGTACGGGCAGACCCGCATCCTGATGTCGATGTCCCGCGACGGTCTGATCCCGCGGGTCTTCGAGCGGGTCTCGCCGCGGACGGCGACACCGGTTGCGAACACCTGGATCGTGGCGGTCGTTTTCGCGATCCCGGCGGCCTTCTCGTCGCTCGGCGTGGTGGTGAATCTGACGACCATCGGCACGCTGGGCACCATGGTCGCGGTGAACATCGCGGTGATCGTGCTGCGCCGCCGAAACCCTGAGGTGACGGGCTCGTTCCGGGTGCCGCTCTACCCGGTGAGCCCGCTCCTGGGTGTCGTCTTCTGCCTCTATCTGATGTACGGGACGGGCTGGGCGACCTGGGTGCAGTTCGCCGTCTTCCTGATCATCGGTGCGGCGGTGTACGCCTTCTACGGCCGCAGCCGTTCCCGGCTGGCCGCTGCCGACGCGGGTTGATGCGGGCGGCCGGTCAGCTCCGAGACGGCCGGTCAGCTCCGAGGCGTGCGGGACGGCAGGGTGAACCACACCGCCTTGCCGTGCTCCGTCGTGCGGTGACCGCAGGACGAGCTGAGCGTACGGATCAGCAGCAGACCCCGGCCGTGTTCCTGCCAGGGGTCCGGTGCGCTGCCGGGCTCCGGATGGGAGAGATCGCCCGGCGAGGCCGGGTCGCGGTCGTGCACCTCCACCTGGCAGCCGGTCGGCAGGAGCTCCACCACCAGCTCGATGGGTTCGTCGCTGCGGGTGTGCTCCACGGCGTTGGCGACCAGTTCGGCGGTGAGGAGCTCGGCGGTATCGGAATCGGCCGGTGCGTCGATGTCCGCCAGTGCCGTACGGATCAGGGCGCGAGCGACCGGTACGGCCACCGTCGAATGCGGCAGGGCGATCCGCCAGGAGGCGGGGAGGGGGGCATCGGAGGGCACGGCACGGTTTCCGTTCCGGAGTTCACGAACTTTCTGGAGGTCAAGACTTCTCGGTTTCAACCTTACGAAGTGCAACGACACGGGCAAGGGCCCGCCGACCGGTACGAAGGGGACGTTAGGCATTGAGTTCTCACGCTCCGCCTATTGCGTGCTCGTGACGGGAGTCACGTACGAGTGATAAGTTCGTTCGCAGGTAGCAGCCCGACGGCTGAAGGGGAGCCCCCTCGATGAGCCCGTTTCCCAGCTCCGCCCCCCGTACGGATGACTGGCGCCATCTGCGGCTGACGACGGACGACGGAGTTGCCACCGTCACCCTCGCCCGCCCCGAGAAGCTCAACGCTCTCACCTTCGGTGCCTACGCCGACCTGCGCGACCTGCTTGCCGAGCTGTCCCGCGAACGCACCGTGCGCGCTCTGGTGCTCGCGGGGGAGGGCCGCGGTTTCTGCTCAGGCGGAGATGTCGACGACATCATCGGCGCGACACTCGCCATGGACACCGCCCAGCTCCTCGATTTCAACCGCATGACCGGCCAGGTGGTGCGGGCCCTACGTGAAACCCCCTTCCCCGTCATCGCCGCCGTACACGGCGTGGCCGCAGGTGCCGGCGCGGTTCTTGCGCTGGCCGCCGACTTCCGGGTCGCCGATCCGTCCGCCCGCTTCGCCTTCCTCTTCACCAGGGTCGGTCTCTCCGGCGGCGACATGGGCGCCGCCTATCTGCTGCCGCGCGTCGTCGGCCTCGGCCATGCCACCCGGCTGCTGATGCTCGGCGAACCGGTCCGCGCACCCGAAGCGGAACGGATCGGACTGATCAGTGAGCTGACCGAAGAGGGCCAGGCGGATGTGCGCGCGGCAGCGCTCGCCCGCCGCCTCGCCGACGGACCGGCCCTCGCCCTCGCCCAGACCAAGGCGCTGCTCACCGCCGAACTCGACATGCCGCTCGCCGCCGCGGTCGAGATGGACGCCGCGACCCAGGCCCTGCTGATGCACGGTGACGACTACGCCGAATTCCACGCCGCCTTCACCGAGAAGCGGCCGCCGAAGTGGCAAGGCCGGTAGCACGATGCCGCCCGACACGAGCGTGACCGGAACCGGGCCGTCCGCCGCGACGGCGCCCGCCGTGAATCGGACCGGCGTGAAGCGGATCGCGGTCATCGGCGGCGGCCCCGGCGGACTCTACGCCGCGGCGCTGCTCAAGCGGCTCGACCCGGAACGCGACATCACCGTCTGGGAGCGCAACGCACCCGACGACACGTTCGGCTTCGGCGTCGTCCTCTCCGACGAGACCCTCGGCGGCATCGAGCACGCCGACCCCGTCGTCCACCGGGCACTCCAGGACGAATTCGTACGGTGGGACGACATCGACATCGTCCACCGCGGCGTGACCCAGACCTCCGGCGGCCACGGCTTCGCGGCGCTGGGCCGGCGCAGACTCCTGGAGATCCTGCACGAACGCTGCGACCGGCTCGGCGTACGGCTCCGCTTCCGCACCGAGGCACCGCCGGCCGCCGAGCTGGCCGCCGCATACGACCTGGTGATCGCTGCCGACGGCGTGCACAGCCTCACCCGCGCCGCGCACGCCGACACCTTCGGCCCCCGCCTCACCACCCACCGCTGCCGCTACATCTGGCTCGCCGCCGACTTCGCCCTCGACGCCTTCCGCTTCGAGATCGCCGAGACCGCGTACGGGGTGATGCAGCTCCACGGCTACCCCTTCTCGGCCGACGCCTCCACCGTCATCATCGAGATGCGCGAGGAGGTCTGGCGCGCCGCCGGATTCGACACCTGCGACGTGGAGCACTCGACCGTACGCTGCGCCAAGATCTTCACCGAGGCGCTCGGCGGCCGGCCGCTGCGCTCCAACAACTCCTCCTGGCTCACCTTCCGTACCGTCGTCAACGCCCGCTGGTCGCACGGCAACACCGTCCTCATCGGCGACGCCGCCCACACCGCGCACTTCTCCATCGGCTCCGGCACCAAACTCGCCGTCGAGGACGCCCTCGCGCTCGCCGCCTGCATCGAGGAACAGCCCGACCTGCCGGGCGCACTGGCCGCGTACGAGACCGAGCGCCGACCGGTCGTCGAATCGACCCAGCGGGCCGCCGCGGCCAGCCTGCGCTGGTTCGAGGAGCTCGGCACCTACGTCGACCAGCCGCCCCGCCAGTTCGCCTTCAACCTCCTCACCCGCAGCCGCCGCGTCACCCACGACAATCTGCGGCTGCGCGACGCCTCCTTCACCGCCGCCGTCGAGGAGGAGTTCGGCTGTGCCCCGGGCACCCCGCCGATGTTCACCCCGCTGCGGCTGCGCGGCCTCGAACTCCGCAACCGCGTCGTCGTCTCACCCATGGACATGTACTCGGCCGTCGACGGCGTCCCCGGCGACTTCCACCTCGTCCACCTGGGCGCACGCGCACTCGGCGGCGCCGGGCTCGTCATGACGGAGATGGTGTGCGTCAGCGCCGAGGGCCGCATCACCCCCGGCTGCACCGGCCTCTACACCCCTGAACAGGCTGCCGCCTGGACCCGGATCACCGACTTCGTCCATGCGAGCGCACCCGGTACGGCCATCGGCGTCCAACTCGGCCACTCCGGGCGCAAGGGCTCCACCAAACTGATGTGGGAAGGCATCGACCAGCCACTCGACCACGGCAACTGGCCGCTCACCGCCGCCTCCCCGATCCCTTACGCCGACGGCGTCAACCAGGTCCCGCACGCCCTGGACCGGGCCGGCCTCGACGCCGTACGCGAACAGTTCGCGGCGGCGGCCCGGCGCGCCGACCTCTGCGGCTTCGACCTGCTCGAACTCCACTGCGCCCACGGCTACTTGCTCTCCGGCTTCCTCTCGCCGCTCACCAACCGCCGCACCGACCGCTACGGCGGGTCGCTCCGAAACCGGCTCCGCTTCCCCCTCGAAGTCTTCGACGCGATGCGCGCCGACTGGCCCGACGACCGGCCCATGACCGTCCGTATCTCCGCCACGGACTGGGCCGAGGGCGGCACGACGGCCGAGGACGCCGTGGAGATCGCCCGCGCCTTCGTCGCCCACGGGGCCGATGCCATCGACGTCTCCACCGGTCAGGTCGTCCCCGACGAGCGCCCCGAGTACGGCCGCTCCTACCAGACCCCGTACGCCGACCGGATCCGCAACACGCTGTGCGTGCCCGTCATCGCGGTCGGTGCCATCTCCTCCTGGGACGACGTGAATTCACTCCTGCTCGCGGGCCGGGCCGACCTGTGCGCCCTGGCCCGTCCCCATCTCTACGACCCGCACTGGACGCTGCACGCGGCGGCCGACCAGGGCTACAGCGGACCGGGCGCGCCCTGGCCGCTCCCGTACCGCGCAGGCAGCCGCACCCCGCCGACGGGCCGCACGGACGCACCGAAGCCGCGGCTCACTCTGGGGTGACGGGCAGGCACTCGTGGCACCGGCACCGGTCCGGGCACGGTGCCCCGTGGTGGGCGCGCCGCTCCTCGCGGGCGACCCGCTCCAGCAGCGCGGCCAGTTCCTCGGCCTCCTCCCGGGTGGCGGAACCCCGGCCGGCACACCGCTTCAGCACGGCCGGTACGTACACCAACCGCGCCCGGAAGGTGTGCAGATGGCGGGTCCCCGTGTCGATGGTGATCCAGTGACCGGTGTGCCGCCCGTGCCCCACCGTGGTCAGCTGCTGGTGCCCCATGCCCGGGTAGGTGTCGACGACGTACACCTTCGCCCCGCCCCGGTACGCCTTCGTGCCGGGACGGAGCTCCTGCCCGAGGTCCCCGTACCGCCGCCACAGCACCACGTTCGCGGCGACCAGCCAGACGGGTTCCGGCGGCCCGCTCACTGCTCCGCCGCGCTGATCAGCAACCGGTCCGAGACCGCCCGGTAACCGATGCGCTGATACACGCCGTTGCTGGTCGGGTTCGCGAGGTCGGTGAAGAGCAGCACCTCCTGCGCGCCGTCCTCCCGTGCCGCCCGGCTGACCTCCGCCGTCACCGCGGCCGCGTAGCCCCGGCCGCGGTGCTCGGCAGGCGTGTAGACCGGCGCGATCCGCACCGTGCCCGCGATCCGCGGGGAGACGCCCGCCATCGACACCGGGACGCCGTCGGCCTCCCAGAGGGTCAAGCTGCCGGACGCCGTCCGTTCGTCCACCTGCCGTTCGGCATGGGCGGAGGGCTGGCCGACCTCGTCGGCGAACGCGCGGTGCCAGCGGACCAGCAGCTCCCGGTCGGCGGCGGTGGCGGTCCTGGGCCGGCCCGAGGGGGCGGGGGAGGGCGGGATCAGCGTCCCCAGCCGGTAGAGCCGCTGCTCCTGGACGACCCGGTGGCCGGGCCAGTTGGCGGCCAGCGCCTCGGCGATGGCCCGGTCCGCGTTGACCGCGGTCAGGGGGAGCGAGGCGGCCAGTGGACCGACCGCCTCCGGGGCGACGGCTGTCAGTACCGGCGGATACGGCGGGGTCTGCACCAGCGTCCCCGCGACCTCGCCGTCCGCCCCGCGCCACCAGCCCAGCAGCGGGTCGGCGTCACCGTAGGCGTGCGGGCCGCTGCGGCGCAGGGTCGCGGTCACGGTCAGAACCAGGGTGTTCTCGGCGGGCCGGGCGGCCAGCGAGGCGCCGGCCGCGTCGAGAAAGACGCTGACGTCATCGGTGAAGGTCCAGGTCATGCCTCATCCTGCCGGGTGTGCGTGGAGCGAGGCACCCGCATTTCCGGGTCAGTCGCCCCGCAGCCGGAAGCGCTGCAGCTTCCCGGTGGCGGTGCGGGGGAGGGCGGGCAGGAACTCGATGACGCGCGGGCACTTGTGCGGGGCCAGTTCGCTCTTCATGTACGTGCGCAGCTCGTCGGCGTCCAGTTCCGCGCCCTCGCGCAGCACCACGTACGCCACCACGATGTGGCCGCGCAGCTCGTCCGCCCGGCCCACCACCGCGGCCTCGGCCACCGCGGGGTGGTGCAGCAGGGCGTCCTCGACCTCGGGTCCCGCGATGTTGTAGCCGGAGGAAATGATCATGTCGTCGGCGCGGGCGACGTAACGGAAGTAGCCGTCCGGCTCGCGCACATAGGTGTCACCGGTGAGATTCCAGCCGTGCGCCACATAGTCCCGCTGGCGCTCGTCGGCGAGATAGCGGCAGCCGACCGGACCGCGGACGGCGAGGAGTCCGGGCTCCCCGTCCGGCACCTGCCTGCCCTCGCGGTCCAGCACCCGGGCCTGCCAGCCGGGCACGGGAACTCCGGTGGTGCCGGGGCGGACCGCGTCGTCGGCGGCGGAGATGAAGATGTGCAGCAGTTCGGTGGCGCCGATGCCGTTGATGATGCGCAGACCCGTCCGCTCGTACCAGGACCGCCAAGTGGCGACCGGGAGGTTCTCGCCGGCCGAGACACAGCGCCTCAGCGCACTCAGATCGTGCTCGTCGATGTGGTCGAGCATCACGCGGTAGGCGGTCGGCGCGGTGAACAGCACCGAGACACGGTGGGCCGCGAGCGCGGGCAGCAGCTGCGCCGGGCCGGACTGTTCGAGCAGCAGGGAACTGGCACCGGCCCGCAGCGGGAAGACCACCAGACCGCCGAGCCCGAAGGTGAAGCCGAGCGGCGGACTGCCCGCGAACACATCGTCGGACGTGGGGCGCAGGACATGGCGCGAGAACGTGTCGGCGATGGCGAGCACATCCCGGTGGAAGTGCATACAGCCCTTGGGGCGCCCGGTGGTGCCCGAGGTGAACGCGATCAGTGCGACATCGTCCGCCGCCGTGTCCACCGGACGGTACGGCCCCGTCCTGGCCTCGGCCAGGTGCAGCAGATCGTCCGGGGCGTCACCTCCGTACGCCGTGATCCGCAGCCCCGGCACCTGAGCCTTCACCAGGTCGTCGACCGCCCGGACGTCGCACAGTGCGTGGCTCACCCGGGCGATCGAGCAGATCGTGGCGAGCTCGGCGGACCGCTGCTGGGCCAGCACCGTGACGGCGATCGCGCCCGCCTTCAGCACCGCGAGCCAGCAGGCGGCCAGATGGGGTGTGGTGGGGCCGCGCAGCAGGACGCGGTTGCCGGGTACGACCCCCAGATCGGAGGTGAGGGCATGGGCGATCCGGTCCACCCGGTCCCGCAGCTCCCCGTAGCTCCAGACCCCGCCGTCGGGGGTACGGAAGGCGGGGCGCCCGGGGCCGAAGCGGTCGACCGTACGGTCCAGCAGTTCGGCCGCGCAGTTGAGGCGGGCCGGATACTGCAGTTCGGGAAGGTCGAAGAGCAGTTCCGGCCACTGGTCCGAGGGTGGCAGGTGCTCCCTGGCGAAGGTGTCGAGGTGCGCTGAGGTCTTCGGGTCCATGACGGATCGCCCCCTTGTCGCCTCTGGAGCGTATCGTTTGGGTGACGGTAGTCAACGGTCCGCGATAAGAAGAGAAGACGAGACGCGACAAGAGAGGCGCCGGTATGACGGCATTCTCGCTCGATCCGGCACAAATCGCCTGGTGTGAAGAGCTAAGAGCCCTTGCCGAGCAGCAACTGCGCCCCCTCGCCGAAAAAGGCGACCCGGGCCACGTCAACCGCCCCCTGGTCGCCGCACTCGGTGAGTCCGGCCTCCTCGACCGGCTGCTGAACTCCGGCGCCCTCGACCTCTGCCTGCTCCGCGAGTCCCTGGCCCGCGGCTGCACGGAGGCCGAAACCGCACTGGCCCTCCAGGGACTCGGCACCCACCCCGTGGTCCAGGCAGGCACCCCGGCCCACCGCGAACGCTGGCTCCCCGAGGTGCGCGCCGGCCGCGCCGTCGCCGCCTTCGCGCTCAGCGAACCGGGCGCGGGCTCCGATGCGGCCGCCCTGGCCCTGAACGCCGAACACGCCCCCGACGGCTGGCGGCTGACCGGCGAGAAGTGCTGGATCTCCAACGCACCCGAGGCCGACTTCTACACCGTTTTCGCCCGTACGACCCAGGGCGCCGGATCGCGTGGCGTCACCGCGTTCCTGGTCCCCGCCGACCGACCCGGACTGACCGGCACCGCGCTCGACATGCTTTCGCCGCACCCCATCGGGGGCCTGGTCTTCGACGGCGTCCCGGTCACCCCCGACGATGTGCTCGGCGAACCGGACCGCGGCTTCCGGGTCGCCATGAGCACCCTCAACCTGTTCCGTCCCAGCGTCGGCGCCTTCGCCGTCGGCATGGCCCGTGCCGCCCTCGATGCCACGGTGGCGCACACCGCCGAACGCACCGCGTTCGGCGGTGTGCTGAAGGACCTTCAGGCCGTCTCCCACCAGGTGGCCGAGATGGCCACCCGTACCGAGGCCGCCCGGCTCCTGGTGTACGCGGCCGCCGCCGCGTACGACGCCGGGGAGGCCGGAGTACCGCGCCGCGCGGCCATGGCGAAGCTGTACGCCACCGAGACCGCGCAGTACGTCGTCGACACCGCCGTCCAACTGCACGGCGCCCGCGCCCTGCGCCGCGGCCACCTCCTCGAACACCTCTACCGGGAGGTCCGCGCCCCACGGATCTACGAGGGCGCCAGCGAGGTCCAGCGCACGATCATCGCCAAGGAGCTGTACGCGAACCGGGAGGCCTCCGCATGAGTCCGCTCCACCGGATCAACCCCGCCGAACTCTCGCCGCCCGCGGGTTTCTCGCACGCCGTCACGGCCACCGGCGGCCAACTGGTCTTCCTGGCCGGGCAGACCGCCCTCGACCAGGACGGCAAGGTCATCGGCGCCGCCCTGCCCGAGCAGTTCGCGACGGCGCTCACCAATCTGTTGACCGCCCTGCGCGCGGCGGGCGGCGCCCCGGCGGACCTGGCCCGGGTCACCGTGTACGCCACCGACGTGGCCGACTACCGGGCCCATGCCGGGGAACTCGGCCGGATCTGGCGGCAACTGGCGGGCCGCGACTATCCGGCGATGGCGGTCATCGGAGTGGCGAGACTCTGGGACGAGCAGGCGCTCGTCGAGATCGACGGGGTGGCGGTGCTGCCGTGAACGCGCCGGGCGGGCCGGGCACCGTGTGCCCGGCCCGCCCGGCGACGCGCGGTTCGGCGCGGGTCAGTACGGCTTCACCGGCACATGCGCCGCGCCCGGAATGCCGACCTTCAGCAGCTCGTCCTCCTCGGGCGTGGTCCCGGTGCCCGTCTCCTGCTTGAGCACCGCACGCGACATGGCCTGCACCCACATGGCGCGCGGACGGCGGCGCGCCTCCCCCGCTTCGAGGGCCGGGGCCACACCGGCCTCGGCGTCCAGTGGCTCGGCGAGCACCAGCGCGTCCTCGACGGCCGGTCGGGCCCCTTTGCGCGCGTCTTCGGGGCGCTCAAAGCCCTGACCGACTGGGTCGACGCCTGCCCCCGAGGGGCCGCGCCAGGAGACCCGGGTGATGCTGTGCGGCTGCGGACGCACCGGGAACGCGCCGTACTGCGACCACAGCGGGGTCTGCGGCGAGCACAAGTGAACTCACCGCGCCGAGCGGGGCGCGGCGCGCCGTACGGGTGAAGCGCGGTCGGGGATATATCTGTATTTAGTGCCCTTTGCCCGAGATGCATCGCCCAGGCCCCGGACGCCCGACCGGGGCGGGCGCGGGACGCCGCCCGGGGCCGTATGACCGCGCTCGTCGTCTGCCACTTCGTCCTGGCCGCCTGCGCGCGCCCGTTGGTACGAGCGCTGGGCAGGCGCGCCTTCGTCGTGCTCGCGCTGCCACCGGCCGCCGCCACCGTGTGGGCCGCCACACAGTGGAACACCGCGGCGTCCGGCGGCTCGGTCATCTGGTCGTGGCAGTGGATGCCGGCGTACGACGTCACCGCCGATCTGCGGCTCGACGCACTGGCCGAACTGATGGTGCTGCTCGCGGCCGGAATCGGCACGCTCGTCCTGCTGTACTGCGCCTCGTACTTCACGGACGAGACCCCGCAGCTGGCCGGCTTCGCCGGGAACCTCCTGGCGTTCGCGGGCGCCATGCTCGCCCTGGTCCTCGCCGACGACCTGATCTCGCTCTATGTGTTCTGGGAACTGACCACGGTCTTCTCGTACCTGCTGATCGGGTACGACAGCGAGCAGAAACACAGCCGCCGCTCCGCGCTCCAGGCGCTCACCGTGACCACGCTCGGCGGCCTCGCGATGTTCGTCGGCTTCCTGATCATCGGTCAGTCGGCGGGCACCTACCGGATCTCCGCCATCCTCGCCGACCCGCCCGGGGCGAGCCTCGCCGTCTCGGTCGCCGTGGTGCTGATCCTGTGCGGGGCGCTGTCGAAGTCGGCGATCTGGCCGTTCAGCCTCTGGCTGCCGAACGCCATGGCCGCGCCCACCCCCGTCAGCGCCTATCTGCACGCCGCCGCGATGGTGAAGGCCGGTGTCTACCTGGTCGCCCGGCTTGCGCCCGGCTTCGCCGACGTACCGGTCTGGCGCCCCGTCGTGATCGTCCTCGGCGCCGCGACCATGCTGCTCGGCGGCTGGCGGGCGCTGCGCCTGAACGACCTCAAGCTCGTCCTCGCCTACGGCACCGTCAGCCAGCTCGGCTTCCTCACCCTGCTCGCCGGGGTCGGCAACCGGGACGCGGCACTGGCCGCCGCCGTCATGATCCTGGGCCACGCACTGTTCAAGGCCCCGCTGTTCCTCGTCACCGGCATCGTCGACCACGCGGCCGGCACCCGCGATCTGCGCAAGCTCTCCGGTGTGGGCCGGGCGCTGCCGCACGTCTGCACGGTCGCGGTGGTGGCCGCGGCGTCCATGGCCGCCCTGCCCCCGCTGCTCGGCTTCGCCGCGAAGGAGGCCGCGTTCGAGGCGCTGCTTCACGGAGACACCGCCGACCGCTGGGCGCTGGGCATCACGGTCGCGGGCTCGGCGCTGACCGTCGCGTACACCGTGCGGTTCGTCTGGGGCGCCTTCGCCCGCAAACCCGGCGTCGAGGACACTCCGGTCCACCGGGTCGGCTGGGCGTTCCTCGCGTCGCCCGCTGTGCTCGCGGCGGGCGGGCTGGTGCTGGGACCTGGCGTCGGATGGACCGACCGGCTGCTCAGCGCGTACGCGGACACGTTCCCCCCGTCCGCGCATCCGTACCATCTCTCGCTCTGGCACGGATTCGGGACCGCCGTCCTGCTCTCGGCCGTCGCCGTGGTGGGCGGCGTCGCGCTCTTCGCCGTACGCACCACCGTGACGAGGCTCTCCCGGCGTATCGCCTGGCCGACCGCCGACAGCGTCTTCGGGCACCTGCTGCTCGGTCTGGAACGGCTCTCCCTCCAGCTCACCGGCCTCGTCCAGCGCGGCTCGCTCTCCGTCTACCTCGCCACCACCCTGCTCGTGATGCTGGCCGGCCAGCTCACCGTCCTCGGAGTGGACCGGCCCTGGCACGGGGCGGCCGTCCCGAGGGTCTGGGACGTCCCGCTGCAGGGCGCCGTCGCCGTGCTGACCTGTGCGGCCGCACTCCTCTGTCTCACCGTCAGGCGCCGGATGAAGGCCGTGGTCCTGGCCGGGCTGACCGGGTACGGCGCGGCGCTGCTCTTCGTGGTCCAGGGCGGTCCGGACCTGGCGCTCACCCAGTTCTGCGTCGAGACCGTGTCGATGATCGTGTTCGTGCTGGTGCTGCGGCGGATGCCGGTGCACTTCCAGGAGTCGGTCAGTACCTGGCGGCGTGCCGTACGCATTCCGGTGGCGCTGGCCGCAGCGGCGACGCTCGGCGTGGTGGTGTGGGTCGCCGCTGCCGCCCGCAGGGCCGCCCCGGCGGGCGCGGCCATGGTGGAGGAGACCGCCCACCACGGCCTCAAGGACGTCGTGGCCACCATCCTGGTCGACCTGCGCGCCTGGGACACGATGGGGGAGTCCGCCGTGCTCGCCGCGGCGGCGATCGGGGTCACGAGCCTGATCTACCTGCACCGCCGCACCGAGGGATCGTCACTACGGGAAGAGCTGCACGGGCGTACCGCCTGGTCGCTGACGGCCCCTGAGATGACGGGACTTCCGCACGGCGACGAAGGGGCACCGGAGCGCAGCTGGCTGGCGGCCGGATCGACGCTCGCACCCGAGCACCGCTCGATCGTCTTCGAGGTCGTGGCCCGGCTGCTGTTCCACCCGATCCTGGTGCTCTCGGTCTATCTGCTGTTCTGCGCCGAGAACATGCCGGGCGGCGGCTTCGTCGGCGGGCTCGTCGCCGGGCTCGCCCTGATCACCCGCTACCTGGCGGGCGGCCGTTTCGAACTTGCCGAAGCCGCGCCGCTGCAGCCCGGACTCTTCACCGGCCTCGGCCTGTTCATCTCCACCGGCGTCGCCCTGCTCGGCCTCGGCGAGGGAACGGTCCTGCACGCCTGGACCCACCACGGCCGGCTGCCCCTGATCGGCGAGTACCACCTGGGCACCCCGGTTCTCTTCGACTTCGGCGTCTATCTGCTGGTCCTGGGCGTGGTGCTGGACATCGTGCGCGCCCTCGGCGCCAAGATCGACCGGCAGATCGAGCGAGCAGCGGTCGAAAAGGCAGCTGCGGCGAGCACCTCCACCCGACCGGGAACGGCACCCGGGACGGGAGGAACGCCCGGATGACGGTCAGCTTCTCGCTCCTGGCCACCGCCGCGGTGCTGTGCGCGGTCGGCGGCATCCTCATGCTCACCCGGCCCCTCACCCGCATCCTGCTCGGCGCGGTGATCGCGGGCAACGGCATCAATCTGCTCGTCCTCGCCGCGAGCGGATCGGCCGGCCGGGAACCGCTCCTCTACGGCGTCCCGCTGGGACAGGTCACCGACCCCCTGCCGCAGGCCATCGCACTCACTGCGATCGTCATCACCCTCGCCACCACGGCGTTCCTCCTCGCCATGGCCTACCGCAGCCACCAGTTGACCGGCACGGACGAGGTCCACGACGACCTGGAGGACCGGCGCATCGCGCTGCGCTCCGAGGTACTGGGGGAGCGGGACGAACTGCGTGAGCGGTACCGGGCCGCCCCGGACGTCACGGACGAGGAACGCGCCCGCTACCGCGAAGAGCGCCGCCGCCTGAGGGCCAGGCTGCGTGCCGACCGAGCCCTGCAGGCCCGCGGCCGGTACGCCACCGGGGACCTCTGGCACGACGTACTGGGCGCGGACCCCGCGGACTACGCCCAGCAGCAGGCCCACCCCGCCGACGCCGACCCAGGAGCCACCGGATGAACGCACTCGTCCCCCTGCCGGTGCTGCTGCCGCTCTGCGCCACCGGCCTGAGCCTCGCCTTCGGCACCCGGTTCAAACAGGTCCAACGCCTCATCAGCGTCGCCGTGCTCACCGCCGTACTGGGACTCTCCCTCACCCTGATGATCGTCGCGGACACCAGCGGCCCGCTCTCCGTCCACCTCGGCGACTTCGCACCACCGCTCGGCATCACCCTGGTCACCGACCGGCTGTCCGGCCTGATGCTGACCGTCTCCTCCGCCATCACGCTCTGCGTGCTGGTCTACTCCCTGGGGCAGGGCATGGCCGACCGGGACGAGGTAACACCCGTCGCGGTCTTCCACCCCGCGTATCTGATCCTGGTCGCCGGGGTCTCCTGCACCTTCCTCGCCGGTGACCTCGTCAACCTCTATGTCGGCTTCGAGATCATGCTGGTCGCCAGCTTCGTCCTGCTCACCCTCGGCGGCACCGGACCCCGCGTCCGCGCAGGCTCCACCTACGTGATCATCTCGCTGTTCTCGTCGATGCTGTTCCTCACCGCCATCGCCATGACATACGCGGCGACCGGCACCGCCAACTTCGCCCAGCTGGCCGGACGGCTCGCCGAACTCCCGCTCGGGGTACAGACCCTGATCCAGGCGATGCTGCTCACCGTCTTCGCCATCAAGGCCGCCGTCTTCCCGCTCGCCGCCTGGCTCCCCGACTCGTATCCGACCGCGCCCGCACCCGTCACCGCGGTCTTCGCCGGTCTGCTCACCAAGGTCGGTGTCTACTCCATGCTGCGTACGGAGACCCTGCTCTTCCCCGGCAACCGGCTCGGCGACCTGCTGATGGCCGCCGCACTCGCCTCGATGGTCGTCGGCATCCTCGGAGCCGTCGCCCAGACCGACCTGAAGCGGCTGCTCTCCTTCACCCTCATCAGCCACATCGGCTACATGGTCTTCGGTATCGGCCTCGCCACCCGGGACGCGTACGGCGGCGCGATCGTCTACGTCGCCCACCACATCACCGTCCAGACCACGCTCTTCCTGGTGGCAGGGCTGATCGAACGCCGGAGCGGCACCACCGAACTCACCCGGATCGGCGGACTGGCCAAGGCCGCCCCGCTGCTCGCCGTCCTCTTCTTCGTACCCGCCATGAACCTGGCCGGCATCCCGCCGCTGTCCGGATTCATCGGCAAGCTCGGGCTGATGCGGGCCGGTGTCGCCGACGGCAGCGTCTGGGCGTGGATCCTCGTCGTCGGGTCGGCCGTGACCAGCCTCCTCACGCTGTACGTGATCGCCAAGGTCTGGAACCTGGCGTTCTGGCGGGCCGCGCCCCCCGGACAGGCCGCATACGGCACCGTCCTGGAGTCCGACGCCGACGAGGACGACAACGACGCCGACGAGGGCCCCGACCACATCCCGGGCAGCGGCGACGAACCGGTCCGCCCCCGCCATCAGCCCGCCGGACGCGCGGTCGCCGCCACCCTGCACGGACACGCCGTCACCACCACCACGAAACTGCCGCGGCCGATGACCGCGGCCACCGCCGCAGCCGTCGCCCTCGGACTCGCCTTCACCGTGTTCGCCGGTCCGCTGACCTCCTACACCGACCGCGCGGCCGCCGAACTCCTCGCACGCGCCCCCTATGTCGAGGCGGTGCTCGGCCGGTGAAACGCCTGATCAAACTGGACTTCCGGAACAAGGACCTGCCGCCCTTCAGCTGTGAGTTCGGCGGGCGGGGACGTGTGCTCGACCTCCCGCTGATCGCCTGGCTCACCCTCATCTGGGTGCTGCTGTGGTCCAGCCTGAACTGGGCCAACCTACTGACCGGTGTGCTCGTCGCGGTCGCCGTCTGCCTGGCCTTCCCGCTGCCCCGGGTCGACCTCGGGCTCCGCCTGCACCCATGGGGCATCCTGATGCTCGCCGGCTATCTGCTCTACGACATGTACACCTCGGGTGTACGGGTCACCCGGCAGATCTTCGTCGACCATCCGCACCGGGCCGCCGTCATCGCCGTACCGCTGCGCTGCCGCTCCGACCTGATGCTCGCGGCCACCGCCGTCGCCGTGTCGAATGTGCCCGGCGGATCGGTCGTCGAAGTGCGCCGCGCCACGGCCACCGTCTTCCTGCATGTCCTCGACGCGGACAGGCCCGCCGCACTCGACGCGGCGCGGCACTCCGTCTGGCGGCTCGAGGAGCTGACGGTACGGGCCTTCGGCACCCCCGACGAGATCGCCCGCGTCGCCGAACCACCGCCACCGGTCAGGCACGACAGGGGGGAGGGCGCATGAGTGTGCCGGAGACCGTCGACCGGGGGCTGCTCACCGCGGCCGTCGTCGTGATCACCATCGCCGGAGCGGGGCTCCTCACCCGGATCTGGCGAGGCCCTTCCATGCTGGACCGGGCCATCTCGCTGGATGTGTGCGCCGCCCTCATCATCGCGGGCCTCGGCGCCAAGTCCGCCTTCGCGCGCGACCCGTTCTACTTCCCGATCATGCTGGTGCTGGCCTTTCTCGGGTTCACGGGGTCGGTCGGCATCGCCCGCTTCATCGCCGCACGCGACCGGCCGGCGCCGCGGCGAGATGCGGACGGAACCGAAAGCAGCGGCGGACGCGAGGGGGAAGCACGGTGAGTGTCCGGCTCCAGATCCTCGACACGGCCGGTGCGGTGCTGGTCTTCATCGGTGCGGCCATCTGTCTGCTCGGTGTGATCGGGATGCTGCGGCTGCCGGACGTGCTGTCCCGCAGCCATGCCGCCACCAAACCGCAGACGCTCGGCATGCTCCTGGTCCTGGCCGGAGTGGCCCTGCGGCTGCGCAGCGGCATGGATCTCGCCACCCTCGCGCTGATCGGCTTCTTCCAGCTGATGACCGGCCCGGTCGCCGCCCACCTGGTGGCGCGATCCGCGTACCGGACCGGCCAGACCGGCCACAGCGAGCTGCTCTTCGACGAACTGGACGAGCAGCTGACCGAGGAGCGCTGACACTCTCCCGCTGTCGGCAGTCGTGGCGCGCCGCGCTCCGGCCGGGAGCGGGCGCGGTCGGTACGGGTGACATCGGGGCCGTCCGGCGTCCTGAACGTGAGGCGGGGTGACGGTCAGCGCGTCGGGGTTCGCGCGGCCCGGCGGGTGTACTGGTCCGGGGATGTGCCCACAGTGGAGGTGAAGTCACGGACGAGGTGGGACTGGTCGCTGTAACCGAGTTCGGTGGCCAGTTCGGCCCAGTCGATGGATGCCCGGCGCATGGCCGCCTCCGCGGCTTCGTGGATCCGGCACCGGTTGATGACCCACTTGGGGCTGAGGCCCACATGATCGGCGAACAGCCGTTGCAGCTTGCGCGTGTTCATTCCCAGCCGATCGGCGAGATCGCCGACTCTGGTCAGCGACCTGTCGGCGACGATGAGGCCGACCACGGCGTTCAAAGGCCCGGTCGCGGGCAGCGGTTGTACGTCCAGGGAACGGAGAAGGCCCTCGACGACGGCCGTCGACCCGTTCACGTCGTCGGCCCCGGCCAGCACACGCGCCGTGCCGTCGGCCTCCGTGCCGAACACGGCCGACGCCGCGAACCGCTGCCCGGCGACGGCGGACACCCGGCCACGCAGAAAGGGCCGGAATCCCGCCGGCCGGAATTTGACGCCGAAGACCTGGCCACGGCGCTCCAGCCGTCGCACGAACTCGTGCGGCGAAATGGCCTCGATCGTGGCGGCACCGGCCTCGAACACCAGATGTACGGCGGCGTGCGGGATCACGCGCTGCTCGTGGGACTCCCCGTCCGGCATGTCCCAGCGAACGACCCAGTAGCAGTCCACCGCCCAGGCCAGGTCGGGCGAGGGCAGGTGCCGGGTCAGCTCGAAGTGCTCGAATCCGGCGCGGAAGTCGACGATGCCGCGGGTGTCCTGATCGGTCGGCCGGGTCACGGAACCATGCTAGCGAGGCCGCGGTGTCGTGTTTCTTCAAGACTGCGTCCACAGCGCCGCCTAGGCTCCGGCCATGAGTGAAGTCGATCTTCTTGCGGGTGTGCTGTCCAAGACCGGCGACGTCATCGAGGGGGTCGGAGCCGACCAGCTGAGCCTTCCGACGCCGTGCGGGGACTACGACGTCGAGGCTCTTGTCAATCACATCGTCGGGTGGCTCCTCGTGTTCGAGGCCGGCGCCCAGGGCCGGTCCCACGACGCCGACGCGGCAAACCACAGATGCGGTGCCGACCCCGCCCGCGAGTTCCGCGCCGCCGCAGCCGGTGTCGTCGCCGGATGGGAGAAGCACGGCTTCGACCGTCAGGTCACCTTCACGGGCGGCGAAATGCCGGGCGAAACGGTGTTCAGCATGACCGTCATGGAGTACCTGACCCATGGATGGGACCTGGCGGTCGCCACCGGGCAGCCGATTCCCTACACCGACCAGGAAGCGGCAGAAACCCTCGCCCGCGCGGAGGCCACCCTGCTGCCGCAGTACCGGGGCGAGAACATGCCCTTCGGTCAGATCGTTCCGGTCGACGCGGCCGCGTCGGCCGTGGACCGGCTCGTGGCATTCCTCGGACGCCGGCCGGTGCCGTCCCCGACGAGGTAGCCGCTCTCCGGACACGGCCCATGGTCATGCGGCAGCGGAACGGCCCGGCCCGGATCGGTCCGGCCAGCAGTACCCTGGAGTTACCGAGGGCAATTCGCGCATCCGCTTTCAGGTTGGTGCCGCTCTCGGCGATTCACGAAACCGGGCCGGTCATGACCGGCCCGGGGCAGGGTTCGCGTCATGACCGCGACCATTCAGGACACATCCGCGGTCGAAGACCGGACCCCTTCTTCGTTGCCGCTGCGACTCATGCTGGCGCCCGCCGGCACCTCTCCGGCTCTGGTCGACGGTGCATGGTGGCCCCGCTCCCGCGACCTGACGGCGGAACTGCCGTCGCTGACGGCCGTACTGGATCCGTTGTGGGGCCGGATCACCCGGGTCACCGTGAACCCCACGTTCTGGCCGGTCGTCCCGCGCAAGGTGCGCGTCGCCGGGCATCTGGTCCATGTCGGCTGGTTCAAGGCCGAACAGGACCCCCATAAGCTCCTGCTGCTCTCCTACACGACCGGTCGCTGGGACCTGCTGGTGATCCCGCCGGAAACCGGCCCGGCCACAGCTGCCCGGCTGATGACCGCAGCCACCGATCCCTTGCGGGTTCTCACCGCGAGCGGTCTGATGCGGGAGGCGGAGTTCTTCCGGATCGCGGCCGAGGCCGACTGGGACTCGACCCGGGAACTGGTCTGGGACTCCGAGGGTGGCCAGGGCGCATCTCCCCGGATGCCGGCCGCCCGACGAGCCGTTCCCGAGGGAACGGTCCCGGGCGGAGGGGCGTGAAGACCTTCGGCACCAAGGGTTGCCGGCTCCAGCAGGTGATCTCCAGACAGGTGGCAACTCATGACTGCCGACGAACGTACTCCGGAGCTTCTCCTACTCCTGGCGGACACCGGTGATCAGCCGGTGCCTGGTAGCGCCGTTCTGCGGATGGAGACGACCTCCAGCCGCGCCGGGTTCTTCGACGGCGCCTGGTGGCCGCGCTCCCGTGACATCAAAAGCCAGTTGCCCGACCTGATCGACGCGCTGACGGTCAGGCTGGGCCCCATCGCGCGGGTCGGCCTCGACGCGAGTGCCTGGGACGAAGCCCCGGGACACCTGGTCATCGGCGACCGCAGGATTCGTATCGACTGGTCCGCAGTCGACGACAGCACAATGATCATCACCCGCGGCCATCAGGACCACTTCTCGTTCCTGGTGATCCCGCCGCACGCCTCCGCCTCGGCCGCACACACCGCGATGACCATGGCTGTACGGGACGGTAACTGCACATCGGCAGAGCAGATTCTCGACGCCGCCGGCATCGTCGCCACGTAGCCGGGAGGCAATACACGACAACGACCCCGGCAATACGCACCGGGGCCGCCCTTCCGGGCCGTGCACGTGAGCGTGCACCAACCCGAACCTCCTGATACGCCTGGGAGACGCCTGGGAGACATTTCCGTCATAAGGCGTCAATGGCGCGGACTGGTGGACTGAAACGGCGCGGGCCCGTCATTCCCGCCCCACGTGCTGCTCCATGATGTGCAACACCGCCGCCCCGACCGGTTTCTCCCACGTGCGGGTGGTGCCCGCGACTAGCCTCCGAACATGCTGCGTATCGCCGACACCCGCACCGGTCACCTCGTGGAGATCCCCGCCGCACCCCGCCGCCTGCTGCGCAGCTGCGTCCATCTGCCGGCCGTCGGCACCGGCAGCGGTCCGGTGTACCTGCGTGTGCCGCTGGTCGGCGACGTACTGGCGCGCACCGCGGAGCTGAACGGCCTGCAGGTCGTCACGGTCCTCACCACCCCGGACCTGACGCACGATCAGGTCCAGGCGCTCGAGCGCGTCATGACGGTGCTCGGCATCCATCCGCCCCTCCTCGTCGGAGGCCACCATCCGGACGGGGCACTCGGCGGCCCCGCCGACGTGCACGTGGTCGCCCAGGGCGCCGACACGGACGACGTCACGGGCGGGGTCCGGATCGATGTGGGGCAGGTCGGTACGGAGCTGCTGGACGATGGTGTCCCAGACCCCGGTCACCTTCTCTCCCCGGATCTTCCCGACGTACTCGTACCGGAGGTCGCCGATCCACTGGCCGTGCGCCTGCTGTTGCTCGGCCGTCCCTACGGCACACCTGTCACGGTCACCGGTGGAGCGCTGGCCGACGCCCGGCGCACACTGCGGCAGTGGCGTCAGCAGGTGGCCGACTGGGCGCAGAAGCCGTCCAGGCCGATCCCTGCCGACCTGCTGCGACAGTCGCACGCAGCGCTCGTCGACGATCTCGGTGTCGACGCCGTACTGGATCTGCTGGCCGATGTGGCGGGACGGTCCGATGTGCCGGCCGGTGCCAAGTTCGAGACCTTCGCCCATCTCGACCGCGTCCTCGGCCTGGACCTCGTCCGCGACGTCGGCCACCAGAGCCGTCCGTAACGGCCGACGGCCCCGTGAACAGGCAGACTGCCTGGACCGGGGCACCGTCGGATCACACCCCTGGATGTCGCGGAAGAGACCAGCGAGGCCCGTGACCTGCCGGTCTTGGTGTTTGAGAGTCGCTGACCTGCGGATATCGTCTTTCGGTTGTTTCAGGGTCGTGCCGGTTGATGCGGCCGAAAGTCCCAGAAAAGTCCCAGGGGTATCCCAAGGGCGATGGCTGATCTTTCGGCTTTGTGTAGTGGTTGGGTCCAGGTTGGCGGACATCGGCTGGGGCAACCGGCTGTGGCCGATCCTGTGGGCGCCGACGGCGAACGGGCAGGTTCCGGGCGACGCGCTGAACGCTGTCGTGGCCGTGTTGGCGGACTGGGCCCGTTCGCCGGGCGGCTGGGCCGGTGGCTCTCCTGACGCGGTGGCGCGGCCCGTGAAGGTTGTCGCCCTGCCATCCCGTACCCGCCCGCAGCTGGTCGCCTGACTGGCTGGGTGTGGCCCGTGTGGGCAGGCTGCCGCTGCTGGGCAGCCTGGGCTACACCCCGCACGCCGACGAACATGGTGCGCACCGCAGCAACTCCGCCCAGCGACTGCGTGCCCTGGCCAATCGTTCACCGTGCCCGACGAACTCGCCGCTGAGTTCACCCCGACGCAGTACGCGGGCCACCCTCGGGGTGGCTGAGGAGGGGCCGGGTCGCGACCCGGTTCGCCAGGCCCCTCAACACGGATTCACGGGTGGCCATCTTCTGGTTCCGGCCCAATGCCACGCTCGGTCACGCAGGCGACCCGGGGAAGACCGATCTGCCGATGCCGGGTTTAGACGCGGTCTATAGCAGCTCGAAGCCGGGTTCCTCGGTGGCGACGTGTTCGGCGGCCGTACGCAGCAGTTTCCGCAGCCACTGGTGCCCGCGGTCGTGGCCGTGATGTGGGTGCCACCAGAACGCCAATTCCAACGGGTTCGTCGGGAAGGGCGGGGTGAAGACCCGCAACCCCATCGTCCGCGCAGCGTGCTCGGCCAGCGATCGGTGCACCACCGCGACCCGATCGGTGCCACGCACGAAAGCCGGCATCGCCGAGAAGGTTCCGGCGGAGACCTCCACGCGCGGGGTGAGCCCGGAGAGCCGGACCTGCCGCATGACGATCGACGTGAAGTGGTCGGCCGTCGACGATCGGTCAGCGAAGACGGCCCAGGGCAGGGCTGCCGGCGTGTCCAGGTCGAGCACGTCCCCCACCCGGGGGTTGTCCGCGCCGACGACGCACCGCCACTCGGTGCTCAGCAGTTCCAGACGCGGGGGGCCGTGCAGCGCGCCGCGCGGGGCCAGCGCACCGTCCACGTTGCGCAGGCCCTCCATCGGCGCTTCGAGCTGGAAGTCGCGAGGCAGCTCGAAGCGGATCGAGGCGGACGGCGACTGCTCACTGAGCAGGCGACTGGTCGCCGGGCCCATCGCCTCGAGCCAGAAATCGCTGGCCAGCACCGTGAATTCGCGATGCGCCGTAAGGGGATCGAACTCGGCCTGGCTGTGGGGGCCCTCCTGTTGCGTCGGTGATGTCCGTCCTTGAAGAGGGGCAGACGGAGTATTCAAGAGGACCCGGACTTGAGGAAGGTGGCCGAGGTGACGGTCGAGCAAAATGTGGGCGGCTGGTGTGCGGGCCGTCAGCGCGTCGTGGGGGGAGGGATTCCGGAGCCGTTCGGCCGCCGGGGCCAAGGCGCTGATCAAATGTTCGGGACCGTTCATGGGCTGGATGCTGCTCGTCGCTCCGGCGGTCGGCGCTCTGAAGATCGTGCCGCAGCCATGGAACGTGGAGGCCGTCCCGTTCGCGTTCGGAGCGCGGGAGGCACCCCAATGTCACCCCCCACCGACATCGGCCGGCACCCGCTTGCGCGAGGTGCCATCGCGTGAGTTCCCCGGCCCCGAAGACAGGCCGTCCCGAGAGGGCTTTCTTCAGCCGGCCGAGTTGACGGGATATCAAATAGGTCATCTGTCCGGAACTCTTGACTCGTTGTCAGGTCCGCGCCATCCTCGATGGGACCTACGCGCGAGTAAGTTGGCGCGCGCCCATCCCGGACAGCGAAGGTAGCCCGGATGACCCCCCTCCGCAGACGTGGACTGTTTGCCGTTGTCGTCACCCTCCTGCTGGCTCTCGGTGTGGGCTCCCCGCCCGCCGTCGGAGCCGACACCCCCTGGTGGGAGCCCACGGCGCGGCCGACCGCCGATTCACAGATCAACGTCACCGGCGAACCCTTCCGCGGCACGGACAGTCAGGGCCGGGTCCGTGGCTTCGTCGACGCGCACAATCACGTGATGTCCAACGAGGGCTTCGGCGGCCGCATCATCTGCGGCAAGCCGTTCTCCGAAGCGGGCATCGCCGACGCCCTCGCGGACTGCCCCGAGCACTATCCCGACGGCTCGCTCGCCCTCTTCGAGAACGTCACCGGTGGTTCGGACGGCCACCACGACCCGGTGGGCTGGCCGACGTTCAAGTCCTGGCCCGCCCACAACTCCCTGAGCCATCAGCAGAATTACTACGCGTGGCTGGAGCGCACCTGGCGCGGCGGCCAGCGGATCCTGGTCAACGACCTGGTCACCAACGGCCTGTTGTGCTCGATCTACGTCAGGGACCGCGGCTGCAACGAAATGGACGCCATCCGTCTCGAAGCCCGCAAGACCTACGAGATGCAGGACTACATCGACAAGATCTACGGCGGAACGGGTAAGGGCTTCTTCCGTATCGTCACCGACTCCACCCAGGCCCGCCAGGTCGTCGCGGAGGGCAAGCTCGCCGTGGTGCTCGGCGTCGAGACCTCGGAGCCCTTCGGCTGCAAGCAGATCCTCGACGTCCCCCAGTGCAGCCAGGCCGACATCGACAGCGGTCTGGACGAGCTGTACAAGCTCGGTGTGCGCAGCATGTTCCTGTGCCACAAGTTCGACAACGCCTTGTGCGGGGTGCGGATGGACTCCGGCACCATCGGAACGGCCGTGAACATCGGCCAGTTCCTCTCCACCGGCACCTTCTGGAGTACGGAGAAGTGCAGCGGTCCGCAGCACGACAACCCCGCCGGTAACGTGGCCGCCCCGGCCGAGGTGACCAAGCTGCTGCCCGCCGGCACCAAGGTGCCCGCATACGACAGCAGCGCGCAGTGCAACACCCGTGGGCTGACCCGCCTCGGCGAGTACGCCGTCAAGGGGCTGATGAAGCGCAACATGATGTTCGAGGCCGACCACATGAGCGTCAAGGCGGCCGGCCGCGCCCTGGACCTGCTGGAGTCGGCGAACTACCCCGGCGTGCTCTCCAGCCACAGCTGGATGGACGACGGCTGGCTGGAGCGCGTCTACCGCCTCGGCGGCTTCAAGGCCTCGTACATGTCCAGCGCCGACAGCTTCGCCAAGGAATCCGCCGCCACCAGGGCGCTGCGCCAGAAGTACGGCGTCGGAGTCGGCTACGGCACCGACATGAACGGCGTCGGCGGCTGGCCGGGACCGGTCGGACCCAGCGCCCCCAACGCGGTCAAGTATCCCTTCCGCAGCGCCGACGGCGGCTCCGTCATCGACCGTCAGCAAACCGGCCAGCGCACCTGGGACTTCAACACCGACGGTGCGGCCCATGTCGGGATGGTGCCCGACTGGATCGAGCAGATCCGGCTCAGCGGCGGCAAGGACACCGTGCAGGACCTGCTCGACGGCGCGGAGTCCTACCTCCACACCTGGAAGGCGACCGAACTCCACAAGCCCGCACCCAACCTCGCCGCCGGCGCCGCGGCGAGCGCCGGTGAAACGGAGTGGAACCCGTTCACCAGCTACGCCGCCGAGAAGGCCGTGGACGGCGACACCGGCACGAGATGGGCGAGCGGCTGGTCGGACGACCAGTGGCTGCGGCTCGATCTGGGCAGCTCCCGTACGGTCGGCAAGGTCTCCCTGGACTGGGAACAGGCCTATGCGCGGGCCTACCGGATCGAGGTCTCGGACGACGGGACCACGTGGCGGACCGTGTGGTCCACGGACAGCGGGGACGGAGGCCTGGACAACGCGGTGTTCAGCCCGGTGCAGGCGCGGTACGTCCGTATCCAAGGCGTGACGCGGGCTACCAAGTACGGCTACTCGATCAACGAGGCAGCGGTGTACAGCCGCTGAGCTACTCCCGCACCAACGTCAGGATCTGGTCCGCGACGATGTCCAGCACGTCGCCCGCCTTCTCCTCGTCGCCCAGCACGAGGAAGTTGAGGGTGAGCCCGTCGGTCAGCGCGGCCAGATACCTGGCGGCCGCGGGCTCGGGCACCGTCAGCTCCACGCCGAGGACCGAGGGGAGCTGACGGATCACTTTGGTGTGTGCCGTGAGATAGCGCTCGTACTGCCGCCGGGCGAGATGCTCATAGCCGGGCTCCCGCAGGGCGTACTGGGTGAGTTCGTACGTCAGCATGTGCTCGCCGGGATTGGCCAGCACATGATCCCAGTACGCCTGGAGCCCGGCGCGGATCGTCTCGCGCAGGGTGGGCCTGCGGATGAGCGTGGTGAGGACATCCGACTCGGAGTGCTCGGAGATGGTGTCCATCACCGCTTCGAGCAACTCCTGCTTGGAGTCGAAGCAGTAGTGGAAAACGCTCAGCGAGACACCCGCCTCCGCCACGACGGACCGCGTCGTGGTCTTCGCGACGCCGTCGCGGGCCATCACCCGGATCGCGGCCTCGACCAGTTGCCTGCGCCGCTGCGCCGACGGCATCCGCCCCATGGCGCCTCCTCCCCTGACCGGCGCAAGCATACGCCGCGGGGGGCGCGCGGCAGCGGGCTGCGAGGCCATGCGGCCCCACAGGTCATCGAACACCCGACAGATCCTGCCGGTGCATCACACAACCGCCAGGAATCACAACGAACTTCATTCCGAAGCGATCAGTCAGCAGCGGATCAGGGACCGGGGCCGACAGGCGGTCAGGGACAGAGCTGCTGCGGCGCCGAACCGGCCCCGTCCGGCGCGGTGGCCCCGTCCGGCATCATGGTCGTGCGTCTCACCGAGGTGCTTCGGTCGCAGTGAAAAAGGCAGGGGCAGGCGGATGAGGGTCACCATCGTGGGCGGCGGCATCGCCGGGCTGACCTGCGCCCTGGGCCTGCACGCCGCCGGTTTTGAGCCGCGGGTGATGGAGGCGGCGCGGACCATCGAGGCCGTCGGGGTGGGGATCAACCTGCTGCCGCATGCCGTACGGGAGCTCGCCGAGCTCGGTCTGGCCGATGAACTGGCGGCCGTCGCGCTGCCTCCGCATCGGCTGAGTTACCGCGACCGGGCGGGCGAACCGGTGTGGGAGGAGCCACTCGGACTCGCGGCCGGCTACCACTGGCCGCAGTACTCCGTTGCACCGTGGCCGCCTGCACGTGATGCTATTGGCGGCGATGCGTGAGCGCCTGGGGCCGGACGCTGTCCGCACCGGTCTGAAGTTCCAGCGCCTCGATCAGGCGGCGGGCGGCGTCCGGGCACACTTCCTGGACCGGTCGAGCGGCGAGTCGACGGTTGAGGACGCCGACTTGCTGGTCGGCTCCGACGGCATCGACTCCGCGGTCCGTGCCCAGCTCCACCCGCACGAGACTCCTTCCCACTGGAACGGCGTCCACATGTGGCGCGGTGTCGCACGGTACCGGCACATCTTCGACGGCCGTTCGATCGTGGTCGCCGGGGGCACCCCCGGTGCGAAATTTGTCGCCTACCCGATCGAGGACCCGTCGACCGAGGGCGGCGAAGCCCTGATGAACTGGGTGCTGGAGGTACGGCACGGGCCGTCCGGCAGACCGCTGGACCGCTCGAACCGTCGCATCACGACGGCGGAGGCCCGCGCCGGCCTGGCGGACTGGAGCCTGCCGTGGATAGACCTGACGACGCTGGTCGAGCGTTCCCCGGCGATCTTCGAGTACCCGATGCTCGACCGCGACCCACTGCCGCGCTGGAGCTTCGGACGGGTCACCCTGCTCGGTGACGCCGCACACCCGATGTTCCCGATGGGCATGAACGGCGGATCGCAGTCCCTCATCGACGCCCGCGTACTGGCCCGGTGCCTGGCCCGGGAGTGTGACCCCGTAGCCGCGCTCCGCCGCTACGACAGAGATGTCCCAGTCGATCTCACCAACCGCGTCGGCCTCGGCCTGGACCTGCTGGAGCAGACGTTCCCAAGTTCCGTCGCCCGACCACAGGCGATGGCGCTCGTAGACGGTCTTCCACGGTCCGAACCGCTCGGGCAAGTCACGCCACTGCACCCCAGTCCGTACCCGGTGCAGAATCCCGTTGATCACCTGCCGGTGATCCCGGACCGAGCAACAGCCGTGGGAGGTCGGCGAGGACCTCACGCTGGGTGTCGTCAAGCGGTCCGAGGCGCTCCTGGTGTGACGGGGCGGCTGGAGGAACGGTGGCTGTGGACGGTGCTGCCGGCGGGATGCTGCTTGCCTCGCCGGGCCCGCGCACGTCCCGGTCGGCCGATCCGCCGAAAGGATGAGGCGGCCGTCGCCTCCGGCGCGGGAACCAGCCATCGGGTGGATGTCCCGTCCACGGTCCGTGGCCGAGGGTGGGGCCATGGACGACGAAACACTGTTGGCTCTCTCGGCCACCGGCTCCGGCACGGTCGGGCGCCCGCGCCACCGGCGCTGCCGCCTTGTGCCCATGAGCGCGGGTGCACTGGGAACCGCTCTCCTCACGGTCGTGACCGGGACGTTCCCGGCACAACCGGCGCACGCCGCGCCTCCCGGACCGGTGATCCGAGCGGATACGAACCGGGACGGCCTGATCACTCCGGACGACGATGCCGGCAAGGGCACCTGGACCCGCCGCCGCGGTGCGCTCATGCTGCCCAACGTGGACGACGACCAGCGGCGTTGCCCCACCGCGGGCCCCGGAGGCGCGCGGTTGCCCGACAAGCGCCTGGCGGACTGCAACGATGCCACGGACACCGTGGTCAACGGCCCTGCCGACCTCGCGGACCTCGCGCCGGTGCACACCAACGCCGTCCCGCGCGCCATGGCCGGCACCACCGCCACCGTCGCTGCCGACCCGGCCTCCCGGAAGCATGTCCGGATCTTCGCCGAGCGCCGTGGCCGTATGGTTCCGCTGAGGCCCGACGACCGGCTGACCACCGACGAACTGCGCCACGGCATCCGGCTGGGCGTGGAGGCCAAGGATTTCGTACGCGACCCCAAGAAGTGGGCGGGCTTCACCGACATCGTTCTCAAGGTGGAACGCGGTGGCGCCATGACCGAGGACCGAGTACGACTACGGGTCGCGCCACTCGTGTTCCAGCACGACCTGATGCCGATACAGCACATGATGACGGCCGATCACAGCACTGAGCCGGCCGAGGTGGAGCGCGGCAAGCACTACGATCCCGCCGTGCAGCCACGGCCCGTGCGACCGGGGGAAGCCGCGTTCCGCCGCGATCTGCGACGCGGTCTCGACCGGGCCGGGCTGCCCGCCCCGCTGTACAACTACCCCACCGGCGGCGATGTCTGGATGCAGGACCTGTTCAAGGCCGCCTACGCGTCCATCCCCGCGCCGGGCGGCCGTGAACACCGCGTCACCGTCATCCTGCGGTCCGCGGACGTGATGCCCGGCACGGCCACACCCGCTTTCCCGCTCAGGGACGCCTCGCGGAGCGTGTTCCCGCTGCTCCGCGGTCCCGGCACGGGTGTGATTCAGCAGTACGATCCCCAGCGCGTCGGCAGCGACGACAGCCTCTACTACGGTTCGTTCAGCTCCACCGGAAACTTCGGCACCGTCCCGCCGTACACCTGGCGAGGCCACCGCTACCCGGTGGGCCGGGTCATCTACGGTGGTACGGGAGGCAAGGAATCCCCGGACGCCTCCTTCACCCGGATGCTCGCCGCGCAGGGCTACCAGCGGCCGATATCGGTGGACACCAGCTGGCTGGGGGTCGGTCACATCGACGAGTTCCTGTCCTTCGTCCCGGCCAGGAACGACCGGGGCTGGGTGGCCGTTGTCGCCGACCCCGACTTGGGACGGAAACTGCTGGAAGATCTCGTGGAGCGCGGCCAGGGCGGGGAGTCGCTGGTCCGCGGAATCGCTCCGGAGGACACCGAGGATCCCCGTCTCACGGTCGCCGACGCGTTGCGCAAGCCCTCACTGACCCAGGGCACGGAGATCGCCCGCAAGGGCATCGACTCCGCTCTGCGTACCCTTCGCGAGCAAGCGGGGCTGACGGAACGCCATGTCGTCCGTGTTCCCGCTCTCTTCAACCGGCTCGACGTGCCCGCCGGGTATCCGCGCCGGGACGTGGTTGCCAACTACCTGCCCGGCGCGGCCAACGGCGTGAGCACCGGCACCGGGGTCTACCTGGCGCCACGCCAGCACGCCCCGGAAAGGGACGGCCGGGACGTCTTCGAGCGGGCGGCCGAGAAGGCCCTGAGCGGCACGGGCACCCGGATCATCTGGGTGGAGGACTGGGCCTACTCGCACCACCTCGGCACCGTCGGCGGGGAAGTGCACTGCGCGACCAACGCTCTGCGAAGCCTGTCCGGGACCCGGCCGTGGTGGACCGAGCGGGACTGATCCCGGTCCCGGGGCGCCATCCGCGCGAACCACCGCGTCTCATAGGGTCGATGCTCATGAGCGATCGACACCTGCCCGTCCTGCGCGTCCTCGGCGGGCTTCTGTTCCTGGGCCTGTCCACCGCCGCGTGGGCGACCGCGTCCACCGCGGGTGAAGCGATCGTCGCCGTGGGTCTGGTGACGGCCGGTACGGCAGTGGCGGCGGCGGCCCGCCTGCCGCTGCCTCCTGCAGCCCGGCGGCCGTGGCTTGCCGCCGCTGCCTCCTTGGTGTTGACGGCCTGCTTCCAGGGGCCGGTTGTCAATGCCACGGGCTGGTGGTGGGCCGTGGAGACGTGCGCGCTGCTCGCTCTTCTGGTGCCGACGGTGCGCCGGATGAACGGGCGGGCCGGGGCGATCGCATGCGCCATGGTGCTCGGCGCGGCGGTCGCGGTGCTGCCGCTGCGGATCGGCCTGCATCTGACGCCGCCTGCGGCAGCGGCGGAGATCGGCGTGCTGTGCCTGTTCTGGTCCCTGCTGGCGGCGGGCGCCGCGGCGCTGGGCGGGTATTTGCGCGGCCAGGACTCCAGGAGGCGCCGGGCGCTCGCGGACCAGCGTCGTGAGCAGCTTCTCGAAGTGGCCCGTGATCTGCACGACTTCGCTTCGCACGATGTCATGGGGGTGGTGGTCCTTGTCCAAGCCGCTCGGCTCCTGGCGCGCGAGGACCCCGAGCGGGCCGTGGAATTGCTGCCGCGGATGGAGGAGGCGGGTATGCAGGCGCTGGCCGCGATGGACCGCACGGTCCGGACGCTCAACGCACAGGAGGACCGGGACCGTGAAGGGGATGCTGCCGGTTCGGGCGACGCCGCCGAGCCGTCCGGACGGCCGCCCCGCGCGCAGTGCGCCGCGCGCACCCGCGACCGTCAGCGCGACCTCGGCGAACTGCCCGTCCTGGCAGCCCGGTTCACCCGCACCGGCACCGTTCCGGCCCGGCTCGATGTGCCCGCCGGTGTGCTGGAAGGGTTACCCGCACAGGTCAGCGCGACCGGATACCGCATCGTGATGGAATCCCTCACCAACGTGCGCCGCCACGCTCCCGCTGCCGTCACCGTCCGCATCGCCGCCCGGCGGGTTCCGTACGGCGGCGGTACGGCCCTTCATCTCACTGTCACCGATGCCGCTGAGGCCGGGGCCCGGGCCCGGGCCGCCGAGCGGACCTCTCCGCTCCCGGAGCGCTCACGGGGCGGTCTCGGACTGGCGGGCCTCACCGACCGCGCCGAGGCTCTCGGCGGCACGCTGACTGCGGGGCCGCACGGGACCGCGGGCTGGCAGGTCGCGGCCACGCTCCCGCTGCCCGACAGCGCGGCACCGACCAGCGGCCGGCACGAACGTACGGCCGCCGCCCGGCACACGGCACCCGAGGGGACCGTCGTATGAGCGGCAACGGCACCATCCGGATTCTGCTGGCGGACGATCAGGAGACCATCCGCGCCGGTTTCCGCCTCGTCCTGGACGCCCAACCCGACATGACCGTGATCGGCGAGGCGGCAGACGGTGTCACCGCGCTGGGCGCCGCCCTGAGGCTCCGCCCCGACGTGCTCCTCGCGGACATCCGGATGCCGGGTCTCGACGGCCTGGAACTGACTCGGCGGCTCGCCGGACCCGGCGCGGACCCGCCGCTACGGGTCGTCGTGGTCACCACCTTCGACCTCGACGCGTACGTACACACCGCGCTCCGCGCCGGAGCCTCGGGTTTCCTGCTGAAACGCTCCGGACCGACGCTGCTGGTCGAAGCGGTACGTGCGGCGATGTCCGGCGACGCCCTCATCAGCCCGCAGATCACCGCGCGCATGCTGCACCGGCTCGTCCCACCGGTGCTCGGGGAGGGGAAGCCGTCCCCCGAGCCGCTGACGCCGCGCGAGGAGGAGGTCGCGGCGCTGGTGGCCGGGGGGCTGTCCAACACCGACATCGGCGAGGAGCTGTTCATCTCGCTCGCCACCGTCAAGTCCCATGTGGCCAGCCTCCAGCGCAAGTTGGACGTCCGTAACCGGGTCGGCATCGCCGCCTGGGCCTGGGAGTCCGGTCTGGCACCCACCGATCAGGTCCGCTAGCGGTGGTTTGTTAGACCGGGGAGCAGAGATCGAGTGGGTGGCCTGCGCCTACGGCGTTGATCAGGGCTTGAAGTTCGGATGGCGGGGGTGCGTTGCTCCAGGCTCGCCAGCAGCGTTGGAGGGTGGTCCAGGGGTCGAGCCAGGCCCGGACGGCGCGAATCGCCTGCGGCCAGCTTGCCGGTTGGGGCTGGTGGGGTCTGCTGGGGCCCCCTCTCAGCCAGTCCGGTTGGTGTGGCAGCCGGCCGGGCCGCTGGGACGGCGACGGGATCCGGGTCCGGAGGCTGAGTGAACCAGGTGTCCCAGCAGAACGAGAACGCGCAGGTGACCAGGGTCTGGTGGCGGCGGATGGCGGTATCGGAACGGACTTGGAAGTCGGCCTACCCGAGTTCGTCCTTGACCTGTTTGTAGCTTTGCTCGATCCAGTGTCGGATGCCGTAGATCCGGACGACTTCGTGCAGGCCGGCGGCCGGTTCGGGGTTGTCGGCCTCGCGGGGACCGCCGGGGCGGGGCAGGTCGGTGGCCAGGTGCCAGGTGGCTTGCGGGGGCAGCGCGGCCGGGTCGGTGGTGGCCACGACCAGGCGGACGTTCCCGTCGGGTCCCCATCAGCCGAGGCGGGCGTCGGCGGCCCACCAGGTCTCGGTGTGCCCGTCACGGAAGGTTCGCTCGACGGCGGTCCAGTCACCCGGGTGCTCGGGGTCCGTCCAGGTCAAGGCGTGGGCGGCATCGACGGGAGTGTAGGCGTCCTTGCCGTGGGCCCAGGTGCCGTGGCTCGGTTCGAGAGCCATGACGAACGGCAGTCCAGCCGCGGCGAGTTGTCTGCGGATGCCGTCCTGGTCGCCGTAGGCGCAGTCGGCGACCACGGCCCGGAAGGCCACCCCGGCAGCCTTCGCGGCGCGGGCCAGTTCTGCGGCGATCTGCAGCTTGGTGCGGAAGCCGGGGTCGCTCTTGCCCTTGGGGAAGTGATGGGCCGGGCTGTAGGGCACGGCGTGCAGCGGGTAGTAGAGGTTCTCATCGGCCCAGCAGGTGGTCACGGTGACGATGCCGTTGTCGGTCTTGCCCAGCCGGCCCAGCCACTGCCGTCCGATGTGCGCGGTCGCCTTCCCGTCCTTACGGTCCCCGGAGTCGTCGATCACCAGCACCCCGCCCGCGTGCGGCGCGGTCGCGGGATCGGCCAGCAGCAGTTCCACCCTGCGGGTGTTGACCCGCTCGTGGTCCCAGGTCGACTCGGACAGGAAGAACTGCAGCCGCTGCACCGAGGGGTGCTGGGCCCCGACGACGGGTTCGGTGCCGGCCAGGCAAGCACGTACACAGCACAGCGTGATGTTGTCGCCCGCCGTCTCCACGGCAGCAGGCGTCGGGAGTCTGGCCCTCGCTGCCGTGGCGAGTGGAACAGCCTCCTGCTGGTAGTGCAGGGGCGGGTGGCGCCCGGCTGGGGGGTGAGTGCAGCTCTCCTTGGCATGGCGCTCGTTCTCCGATGGACCCTCACCCGGGTGGGCCGCCCGGCGGGTGCTTCGAGCCTCCGCGGAAGCGAGCCACGCACAGGACCGGCGGGACTGGCCACGCGGGCACTCACCGGGCCCCTCCACTTCAGCAAAACGCATCGACGAAGCAGCGGCCCTTCCCTCACCGGCGGTTGTGTTGTCCGTCCGGCTCAAGCAGTACTACGGCCGCCTCCGACGCCCACCCGGCCCACTTCCCCTTTCCCGGGCTGCACCCGGATATAGGTCGCGATGCTTCCGGCAGCACTCCTGCCGCATGCTGCCGGGCCGGGGAGGGCCTCCCCAGTTCCCGCCGTCACCGTCGAAACGTTCCGTGCCCCATACGCCGGGGAGTCCCTCCCGGCACCCATCCAGGATCTTCACCGCTTCCGTGGCCTTCGCCCTGATTTCGGGGGCTCGGCTCTCCCTGTCCCCACCCTCACGGGCGGGCCTCTAACGACGCCGCAGGCTTCGCGTGATGCTACGGACCGCTTCTTCGCTCGCCCTTCACAGGGCTATCGACGCTGGACTTCGACGCCGGGCGTTTCCTCCCGACGCCGCCAGCCTGCTACCGGGCCTCCTGGCAGCTACCCGGGCCGGACTCACACCCGCAGGTGACGACGAGCTGACGAACCAGCGATCAACCAACTACATGGCCAACCTCCAAGTCCTGCTGGGCGTACGAAAGCGCGAGGTTAGTACTCCGGCTGTAGATCGTGATCTTCACGCTTGCGCGGCTTGTCGCCGGTAGTGGCTGGCCTGGGATCGGGCCTGATGGCGGCGTCGCCAGTCGGACCGGGGTGGGCGCCCTCTATATCCCGGGGCGGCGGTGCCCTCCCTGGCGGCGTGAACGCGACCTCCTGGCGACTGCCGCTTCGCAGCGGCTCGCCCTGCACCCCGCTGCCGCATCCCATCGGCGGGGCTCTCTTCTCACGGGACGTCATCGAGGGTTCACTTGCGTTCGCCCGTCCGGCCTTCCCCTTGCCTGTCGCCCTCGGATGGAACGAAGGCTCTTGGGCTTCCCCCCGGAGCTCCGCACCCCGCCGTTGCCAGCGACGCACGTCCAGGTGGGGACGGGTCATCGGACACGGACCCGGGACTACCCTGTCGTCGGCACCATCGTCGACCCCCTCTCCAAGAGCACCCACTCGCCACACGCGACCTCATGTCGCACCTTCACCTGGAGAGTGCTTCTTTCATGCGACGACCTGGACCCTAGACAAGTCCCGTCGTTGCAGGTCAGGGACTGATCAGAGGGCCTATTCGACACCCTGCTTGAGGTGCCCCCGGCAGGATTCGAACCTGCGCACACGGCTCCGGAGGCCGTTGCTCTATCCCTTTGCGTGGCGGGGTGTCGCGCCGTGCAGGGCCGGGCCAAGTGCGCTGGCGGTCAGCCGGAACACAGTGGAATCTAGGCCGTGTATCGAATGTGCTGGTCGCCAGCGCGACAGCGTCGGCGGACGACCCGAAATCGCATGCGATCTTCGCCCAGTCATGCTGGGATCAATCGCTATGAATGATCATTTCCTCAATGAAGCCGACTTGATGGACAGGATGGAACGGAACCTGGCGGAACATGCCTGTCACCTGCATCGGAGCATGACTGGTGCGGCCGTCACAGAGGCTGGTGACCTCCTGGTCGCCGACAGCGGCCTGGACGACGACACTTTCAACATCGTTGCCGCGGCCCGCTTCACCGCTGCCACCGCCCCGGCACGTATCACCGAGACCGCTCGGACGCTGGCCCGCACTGGCCGCCGTTTCTCCTGGTGGGTGGGGCCTGCCTCGACACCACTGGACCTCACCGCCCGCCTGGCGGCGGCCGGTCTGTCGGCGTCCGAACGCGAGACGGCCATGTGGGCCGAGCTGGACGACACCCTGCCACTGCCCGCCGTCCAAGGACTGGACATCCAGACGGTGGCCACGCCCGAACAGCTTGCCGACTACGCCACGGTTCTCGCGGCGAACTGGGACCCGCCTGCTGACACCGTCCGCCGCTTCTTCGCCCAGGCCGCCCCGCAGGCACTGGCCGCGCACTGCCCGGCCCGGTACCTGGTCGGCTACATGGAGAGCCGTCCGGTCTGTTCGGCTGAAGTGTTTCATCACGCGGGGGTCGCCGGTATCTACAACATCTCCACCCTGGCCGCCCACCGCCGACGTGGCTACGGCGGTGCTATCACGCTCGCGGCACTCCGCACGGCCCGCGACCGAGATCACCGCATCGCGGTCTTGCAGGCGTCAGCCGACGGCGAGCCCGTCTACCGCCGCCTGGGGTTCCGCTCCTGTGGCCAGTTCACCGAACACACCATCAACCCCTGAACCACCTAAACTCCACTGGCCCTCCGCCCGGCTTTCCTGACGGTGCTGGTCACAGCCACTCGTTGATGGCCGCTACGAGGACAGTGGCCTCGTAGCGGACCGCGAGCTTGTCGTATCTCGTGGCCACAGCGCGGTGCCTTTTGAGGCGATTAATGCCGCACTCGACCGCGTGCCGAGCCTTGTAGTCCTCGGCGTCGAACTTGGGCGGCTGGCCACCACGCGAGCCGAGCTTCTTGCGGTTGCGGGTCTGGTCGGCCTTGTCCGGGATGGTGCAGCGGATGCCGCGTCGGCGCAGGTAGGCGCGGTTCTTTCGGGACGCGTACGCTTTGTCGGCGCGGACCCGGTCGGGCCGGGTCCGCGGACGCCCCGAACCCAGGCGGGCGACGTGGACCTTCTTCAAAACGGGCTCGAACTGAGGGGAGTCGCCGCGCTGTCCGGCGGTGATCACGATGGACATGGGCCTTTGCCCCTGCTCGGCGGCCAAGTGCAGCTTGGTCGTCAGGCCGCCGCGCGAGCGACCGAGGCCGTGGTCGTCGGGCTCGACGGTGATACCGCCGGGAGGCTCCTTCTGAAGGTCCCCTTTTTCCTCGCCCCGGCGGCGTGCTGGTGGGCCCGGCACACGGTGGAGTCGATGTTGAGGTCCCAGGTGATGAGCTTCTTGGCGTCGGCCTGGGCCTGGGCCTGCAACTCGGCGAAGATCCGCTGCCAGGTGCCGTCCCGTTGCCAGCGGCGGAACAGGTCGTACACCCGGGCCCAGGGCCCGTACCGCTCCGGCACATCCCGCCACGGGACGCCCGTGCGGGTACGAAACCGTATGCCGTCGATCAGCTGTCGCCTGGTCCATATCCGCGGACGACCCGGCTTCCTGCCCCTGGGCAACACCGGCTCCAAGCGGGCCCACTGCGTATCCGTCAGATCTCCACGCGCCACAGAACCAGATCATCTCACCTCGAGATCCACTTCCGATACACGCCCTAGCTTGATCTTTAACCTCGGAGGTCGAACGACTCGTCGTACTTGATCACTCGGACTGGTAACTGCCGTACGTGCAGGCGGCCTTCGGCTGAGC
>NZ_JBIURV010000014.1:0-202624 GCF_044741025.1 Streptomyces sp. NPDC088246
CACCGCGATTACGAGGCGCTGCCGGAGCGGTCCCGTTCGATGATCCATTGGGCCATGGTCAACTCCATGGTCAGCAGGCTGACCGCGAGCCCGAGTCAAATCGGGCAATACCTCCGCCCGAAACCGCCCGCGGCAGCATGAAACGGTACCGAACACCCTCTGAGACTGCAGCTGAACGACACGACCTGAGACAGCGAGCACATCTCCAGGTCACAGCATCGGCATCTGACATCGAAGCTGAGAACCTACACGGTCCTGCGGGGTCTCACGCACCGTGTCGTGCTCTCACGGCCGATGCCATAAGGATGTCGTTTACGACATCACCGTGAGACTGCCGACCGAGCACGTTCCCATTCCGGCTGGGGGTCCTGACCGCCATCGAGGTCCCCGAGAAAATGGCACGCTCCATGAGACGAACCCACCATGGCATGACGTGAGACAGGCTGAAGAACCGCAGGTCAGCCGTACTGCGGACTTTCCCGGTCTCGGACGACCGGTGCGGGACGGGTTCAGGACGGCGGAATGACGCGCGTGACCACCGTCCCCACCAGCCGGTTCAGGGTGGCTTCGGCCCGGAGATCGCTCTCGGGGTCGATGAGGACGTCGGGCAGCGTGAAGTGCTCCAGCAGCAGGCCCGTCATGGCCAGGTAGAGCACCAGGAAGGCGTCCGCGTCGCCCGGCAGGCCCGCCTCCTGGTGGAACCGGGCGGCCTCGTCGAAGTTGGCACGGACGGGCCGCGTCAGCCGGTTGCGGAGCGCCGGTCGGCGAGTGGCCTCCAGGCGGAGTTCCAGCATGGCGAGGTAGCCGGTGCGGTCGTCCTCCATGCGCTGCACCAGCCATCGCATCAGGTCGGCGACCAGCTCACGCGAGGGTGTCGGGCGCATGGCCTCCTCGACCTTGGCCGGGTCCGGTGTCATCCGGACGGTGATACGGGCGGCCGCCTGCATGAACAGGTCGTCACGGTTGGCGAAGTAATTGGACGACGTGCCCACCGGGACGTCGGCGCGTGCATCGACCGCGCGGAACGTGAGCCCTCGCGCGCCCTCGTCCGCCAGTACTTCGATGGCGGCATCGACGAGCGCTGTTCTGCGCTCGGGGTTCCTGACCATGCGTATGCCTTCCTTGATCTTCTTCTTCGGCTCTTTCGCGGAAAGGGATTGCATAACCACTACACATGAAGCACTCTAGCTGAAGTGGTTGTGGCTCGGATACGCCGCAACGGAACGGGGATCGTGTGCGCAAGCTGACCTACTTCGTCGCCTGCTCCATCGACGGTTTCATCGGAGACCCGAGCGGTGACGCGTCGTCCATGTATCAGTTCGTGAACGAGGAGTTCCTTGAGTTCCTGAAAACGCAGTACCCGGAGACGATTTCGACCGAGGGCCGCAAGCTGCTCGGCTTTCACGGCGTCGAGAACCAGCGGTTCGACACCGTGATCCAGGGGCGGGCCAGCTATCAACTGGCGCTGGACGTCAACATCACCAGCCCGTACGCCCAGCTGCGCGAGATCGTCGCTTCGCGGACTCTCAAGGAGTCACCCGACCCGAATGTCGAGCTCATCTCCGACGACGTGGTCGCAAGGGTCCGGGAACTCAAGGCGGAGAACAGCGAGCTCGGGATCTGGCTCTGTGGTGGCTCCCAGCTCGCCGGAGAGCTGATCGACGAGATCGACGAGCTGGTGATCAAGACGTATCCGCTGGTCTACGGATCGGGCATGCCGATGTTCGGATCGGATTCCGCGCCCACCGTGTTCGCGCTGGACTCGGTTCGTGCCTTCGGCAACGGCGCCCTGGTCAGGACCTACAGCCGTACGCGCTGACCGGGCGTCCGGTGGCGATGGCGGTGCGTGGTCCAGATGCTGCGAAATGGGCTCGCCACGGCTTGGGTTCTGCGGGTAGTTGTTGAGCATGACCTCCCCATCTGAACAGTTGCTCCCTGGTACGCAGCGTGCTCTGCTGCACCGCATCGCCACCGCACAGTCAGAAGGCCGGGCGCCCTCGCTCGTCGCCGCAGTACAGAGGCAGGGGCAGACCGTCTGGAGCGGCTCCCGCAGCTGTGTGGACGGCCATGCCCCCGACGCAGAAACCCAGTTCAGGATCGGCTCAATCACCAAGACCTTCACGGCCGTGCTGGTTCTGCGGCTGCGCGACGAGGGACTTCTGGATCTGGACGACCCGCTGGAGAAGCATCTGCCCGGCACGGGCGTCGGTGGAGTCACTGTCCACCAACTCCTGGGCCACAGCGCGGGACTGGGTGCCGAGTCACCTGCGCCCTGGTGGGAGAGGACTCCGGGCACACTGAGGCCCGAGCTTGCCGATGTACTCGGCGAGCAGACGAGGATGCACACTCCAGGCCGCCGTCACCACTACTCGAACCCGGGCTACACACTGCTGGGCGCGCTGGTCGAGAAGGTGCGCGGGGCGAGCTGGGCCGAGGTGCTTCGACGCGAGGTCCTGGAACCGCTGGGCATGCACCGCACGAGCCCCCAGCCGCAGGCGCCGCACGCAGGCGGCTGGGCCGTGTATCCCTGGGCGGATGTCATGCTGCCCGAGCCGACCGAGGATCTCGGGCTGATGGCCCCGGCCGGCCAGCTCTGGTCCACCACCGGCGACCTCCTCCGCTTCGCGGCCTTTCTCGCCGGAGGGGACGACCGGGTGCTCTGTGCCGCATCCGTGGAGCAGATGCGCGAACCGTCCGCGCCGACCGAGTCCGGTGAATGGGAGTCCAATTACGGTCTGGGGCTTCAGCTCGGGCGGCGGAACGGTCGCACGCTCTTCGGGCACACAGGCTCGCTGCCCGGCTTCCTGGCCGCCCTGTGGGTCAGCGTCGAGGACGATGTAGCGGCCGTCGTTCTCACCAACACCACGTCGGGGCTGATGGTCGGCGGTGTTGCCGCCGACCTCGTAAAGATCGTCGCCGAGGCCGAGCCCCGCATTCCGGAGCCCTGGCGCCCGCTGCCCGAAGCGGACGCGGAGCTGCTCGCTCTGACCGGTCCCTGGTACTGGGGCACAAACACGAACATCCTGCGACTGACTTCGGACGGTGGGCTGGACCTTGAGCCCCTGCGTGGCAATGGCCGCGGTGCCCGATTCACCGCACAGCCCGACGGCACCTGGGTCGGTCGCAACGGCTATTACGCGGGGGAGACGCTGCGTATCGTCCGGAACGGCGACGGCAGCGTGAACCATCTCGACCTGGGTTCGTTCGTCTTCACACGGGAGCCGTACGACGCCACAGCGGCCGTCCCCGGCGGTGTGGACGAGGGCGGGTGGCGGGGCCTCGGGGCCTGAGTACCACGTTTCACGTGAAACGGGCGGGGTGGTCGGCTCGGGCCGTCAACTCCCGTTCCAATGGGGGTACGAAAGCGTGGAGTGATCCGTGCTTGGCCCACCCATGGCGACAGCCGGGATGCTTCCGCCTCGACCACGGCGGTGGCATCCCGGTCGATGTCGGACAGCAGCCGCCAGACCGGCTCGCCATTGGCTCGCTGTGCCTCGGACATCCGGGCGTCCCCGGAAAGGAAGACGGTGGCGGTGCCGGTGGCGTGCAGAGCGACGACCGCATCGGCCACGGACACCGGGGACGCGGTCCGTACGGACAGGGCCAGGAGATGTTGCCGCCCGAGCCTGATCCTGCGCCGTTCGTCAGTGATGCGGTGCACAGACAAGCCCCCGGACTCCGGACTGGGGTCAGAGCGCGAGCTTGAAGCCCACGTGGCTGGCGGTGAATCCCAGTTGCTCGTAGAAACGATGAGCGTCGGTCCGGGTCGCATCGGACGTCAACTGGACCAACTGGCAGCCCTGGCGCCGGGATTCGTCGACGGCCCATTCGATCAGCTGGGTGCCGAGGCCGCTGCCGCGCTCGGCGGCGTGGATACGGACGCCTTCGATGACCGAGCGGGTCGAGCCGCGCCGGGAGAGTCCAGGGATCACCGTCAGCTGCAGGGTTCCGACGACGCGGCCCTCGCGCACGGCGACGACCACGTGCTGGTCCGGGTCGTCGGCCAGCCGCCGGAATGCGGCGCGGTAAGGGGTGAGGTCGTCCGGCGACTCACGTTCTGCACCCAGCGGATCGTCGGCGAGCATGGCCACGATCGCGGGGATGTCGGCGAGGGCCGCGGGGCGTATTTCCAGATCGCTCATGAGCGGCAGAGTACGCAGATCACGTGGATGGCGCGGGGAATTACCCGGCCTGCTCGGGGGACTCTCAGCGGCTGCGCGGCGGCTCACGCGACCTGTGCGGGGGCCTTAAGCTCTTCGACCGCCTTGACGAGTGGGGCCAGCTCGGGATTCTTGGCGGCTTCGTCGAGTGCGGCGCGCAGTGCGGTGTCATTGGTCGGCCGGGCCTCGGCGAGCAGGGTGAGGCCGGCCTCGGTGACATCGGTGTAGATGCCGCGGCGATCGGTGTCGCAGAGATACCGGGTCAGCAGTCCGCGGTCCTCGAGGCGGGTGACCAGGCGGGTGGTGGCGCTCTGGCTGAGCACGACGGCGTCCGCGACCTGTTTCATCTGGAGATGGCCGCCGGGGTCGTTGTGCTGCCTGCTCAGGACGTCGAGCAGGGAGTACTCCCGCACGCTGAGGCCGTGCCCGGCCTGCAGCGCCCGCTCGATACGGGCCTCAATCTTCCCGTGAAGCAAAGAGAGGGCGCACCAGCCCTGGGAGAGGGCGGTCAGTGCGGGGTCTGTAGCTGTCATGGGTCTCTTCTCCGTCTCGGAGCTGCTTGCGTCCAGGATAGGCGACGTCCACAATAGCCCGCGTTTGCAATTAGTGAGCGTTTGCAATTATTGTGGACGCTCGTAAGGCGCAGATGTAATCGTCAGGGAAGGTGAAACCCATGCCGCTCGCGCTCCTCGCCCTCGCCATTGGGGCTTTCGGTATCGGAACCACCGAGTTCGTGATCATGGGATTGCTCCCCGAGGTTGCTGCGGACTTCCAGGTCTCGATCCCGACCGCAGGATTCCTCGTCACGGGATACGCCCTCGGTGTCGTCCTCGGGGCACCGCTGATGACGGTCCTCGGCACCCGCGTCACCCGTAAGCGCATGCTCATGCTGCTGATGGGGCTGTTCGTCGTGGGCAACGTGGTCTCCGCCGTCGCCCCGGTCTTCGGCGTGATGGTCGCCGGCCGCGTGATCGCCTCCCTCGCCCACGGCGCCTTCTTCGGCATCGGATCGGTCGTGGCGGCCGATCTGGTCGCCCCGCAGAAGAAGGCCGGCGCGATCGCCATGATGTTCACGGGTCTCACCGTCGCCAACGTCGTCGGCGTACCGCTGGGCACCTACATCGGACAGAGCGTCGGCTGGCGGACCACATTCTTCGTCGTCGCCGCGCTCGGTGTCATCGGCCTCCTCGGTGTGGCCAGGCTCGTCCCCGAACAGCCCCGTCCCGAGGGCGTACGGCTCCGCCACGAGCTGGCAGCGTTCCGCAATGTGCAGGTCCTGCTCGCCATGGCGATGACCGTGCTGGGCTTCGGCGGAGTCTTCGCCGCGATCACCTACATCACCCCGATGATGACCGAGATCGCCGGATACTCCGCGTCTTCCGTCACCTGGCTGCTGGTCCTCTTCGGTCTGGGCATGGTGGGCGGCAATCTGCTGGGCGGCAAGTTCGCCGACCGCCATCTGATGCCGATGCTGTACGTGTCGCTCGGTGCCCTCGCCGTGGTTCTGGCCCTGTTCACCCTGACCGCCCACAACAAGATCGCAGCGGCCGTCACCATCGTGCTGATCGGGGGCCTGGGCTTCGCCACAGTGCCGCCGCTGCAGAAGCGGGTGCTCGACCAGGCAGCCGGTGCTCCGACCCTCGCCTCCGCCGTCAACATCGGTGCCTTCAACCTCGGCAACGCGCTGTCGGCATGGCTCGGTGGCCTCGTCATCGCAGCCGGCCTCGGCTACACCGCACCCAACTGGGTCGGCGCCGCTCTGGCCGCCTCCGCCCTGGTCCTTGCGGTCGTCTCCAGCGCTCTGGAACGCCGCAGCAAGGTCTCCCGGGGCCGACTCGTCGCCCAGCACAGTCCTGAACCGCTCGCGACCCCCGCGCCCCAGCGCTGACCCCCCTCACACCACTCCCCTCACACACAGCACCACATCGCACCAAGGAGACACCCCCATGAGCACCACCACTGTCGCCGTCGCCCCGCTGACCACCCCGGACGCCGAGGCGCTCATCGAAGCGGCCCGCGGCGCCGCCGAAGCCGCCGGTGTCGCCGTTGCTGTCACGATCCTCGACGCTGGCGGCCATCTGCTGGCCTTCCGGCGGGATGACCGGGCCGTTCTCATCGCGGGTGAGTCCAGCACCCGCAAGGCATACACGGCCCTTCAGCTCAACGCCCCCACCGCCGACCTCGTGGACGCGGTCCAGCCGGGCGGGCTCTTCCACACCCTGCCGACCGCCCTCGACCGTCCGCTGCTCTTCATTGCCGGTGGTGTCCCGGTCCACCGCGACGGTCGGCTCATCGGCTCCATCGGCGTCGGCGGAGGCGCTCCCGACCAGGACCACGGCTTCGCGACGGCTGCGGTGAAGGCTCTCGCCTGACGCTCGCACCGACCACGCTCGGTGTCAGTTCAAAGCCGCGTGGGTCAGCCCGTCGCTACGGTCAGCGGAGCGTAGCGACGGGTCCAATCGCCCGGCAGGTCCGAGGTTCCATAAGTCATCACCGTGGTTCCGGAATCTCTTTGCAGACCGCACTCCTCGAACCAGTCGAGCAGCTCCGCATGGCGCGCGTCGATGTCCGCGCGCAACCGTAGATCCGTCGCCTCTGCGAGCGATGCGACGAGTGCCTGAGCGGTGTCGGTGTCGGGTGCGATGAGCGGGCCGACCACATGCGTATGAGCGCTCGGCCAGGTTGCTGCGTAACCGACGAGCTTTCCGTCGTTCTCCGCGACCCGGATGTGGTCGGCATACGCGGGCAGCCGGGCGAGCACATGCGTCCGGTCGGAGCCGAAGACGTCCGTGTCCAGCCGGACCATGGCTTGCAGGTCCTCCGCCGTGGCCGGACGGACGGTGACAGCGGACGCTCTGTCGCCGGTCGGCCGGAAGAACCCAATGACCCGCTCGACGCGGCCCACTGCCGTGAAGCCGAGCTGTTCGTAGAGCGGTTGTCCCGCGGGTGTCGCGTACAGGCTGAGCGGGGTGCCTGCGGCCTCGTCGATCACATGGCGCATCAGATGGCGGGCGACTCCCTGTCGCGCATATCGCTCGGCGACGAGCAGCATGCCGATGGCAGCCAGCCGTGGGCCGTAGGAGGTCACTACACAAGCGGCCATCAGGCCTTTGCCTCCGGGGTCGTCCATGCCATAGCCGGTACTTGCGGCGAGGAGCAGACCCCACCTGTGCTCATCGCGTGGCCATGCGCGGTCCTCGCAGAGATCGGCGCAGGCGACCAGGTCACCCAGGGTGAGACGCCGGACAGGCAATTCGGCGAGCGGGCGGGGCAGCGGGGTGAGCATGAAGGTCAGACTCTCCGACGCGGTGATTGTTCGTCCACTCCTTTACCGGCTCCGGCCAGGATGCGCAGCCGTCGGCCGCGCTGGGTCAATCCCCAGGGCTTCAGCACTGATACCGCGGTGATGAACAGGTACGTTGCCGTCGCCACCGACGGAGCGACCACCAGGTCGATATCGACAGCGCCACGCGTCGCCGCCTCGTTGATGCCGGGGCGCAACGAGAAGATCGACAGTGCCGCAGTGATCAGGGTCAGCCAGAATTTTGTCCAGACCCACCGGTGCCTGGCCAGTCCCCAAGGCGTACGGAGAGCCAGGACGAGGCCGCTGAGCAGGGAGAGCAGGGCGACCGGGATGATCAGCCAGTCTCCGAAAATCTTCATGGCGCGGGTGGCGGCCTGCGCGGTGGTGGGGTCGCCGGTGAGGAAGGCCGTGATTCCGAGCGTCAGTAGTCCGACGGTCAGTCCCAGCCAGCTCACGGATACCGCGACATGCGCGACGAGAAGGCTGCGGCGAGCGGAGCGTTTGAGTGGTTTCACGTGAAACACGGTGCCGGGAATGGGGTAATCGGGCGTCTGACAGCGGGAGTAACCGCGCGTACTCGCCTCGGCGTACAGCGCCCACCGTTCTGCAGCCTTGCCGGTGAGGCGAGTTGGTGCGCACTCCTCTCGGCTGAATCGGTTGGTGCAAACTCCCGCGCTGATGTGGATGTGAGCGACTGTTGTGGATTCACGGCTCGGCCATGAGGCAAAGGAGCGTAACGGGAAAACCGGTTCGGATACCCGGACTTCCCGCTATTTGTCCGGTCTGCGTTCGTGGCAAGGCATGCTGGGGTGAGGGACCGCGGGCAGGACCCGACTACGCCCGCAGACAAGGGCCCGCGGGCCGCGAGTGGGTGTGTAAGGCGACCAGAAGACCTTCGAGGCGAGGCACAGTATGGATGCTCCGGCCACCAGGTGGACCGAAGACGGAACGGACAGATCTCCCGACGCGACCCTGGTCCACCGCACCCTGACCGAGATCTCGCCCGTCGCGGATCAGGCAACCTCGTACTTCTACGCCCTGCTCTTCATCCGGAACCCCGATCTGCGCGACCTTTTTCCGGTCGCGATGGATGTCCAGCGCGACCGTCTTCTCCGCGCGGTCCTCACCGCGGCGGACCGGCTGGACGACCCCGATGCGCTGGCCGAGTATCTCGGAGAACTGGGCCGGGGGCACCGCAAGTACGGCACACTGCCTGCGCACTATCCCGCTGTGGGCGAGGCACTCCTCGGCGCGTTGAGCCGCTACGCGCCCACCACCTGGGACGCAGAGACCGAAGCGGCGTGGGTCCGTGCCTACACCGCGATTTCGCAGATCATGATCGACGCGGCTGCCGAGGACGAGCAGCGGGCTCCCGCCCGGTGGCATGCCGAGGTCGTCTCCCACGACCTAAGGACCCGTGACATAGCGATCCTCACGGTCCGTCCCGACCAGGCCTACTCCTTCCTCGCAGGCCAGTACGTGGCGATGGAGACCCCGTGGTGGCCCCGGAATTGGCGGCATTATTCCTTCGCCTCGGCGCCCCGCCCGGACGGTCTGCTCACCTTCCACATCAAGGCAGTTCCGGCCGGCTGGGTCTCCAACGCCCTGGTGCACCGGGCCCGGCCCGGCGACATCCTGCGCCTTGGCCCACCCACGGGCTCGATGACGGTCGACCACTCCACCCACACCGGTCTGCTCTGCTTGGGCGGCGGCACGGGCATTGCGCCCATCAAGGCGCTCGTCGAGGACGTTGCGGAGCATGGCGACCGGCGTCCCGTGGAGGTCTTCTACGGGGCACGTAGCGATCACGACCTGTACGACATCGACACGATGATGCGGCTCCAGAAGACCTATCCCTGGCTTGAGGTGCGGCCGGTGGTCTCCACCGGCCCGGGAACGGAGGGGGGTCTGAAGGGGCTGTTGCCCGAGGCCGTGCGCCAGTGCGGCCCGTGGCACGAGTACGACGCCTATCTCTCGGGCCCGCCCGGCATGATCCGCAGCAGCGTGGATGTGCTCAGGGGCATCGGCATGCCGGCCGAGCGCATCCGGCACGACTCCGTCGAGGAACTCGCGACCACCGGCCCCGACTGAACCCGGGAGCGGCAGCCGGTCAGCCCAGGTCGGGCGCGTGCATCGCCCGTACGCCCTCGATATTGCCGTCCAGGTAGTGCCGCAGCGACAGCGGTACGAGATGAACGGCAGCGATCCCCATCCGGCTGAACGGCACCCGTACGACGTCGTACTCCCCGCAAGGATCCTCGATCTCGGGGCCATGGCGCCGGGACAGGTCCATCGACTCCAGCCGGCAGACGAAGAAGTGCTGCACTTTGACGCCCTTCACTCCGCCGCCCTCGATGTGCTCCACGGTGTCGACGAAACAGGGGACCACATCGGTGATCTTGGCGCCGAGCTCCTCGTCCACCTCACGGTGCAGGGCGTCGATGACGGTTGCGTCCTCGGGTTCGACCCCGCCACCCGGCGTGAGCCAGTACGGATCCACCCCGGGCTTGGTGCGTTTGATGAGGATGAGGTCGTTGCCGTCGAGCAGGATGGCACGTGCGGTGCGCTTGACCACAGGACGTTCGGTCATGGCAAGAGAGTGGCCCATGGAACCGGTTCTGAAACACTTGACCCGCGCCGGACCGCCCCGCGCTCACCAGTCGGCGGCAGCGCGCAGCAGCCACTCGTGCGCCCGCGCTATGTGCGGCAGCGCGAGCGTGCCGGTCCGCACGGCCACGAAATAGGTGCGCAGCGGAGGCACGGGAGGGTCGAGGAGCGCCACCACCTCGCCCCTTTCCAGTGCCCCCTCGCACAGATAGCGCGGTAGCACGGCGAGTCCGGCGCCCGCTGCCGTGCACTCCAGGACCGCCCGGAGATCCGGCGCGATGACGGCTCCCGCAGCGGCAGGCCGGCTGTCGAAGACGGCGGCCCAGTAGCGGGAGACGAGCGGCAGGCTCTCGTGCACCTCCACGACCGGCAGCTGGTCCAGCACCACGGGCCCCTTGTGCCGCAAGGTCCCGGGTCCCAGGCGCCCGGCCCAGCGCGGCGCGGCGATCAGCACATGTTCTTCGTCGCAGAGCGGAGTCGCGGTGAGCAGCCCACCGCGCGGACGGGCCGTCGCAATCGCCAGATCATGATGTCCGGCGGCCAGTCCGTCCAGCATCTCCTCGGCGCTGGTGAAGAACGAACTGCGCAGAGCCAGGCCCTGGGCGATGAGAGGGGTGAGCGCCGGCAGGGCACGCATCGACGTGAACTCGGGTGGCCCGGCCAGATGCAGTGTCCGTACGCCCGACTCCTCGTCGAGCTCGGTCTCGGCGATCTCGATCAGCGCGTCCAGATGGGGCGCCGCCCGGTGCGCGAGTTCGTCACCGATGGTCGTCGGGGTCACGCCGCGGGCCCTGCGCAGGAAGAGCGGGCGACCCAGCTGCCGCTCCAAGGTGCGGATCTGCGAGGTGACCGCGGGCTGGGAGAGGCCGAGCAGGGCAGCAGCCCTGGTGAAGGAACCGGCCCGGTGCACCGTGATGAATGTGCGCAGCAGGGCCAGGTCCATGTCCTGCCCCCTCCCACCCTCGCGCCGCTTCGGACCCGTACAACTATAAATATGTCGATAGGTCGCTGTCGCTACCGTGATTGGACACTGACGGAGAGTCAATTAGCCTTGTTCAAGCGGTTCTTCACGTTCGGAACCGGGACGGTCCGAGCCACGAGGGGGGAGGCTCGGGCCGTCCGTACCACCGGCTGGATCAGGTCTCGCCCAGCGCCGCGTCCAGTGCCCGCTCCACGTCGGCCATCAGGTCGTCCGAGCTCTCGGCGCCGACCGAGAAACGGATGAAACCCTCTGGTACGGCGTCACCGCCCCAGCGTGCTCGCCGCTCGGCGGTGGAGCGCACGCCGCCGAAACTCGTCGCGTCGTCGACCAGCCTCAGCTCGGTCAGGAAGCGCTCGGCCCGCTCGCGGTCAGGCAGTACGAACGAAACCACGGAGCCGAAGCGCCTCATCTGACGCACGGCGTTCGGATACGAAGGGTCGGTGGGCAGGCCGGGGTACCGCAGCCCGGTCACCCCCTGGCGCTTGCCCAGTGCCTCGGCCAGCGTCAGGGCGGTGGCGCACTGCCGGTCGATCCGCAGTTCCAGCGTGGCCAGCGAACGGTGCGCGAGCCAGGCCTCCATCGGTCCCGGAATCGCGCCGACGACCTTGCGCCAGCGCCGTACACCCGCTGCCAGCTCAGGATCGCGGCAGGTCACATGGCCGAGCAGGATGTCTCCGTGCCCGGTCACGCCCTTGGTGTCACTGGCCACAGAGAAGTCGGCCCCCAGTTCCAGCGGGCGCTGGCCGAGCGGTGTGGCGAGGGTGTTGTCGACAGCCACCAGAGTGCCGGCCGCGTGTGCGGCGTCGACGAGCCGGCGTACGTCGCAGACATCGAGCCCAGGATTGGACGGGGTCTCGATCCACAGCAGCTTGGCTCCTTCGAGGACCGCCAGCTGGGCATCGCCGCCGGTCGGCGCGGTCCGGACCTCGACGCCGTACGCCTCCAGCTGTTCACGCACCAGCGGCAGCGCCTGATAGCCGTCATCGGGCAGCACGACCACATCGCCGGTGCGTGCCTGGGACAGCAGCACGGCCGAGATCGCCGCCATCCCGGAGGCGAAGACCGTGGTCTCGACCGGTTCCCCCGGCGCCTCCAGCTCGCCGATGGCGCGTTCCAGATGCGTCCAGGTCGGATTGGTGTCCCGACCGTAGGTGTACGGACCGGTCGGTTCACCGGAGAGATGGAAGTGCGCGGCGAAGACCGGTCCGGGCAGGGTGGGCTCGAACTGCTCCGGTTCGGGCAGCCCGGCCCGTACCGCCCGGGTTCCGTCACCCATGGTGCTCATACCGTTTCCTTACTTCCCTCCCCGGTGTGCCACCGGTCCGACCTGCACTGTTTCAGTAGATGTCGGTCAGTCCTCGTCGGGCAGGACTACGTTCAGCGCCCACGACACGATCGAGATGATCAGACCGCCGAGCACGGCGGTCCAGAAGCCGTGGACATGGAAGCTCAGATTGAACTGACCGGCCAGCCACGAGGTCAGCATGAGCATGAGCGCGTTGACGACCAGGGTGATAAGCCCCAGCGTGAGGATGAAGAGCGGCAGGGTGAGCAGCTTCACGATCGGCTTGACCACAAAGTTCACCAGGCCGAAGAGCAGGGCGACCACGATCAGCGTGAGCGCCTTGCGCCCGGTGCTGCCGCCGTTCAGCGTGATGTCCTGGAGCAGCCAGATGGCCACGGCCAGCGCACCTGCGTTGGCGATCGTCTTGACTACGAAATTCTTCATGTGTCTGATCGTGGCAGACATGATCGGTGACGGACACCGGCAGGGCAGAGGCAAGGGGCGGACGGGCCATGAAGGCATTCAGACTGGACGAACTGGAAGCGGAACGGGCTGCCAACGACGGTGCGTATCTGCAGTTCGTGAAGGAACGGAACATGTCCGTCGGCCTGTACGCACTGGATGCCGGCGAACTCGACCCGCAGCAGCCGCACCAGGAGGACGAGGTCTACTTCATCGTCAGCGGCCGCGCCTCGATCACGGTCGGCATGGAAACCACGCAGGTGGGCAGAGGGAGCGTGGTGTATGTACCCGCCGGTGTTGCCCACAAGTTCCACCACATCACCGAGGACCTGCGGGTCATGGTGGTCTTCTCCCCGCCGGAAAGCTGAGCCGTTCCTACGGAGGACCGGGCTCCGGTCTCAGGGATCCCTAAGGGGTCGATCAGGGGACTTCAAGGGCTGTGGAACCCACGCCGGCCCCCTTTGCGCCTCTAGCATCGAGGTATCGAAACAGGAACTCACAGAGACGAGGCAAGGACGATGGCCGTGCGGGAGATATTCGCGGGGATGCCCTGGTGGGTGAAGTGGATCGCGGTGCCAGTCATCGCGATCGTCGTGTTCGGCGGTCTGATCGCCAGCGTGGTCGGGTTCGTGATCGGTCTGCTCTTCAAGGTTCTGGTCTTCGTGATCCTGGTCGGCGGACTCGTTTTCGTCGTACGCAAGTTCATGTCGTCCTCTTCCTCGCGCAGCGACTGGTAGGACGATCGGAAGCCGACCGGGGATTAGCCCAGCTGAGCTAAGTGCAAGACGAAACGAGACCCCTTACGGATGCGGCCGATATGGTGGCAGTCCGCTGCCACCACCTGGGAATTTACTGTCCGTTACCACCCTGACCAGTGGTTTGTACGGCGTTCGGCCTCCGGATCCCAGTCATGCGGCGGTCTGTGGGGGCGGCCCCCACAGGCGGGCTGACCGCCCGTCACCATGCCTGGGGGTGACCGTTGACCACGGCATCGAGCGCTGCTGTCCCGACGCTGATCGGTTCGGTCCAGCGAGCGCTGAGGCTGCTGGAAGCTGTGGGCGCCCATCGAGACGGGGCGCCCGCGAAACAGTTGGCCAGGGAAGCGGGCCTTCCCCTCCCCACTGCCTACCATCTGCTGCGCACCCTGACCCATGAGGGCTATCTGCGTCGGGAGAACGGCGTGTTCCTCTTCGGGACCGCCGCCGAGCGTCTGGTCGACGAGGGTTCGCTGCAGAATCGTCGCAGCAGAATGACCGAGTCGCTGAGCCGCTGGCGCGACACCATCGGCGCACCGGTGTACTGCGCCGTCTACCGCGAGGGTGAGATCGAACTCATCGCGGTCGCCGACGGCCCCGCCACACCCGCGGTGGACGAGTGGGCATCCTTCCGGGAGACCGGGCACGCCCATGCGATCGGTCAGTGTCTGCTGAGCCAGCTCGACGAGAAGGCCCGCGAGGACCATCTGGACCGTCACCCTGTGCGGCCGTTGACCCGCTACTCGGTGAGGGACCGCCCGGCGTTTCTTGAACGATTGCGGTCGTTGGAGCGAATGGAACCTGTCATCGAGCGACAGGAGTACGCCTTGGGCACGGTCTGCGCAGCCATCCCGATCACAGCCGGATTCACTGCCGCCGCGATGGCGATTTCGGTACCCCTGGAGCAGGAAGAACGGTTGCTCCCCGCAGTCGAACAACTACGTGGCGAAGTTGCCAGCCTCTTGCGCTCGTTCGTGTTCTCTATCAGTATCTGAAAAATCACTCCTTGTGATCTGCTATCGCGTGCACCACGATGGCGTCAATAGGGCCATGGGGGATCATTCCTGGCCAGATTCATCTACTGCGGGGTTGGACGATGCGCGAGTCGGTTCAAGCTGAGGTCATGATGAGCTTCCTCGTCTCCGAGGAACTCTCTTTCCGGATCCCGGTGGAGCTCCGGTACGAAGTGTGCGATCCGTATGCGATCCGGATGACGTTCCATCTGCCCGGCGACGCCCCCGTCACCTGGGCATTCGGCCGTGAGCTGCTGCTCGACGGCCTCAACAGCCCCAGTGGCGACGGTGATGTGCATATCGGGCCCACGGAGCCCGAGGGGCTGTCCGATGTACATATCCGACTTCAGGTGGGCACGGATCGCGCCCTCTTCAGGGCCGGTACGGCACCACTTGTGGCCTTCCTCGACCGGACGGACAAACTCGTGCCGCTCGGGCAGGAGTGCACGCTGGGTGACTTCGAGGGCAACCTGGAAGAGGCCTTGGGCCGGATCCTCGCCGAGGAACAGAACGCCGGCTGAGGAGGACGGCGCCGCCGATCGGCCCGCCGGTCGAACACAACACCTGCCGAATGGGTGAATCGCTCTCCGTGAGGAGGCGTTCAAGGCTTTGTCCTACGACGACGGCCCTTCCCGGTCCGTACGGGTGCCGAAGCTCCGGCTTCCGCGCCGACCCCTGTGCGGTCCGCGGAGACCACCAGCGCCGCGAGCACCGTCGTCACCGGCACCGCGGCGACCAGTCCGATCGAACCGACCAGCGTTCGTACGATCTCCTCCGCCACCAGCTCGCTGTTGGCCACCGTCCCCACGCTGCTCTGGGCGATCGAGAACAGCAGCAGCAGCGGCAGTGCGGCGCCCGCGTAGGCGAGCACCAGCGTATTGACGACCGACGCGATGTGATCACGCCCGATCCTGATCCCTGCCCGGTAGAGCCCCCGAGCACCCATCGTCGGGTTCGCCTGGTGCAGCTCCCAGACCGCCGATGTCTGGGTGACCGTCACATCGTCGAGCACCCCGAGCGAGCCGATGATGACACCGGCCAGCAGCAGGCCGCTCATGTCGATGTGCGGGTACAGGCCGTGGATGAGGCCGGTGCTGTCGTCGGTGTTGCCGGTCAGGCTTGCCCAGCCGATGAAGAGCGACCCGAGCAGCCCGATCAGCAGCAGTGAGATCAGTGTGCCGATCACCGCGACCGACGTGCGGGCGGTCAGGCCGTGGCACATGTAGAGCGCGATCAGCATGATCGCACTGGCCCCGACCACCGCGACGAGCAGTGGATTCGAGCCTTGGAGGATGGCCGGGAGAATGAACAGGGTCAGCACGGCGAACGACACGGCGAGTGCGACCAGTGCCATCACCCCACGCATCCTGCCCACCGCGATCACGACCAGGGCGAAGATCCCGGCCAGCAGCGTCATCGGGAACTTCCGGTTCACATCCGTCACCGAGTACTGCAGATCACGGGGTGCGTCGGGGGCGTACGCCACGACCACGCCCTGCCCTTCGCGCAACTGACGGGGTGCGTCCGGCTGGACGATCTCGACGAAGGTCCGGCCCTTGTCGTGACCGGTCGTCACCTCGACGGTGGCCTGCTCGCACAGCCCGGGACCGCTACCCGGCGGCGGGGTGGTTTCGCCGCTGATGGGTGCCTGGGCAGCATTCACGTCCTTGCAGTCCACTTTGTCGATATTCACCACCTTTCCCTGCTGGGTCTGCCGGTCGAAGCCGACACCGGTCCGCTCGTGCGGGGGCGCGCCGCCCGGCCAGAGCACCGCCAGGCCGACGACGACCGCGGTGGCGAACGGGATCAGCACGGCCGCGATGACCTTGCGCAGATGTTTGGATACGGGCTCGGCAGGGCCATGGCTGTGGGAGTGGCCGTGCTGATGGCCCTGCCGTTCGGGGCCGGTATGGGGGGACGTCACCGGCCGATCATCGCAAGAAGAGAAGGGCCCTCTGTTCATTACGCCGGGCAGGGCGCTAGCGTGGAGGAACCTTTGCACACGCGGGAGCTCGGAGCACCGGGCTGAGAGGGCGCTGATATCCGTACATCCGTACGGGAGAGGCTGCGCCGACCGCCGAACCTGTTACCGGGTAATGCCGGCGTAGGGAGTAGGTCTCATGACCACATCGGACGCACGCACGCCTGCCTCGAACCAGAGCGACGAGGCCGGGAAGTCCATCGGCTGGCACAAGGGATACGTCCAGGGCTCACGCCCGGACCTCCGGGTGCCGGTCCGTCAGGTGCACCTCACCAACGGCAAGGACGTGGCGCTGTACGACACGTCGGGCCCGTACACCGATCCCACCACCGAGACCGATGTCCGTCGCGGGCTCGCACCGTTGCGCGAGAGCTGGATCATCGCGCGCGGCGACACCGAGGAGTACCCGGGCCGCCCCGCCCGCCCCGAGGACGACGGGCTCAAGCACACCTCGCCGCGAATGGGGTCTCCCCTGCTCGAGCGAAGCGGAGAGCTTGGGGAAGGGCTGCGCAACCTCGACGCGGTCTTCCCCGGCCGCCCGCGCCTGCCCCGACGAAGCCGGGACGGGCAGCTGGTGACCCAGCTCGCGTACGCCCGCCGGGGCGAGATCACCCCGGAGATGGAGTACGTGGCAATCCGGGAGAACATCGAACCCGAGGTGGTGCGCGAGGAGATCGCCGCAGGCCGGGCCGTGCTGCCGGCCAACGTCAACCACCCCGAGATCGAGCCGATGATCATCGGCAAGCGGTTCCTGGTGAAGGTCAATGCCAACATCGGCAACTCCGCGGTGACGTCCTCCATCGAGGAGGAGGTGGAGAAGATGACATGGGCGACGCGCTGGGGCGCCGACACGGTCATGGACCTTTCCACCGGCCGCAACATTCACACCACCCGTGAGTGGGTTCTGCGCAACTCCCCCGTGCCGATCGGCACCGTTCCCCTCTACCAGGCCCTCGAAAAGGTCGATGGGCGGGCCGAGGAGCTGACCTGGGAGATCTACAAGGACACCGTCATCGAGCAGGCTGAGCAGGGCGTCGACTACATGACGGTCCACGCCGGCGTGCGCCTGCCGTACGTCCCCCTGACCGCCCGCCGCAAGACCGGCATCGTCTCCCGCGGCGGCTCGATCATGGCGGCTTGGTGCCTAGCGCACCACAAGGAGTCGTTCCTGTACGAGCACTTCGAGGAGCTCTGCGAGATCCTCGCCACGTACGACGTGACGTACTCGCTGGGCGACGGGCTGCGTCCCGGCTCGATCGCCGACGCCAACGACGAGGCCCAGTTCGCCGAACTGCGCACGCTCGGTGAGCTGAACACGATCGCCAAGCGGTTCGGCGTCCAGACCATGATCGAGGGCCCGGGCCATGTCCCGATGCACAAGATCAAGGAGAACATCGACCTGCAGCAGGAGATCTGCGAGGAGGCGCCGTTCTACACGCTCGGTCCGCTGACCACCGATGTCGCCCCGGCGTACGACCACATCACCTCGGGCATCGGTGCGGCGATGATCGCCTGGTGGGGCACGGCGATGCTCTGCTACGTCACGCCCAAGGAGCACCTCGGCCTGCCCAACCGGGACGATGTGAAGACCGGCGTCATCACGTACAAGATCGCGGCCCATGCGGCGGACCTCGCCAAGGGGCACCCGGGGGCGCAGGACTGGGACGACGCGCTCTCCGACGCCCGTTTCGAATTCCGCTGGGAGGACCAGTTCAATCTGGCCCTCGACCCGGTCACGGCTCGGGAGTTCCACGACGAGACGCTGCCGGCCGAGCCGGCGAAGACGGCGCACTTCTGCTCGATGTGCGGCCCGAAGTTCTGCTCGATGAAGATCTCCCAGGACATCCGTCGTGAACACGGCGGTTCCCAGGCGGAGATCGACGCGGGCATGGCGGAGAAGTCCAAGGAGTTCGCGGCGGCCGGCAACCGGGTCTATCTGCCGATCGCGGACTGAGCAGGACGCGCACAACAGGACACCGTCCCGAGCGGCCAGGGCTTCTCGGGACGGCGCCCCGTCGTCGGTACGGGCCCGGTGCCCGGACCCGGTCAGTCCAGTTCGTGCTCGGGGCCGCCGAAGTCGGGGCTGGTGAAGTCCGGGCTGGTGAATGTCGGGCGGGGGCCCGCCGCCGGGCCGTCGTCCGGGCTGGTGAAGTCCGGCCGGCTGTAGCCGATCTTCGGGATGCGGTTCGCCGAACGATGCGGTGTGCGCGACGCGGGGCCGGCGTCGGGGTCGGCGAGCGCGTCCCGCAGGAACGGCAGTATGCCGCGCTCCAGCAGTGCGTGGCGCCATGCCTCTCTGGCACGCGCCACATCCTCCGGCAACTCGTTCTCGGCATCCTCGGCGGGCTGCGACGTCGACCCGTTGCGCAGCGCGGTGATGAGCAGTCCGCCGGCGGCGGCCAGGATGGCGGCGGCCATGACCGCCGCGAAGAACCAGCCCGCGGCGACCATGGTGGAGGCGAAGGACGGCGGCGGATTGAGCAGCCTCAGCAGATAGCCGGACAGCAGGAATATGAACGCGGCCGTGCCGGCCAGCACGGGCGCCAGGACCGTGACGACGGCTCCTATGCCGGCACCCGACTGGTTCGGGCCGTCAGTGCCGGACCCGGGGCCCGAATCCTGGCCTGCTCCTTCGGCCGGTCCGCGCAGCTCTTCGCGGGCCTTCACATAGTGCTCGTACTCGGTGGCGGCCGTCGCGGTGATCAGCGACGTGGCGTCCAGCGCCATGGTGCGCAGCTGCACGGCATTGAGCCGCTCGCCGACTGCGGCCAGATCCGGTCGTTCATGGGCGTGACGCAGTGCGTCGTCGAGGATCCGCTCGTACTCGGGGCGGTCCTCGGTCAGTAGGTGCGGAGCGCTGTTCATCTGCATCCCCCGATGCTCCGTAGGGCCTGAGTACCCGCTTGGACCGGGCAGTTGGGCGGAAACGGAGGAGAGCCTGCTACTGATACGCCGATGGTAGAGCGCCCACGGCACGGGGTGACAGGGGGTTTCCGGAAATCGGCCCAGCGGTCTGCGTGGTCAGGTCGTGGATGCGTCTTCCCAGAAGAACGTCAGTCATGCAGGGGCAGTTGGACGACCAGTAGCTTTCCGGCCATGGTCACTCCACCGTCCATGGCGATGGCGAGCCCGTCCGCGTACACGTGCGGGCCTTCGACCACGGGGCCGGAGCCGTCCTCGCCGTCCTCCGAGCCGACCTCGCCGAGAAGGTACGGAATGGGGCTGTGACCATGGACGATGCGCTGACCGCCGTAGGCCGACATCAGCTCCCGGACGGCCTGCGGTCCTGCCTCGTCGCGGAAGGCGAACCGCTTGGTGAGCTTCCGGAAGAGGTCCCAGCACTCATCGGCGTCGTTACGCGTGAGAATGGCGTGCACGGTGTCGTTGACGTCCTCGATGGTGGCGCCGTAGTCGAGGTACGCCGTCGTGTCGGAGTGCATCAGCAGATGCCCGTCCTCCTCGACGATCGCGTCGAGCCGTGACATCCACTGGAGGTGGACGTCCTGAAGACGCTCCATGTCGTTCTTCTGGCCGCCGTTGAGCAGCCAGGCGGCCTGGAAGGTGGCTGTACCCGCACCGGAGTTGACCGGGGTGTCGCCGAACCGCTTGGCGCCGATGAGCAGGAGTTCGTGATTGCCCATCAGGGCCTTGCAGTAGCCGCCCGCGGCCGCGGCCTCGGCGGAGAGGCGCATCACGAGGTCGATGACGCCGATGCCGTCGGGGCCCCGGTCGGTGAAGTCGCCGAGGAACCAGAGCCGGGCATTGCCCGCGGACCAGTTGCCCTCGGCGTCGATGAGGCCCTGTTCGGCGAGGGCGGTGTGGAGTTCGTCCAGATAGCCGTGGACATCGCCGACGACGTACAGCGGCCCGAGGCCTGGCTCCGGTACGGGCCGCGGGTCGGGGACGGCCCGCACTTGGACCGTGTCGCCGCGGTTGATCACGGGAAGGTCGCGCGCGGTGGGTGTGTACCCCTCCGGCAGCTCGTCTCCCGGAACGGCATTGCCCGGGTGCGGCGGTGAAGGTGGCACCGGAGTCTGCGCATAGGGCGGTACGCGGAAGTCGCGCAACGTCGCAGTCCGCACCACGGGTTCCTGACCGGCCCCCTGTGTCATCGACCCCTCCACCACCGTCGCGCCGCCGTACACCTGACGGGCCCTGCTGGTCGGGGCGGTCCGCGGTGTCGTGCGCCCATCATAGGAATGCGGATCGTGCTGTGTGACGCACCAGGGGTGGTGAATCCGGGCGCACATCAGGTTCACCGGCCGTTTGGTCCGAAATCGCCCGATCAATCCCCGGCGGGGGAGCGCGGTGCGCTGACCGTGGTGCGGGGCGGACGGCGTTGCGAGGACGTCCGGACGATGAGCTCTGTCGGTATGACCTGCTCCACCGGTCCGTCGTGCTTCACACCTTCGATGGCGTCGATCAGGAGCTGGACGACCGCCGTGCCGATTCTGCGCGGCTTGAGCGAGAGTGTGGTGATGGGGGGCTCGGTCGTCGCGTACACGGTGGACTCGCTGCAGCAGACCAGCAGAAGGTCCTCGGGGACGCGCAGACCGTACCGGCGGGCGGCCGCCAGCAGATCGGTTCCATTGGGGTCGAAGAGCCCGTAGACGGCGTCGGGCCGGTCCGGGCGGGCGAGCAGCCGGTCGGCGGCGACCGCACCCGCGCACGGGTCGTGGGCGGGGTAGGACTCGTACACCGGGGCCTGTCCCACGCGCTCGCACCAATGGAGGTACGCGGTGGTGGAGAGACGGGTGTACGTGTCGGTGGTGGTGCCGGTGAGCAGGCCGATGCGGCGGGCGCCGGCGGCGGCGAGATGGTCGAGGAGGTCGAGCACGGCGGCCCGGTGGTCGTTGTCGACCCAGGCGGTGACCGGGAGGGTTCCGGCCGGCCGGCCGTCCGAGACGACGGGCAGCCCCTGGCGTACAAGCTCCGTGACGACCGGGTCCTGGTCGGAGGGGTCGATCACGACGGTGCCGTCGAGAGCGACGTTCGACCAGACGTCGTGGCGTGAGGTGGCGGGCAGGATGACGAGGGCGTAGCCGCGGGCGAGCGCGGCGGAGGTGGCCGCTCTGGCCATCTCGGCGAAGTAGGCGAATTCGGTGAAGGTGAAAGGTTCGTCCCCGTAGGTCGTCACGGTCAGGCCGATGAGGCCGGACTTGCCGGTACGGAGGGTTCGGGCCGCGGCGGAAGGGCGGTAGCCCAGGCGCTCTGCGACCTCGCGGACATGGCGGCGGGTGGCGTCCGGGAGCCTGCCCTTGCCGTTGAGCGCGTCGGAGACGGTCGTGATGGAGACCCCGGCGGCGGCGGCCACATCCCGGATTCCCGCTCGTCCTTGCCGGCCGCCGCGCCGGGGTGTCTCCGCCCGGCTCACCTGGTGTTTCCCTGCTGCTGTCATGGCGAGCCGATAGTAGGGCGCGGACGGGAGGTCGACCCGGTCGCATATTCACTTGTTGACAGGCACGTTTCTGCATGATCAGTAAGTGCCAAATGCCTTGCAAACCAAGGATGTTGGTGGGATCGGTCGTGATGTGTCATGCATCGAACCCGATGGGCCTACTAAATGGCCGATGTCTCGAAGAGGTCTCATCTCACCTCTTCGAGGGACGCGCGCCACGGAGTGAGCCACCGGCGCACGTCAGGGAGGAAAACGCTCCCCCACATTCCCGGTCGCACCGGACGATTGGACGTTCCGGCCATTCGCAGCAGCGACCAATCCTCATAAGGTGAGCAGTATTGATGTGTACAGACGGTCGAGGAGGACCTGCGGTGAGCGAGACGAGCCCCAAGCTGCGCGCCGAGCTGGACGGCGTTCCCGCCTATGTACCGGGCAAGCCGGCTGCCGCGGGCGGACCGGTTGCGTTCAAGCTGTCCTCCAACGAGAACCCGTATCCGCCGCTGCCCGGGGTGATGGAGTCCGCCCTGGCCGCGGCTGCGAACTTCAACCGCTATCCGGACATGGCCTGCACCGGTCTGATGAACGAGCTGGCCGACCGTTTCGGTGTACCCGTCTCGCACCTCGCCACCGGAACCGGCTCGGTCGGTGTGGCGCAGCAGCTGCTCCAGGCCACCTCGGGCCCGGGTGACGAGGTCATCTACGCCTGGCGCTCCTTCGAGGCGTACCCGATCATCACGCAGGTCAGCGGTGCGACCTCGGTGAAGGTTCCGCTGACCGGCGGTGAGGTGCACGACCTCGACGCGATGGCGGACGCGATCACGGACCGCACCCGGATGATCTTCGTCTGCAACCCGAACAACCCGACCGGCACCGTTGTGCGCCGGGCCGAGCTGGAGCGGTTCCTGGACCGGGTGCCGGGCGATGTCCTGGTGGTGCTCGACGAGGCGTACCGGGAGTTCATCCGCGACGCCGAGGTGCCGGACGGCATCCAGATCTACCGGGACCGGCCCAATGTGGCGGTGCTGCGGACGTTCTCCAAGGCGTACGGCCTGGCCGGTCTGCGAGTCGGTTTCGCCGTGGCTCACGAGCCGGTGGCGGCCGCGCTGCGCAAGACGGCGGTGCCCTTCGGGGTCAGCCAGCTCGCGCAGGACGCGGCGGTGGCCTCGCTGCGCGCCGAGGACGAACTCCTGGGGAGGGTCGGGTCCTTGGTGTGCGAGCGCGAGCGGGTGCAGCGGACGCTGGTGGACCAGGGGTGGACCGTGCCGGAGTCCCAGGCGAACTTCGTCTGGCTGCGGCTCGGGGACCGTACTGCCGACTTCGCCGCGGTGTGTGAGCGGGCCGGCGTGGTGGTCAGGCCGTTCGCGGGCGAGGGCGTGCGGGTCTCGATCGGGGAGGACGAGGCGAACGATCTGTTCCTGAAGGTGACGGAGTCGTACCGCAAGGAGCTGTAGAGCGGCGCAGGCCGCCTGCGCACACCGGAAGGCCCAGGCCCCCGTACCTCGCTCGCCGAGGTGCGGGGCCTTTGCGTTCGCGGCCTGAGATGTGCCCGGAACGCGGCGCTTCCGCGTGTCTGCTTCGGGGGGATTGATCGAAACGTCCCAAGAGGGGTACCCCGCCCGAACGTCCCGAAAGTCTGTGCGTCATAATTGCTTGTGAATGTGAACGCGTTCACAAGCGTGTCCTGTTTCCTCCCATGATTAGTCGGATTAAAAGGGCAAACTGCCGGTGTGGCTACGGCGACTTAAGGAGAAGACGACGTGGAGCTAGCTCTGGCGCCGGAGACACTGGCGCGATGGCAGTTCGGTATCACCACCGTCTACCACTTCCTGTTCGTCCCACTGACGATCTCTCTCGCTGCGCTCACCGCCGGCCTGCAGACCGCCTGGGTCCGGACGAACAACGAGAAGTACCTCAGGGCGACGAAATTCTGGGGCAAACTCTTCCTGATCAACATCGCCATGGGTGTCGTCACCGGCATCGTCCAGGAGTTCCAGTTCGGTATGAACTGGTCCGACTACTCGCGGTTCGTCGGCGACATCTTCGGTGCCCCGCTCGCGTTCGAGGCACTGATCGCCTTCTTCTTCGAGTCCACGTTCATCGGACTGTGGATCTTCGGCTGGGACAAGCTGCCGAAGAAGATCCATCTCGCCTGCATCTGGATGGTCTCCATCGGGACCATCCTGTCCGCGTACTTCATCCTGGCGGCCAACTCCTGGATGCAGCACCCGGTCGGTTACCGGATCAACAAGGAGCGCGGCCGGGCCGAGCTCACCGACTTCTGGCATGTGCTCACCCAGAACACCGCGCTCGCCCAGTTCTTCCACACCATCACCGCCGCCTTCCTGGTCGGAGGCGCGTTCATGGTCGGTATCGCCGCCTTCCATCTGGCGCGCAAGAAGCACATCCCGGTGATGCGGACCTCGCTGCGGCTCGGACTGGTCACCGTGGTGATCGCCGGACTTCTCACCGCCATCAGCGGTGACCAGCTCGGCAAGGTCATGTTCAAGCAGCAGCCGATGAAGATGGCCGCCGCCGAGGCGCTCTGGGAGGGGCAGGACTCGGCACCCTTCTCGATCTTCGCGGTCGGCGATGTGGCCAAGGGCCACAACACCGTGGAGATCTCCATCCCGGGGGTACTGTCCTTCCTTGCGGACGACAGCTTCACCTCGTACGTCCCCGGCATCAATGACATCAACAAGGCCGAGCAGGAGAAGTTCGGTCCTGGTGACTACCGGCCCAACATTCCGGTCGCCTTCTGGAGCTTCCGCTGGATGATCGGCTTCGGAATGGCGTCCTTCGCCCTCGGCATCCTCGGACTGTGGCTGACGCGAAGGAAGTTCATGCTGCCGCCGGGGATGAGGACCGGTGAGGACGAAGTGCCCCATCTGGTCCTCTTCAAGAACAAGGCCCTCAGCCCGAAGTTCGCCAAGTGCTACTGGATCGTCGCGCTCTGGACGCTGCTCTTCCCACTGATCGCCAACTCCTGGGGCTGGATCTTCACCGAGATGGGCCGTCAGCCATGGGTCGTCTACGGCGTGCTCCAGACCCGCGACGCGGTCTCCCCCGGCGTCTCGCAGGCCGAGGTGCTCACCTCGATGATCGGCTTCACTCTGCTCTATGCCGCCCTCGCGGTGATCGAGGTCAAGCTGCTCGTGAAGTACATCAAGGCCGGACCGCCGGAGCTCACGGAGGCCGACCTCAACCCGCCCACCAAGATCGGCGGCGACCATGATGACGCCGACCGGCCGATGGCCTTCTCCTACTGAGAGCAGAGGAGCTGAGAGATGGAACTCCACGACGTCTGGTTCGTACTCATCGCCGTCCTCTGGACCGGCTACTTCTTCCTGGAGGGATTCGACTTCGGGATCGGTGTCCTGACCAAGCTGCTGGCCCGTGACCGCAAGGAGCGGCGGGTTCTGATCAATACGATCGGGCCCGTCTGGGACGGCAACGAAGTGTGGCTGCTCACCGCGGGCGGTGCGACCTTCGCCGCCTTCCCCGAGTGGTACGCCACCCTGTTCTCCGGCTTCTACCTGCCGCTTCTGATCATCCTGGTCTGCCTGATCGTGCGAGGTGTCGCCTTCGAGTACCGGTCGAAGCGTCCCGAGGAGAAGTGGCAGACCAACTGGGAACACGCGATCTTCTGGACCTCGCTGATCCCGGCCCTGCTCTGGGGCGTGGCCTTCGGCAACATCGTGCGCGGCGTGAAGATCGGCGCCGACATGGAGTACGTGGGCACCTTCTGGGACCTGCTCAACCCGTACGCCATCCTCGGCGGACTGGTCACGCTCACCCTCTTCACCTTCCACGGTGCCGTGTTCGCGGGGCTCAAGACCGTCGGGGACATCCGGGAGCGGGCGCGCAAGTTGGCGCTGAAGCTCGGGCCGGTCACCGCGGTGCTCGCACTCGGCTTCCTGATCTGGACCCAGATCGACAACGGCGACGGCTGGAGCCTGCTGGCGATGTTCATCGCCGTGGTGGCACTGGTCGGTGCGATCGGCGCGATCGCGGCGGGACGTGAGGGCTGGTCGTTCGCGCTCTCCGGCGTGACCATCGTGGCCGCGGTCGCGATGCTCTTCCTGACGCTCTTCCCGAACGTCATGCCGTCCTCGCTGAACGACGCCTGGAGCCTCACGGTCACCAACGCCTCGTCCACCCCGTACACGCTCAAGATCATGACCTGGTGCGCGGGGATCGCCACCCCGGTCGTCCTGCTCTACCAGGGCTGGACGTACTGGGTGTTCCGTAAGCGCATCGGTACGCAGCACATCGCCGAAGCGCACTGAACGCACCTGGGGCCTGCCCGACCCTGATCCGCCGGACAGGCCCTGGTCCGCCGACCGAGCTCACTGGGGGCTGTTTCACGTGAAACCGATCGACCCGCGCCTGCTCCGCTACGCCCGCGCCACCCGCCTCTTCCTGGCAGCCGTGGTGGCACTCGGAGTCGTCGGGGCGGCGCTGGTCATCGCCCAGGCCATGCTTATCGCCGAAGTGGTGGTGGGCGGGTTCGAGGACGGACTGGCCGTCTCCGGGCTGCGGACTCCGCTGATCATGCTCGCGGCCGTCGCGCTCGGCCGGGGGCTGGTCTCGTGGCTGACCGAACTGGCCGCGTACCGGGCCAGCGCGGCGGTCAAGTCCGAACTCCGCGGCCGGCTGCTGGAGCGGGCCGCGGCGCTCGGGCCCGGCTGGCTGAGCGGACAGCGCACAGGCTCCCTGGTGGCGCTTGCCACCCGTGGGGTCGACGCCCTCGACGACTACTTCGCGCGTTATCTGCCGCAGCTCGGACTCGCCGTGGTTGTCCCGGTGGCGGTCCTTGCCAGGATCGTCACCGAGGACTGGGTCTCGGCAGCGATCATCGTGGTCACGCTGCCGCTCATCCCGCTCTTCATGATCCTGATCGGCTGGGCCACCCAGTCGCGGATGGACCGCCAGTGGCGGCTGTTGTCCCGGCTCTCCGGGCACTTCCTCGACGTGGTCGCCGGCCTGCCGACGCTGAAGGTCTTCGGCCGGGCCAAGGCCCAGGCCGAATCCATCCGCACCATTACCTCGCAGTACCGGCGGGCCACGCTGCGGACGCTGCGGATCGCGTTCCTGTCGTCCTTCGCCCTGGAGCTGTTGGCGACCCTGTCGGTGGCCCTCGTCGCCGTCACCATCGGCATGAGGCTCGTGCACGGCGAACTCGACCTCTACACCGGCCTGGTGGTGCTGATCCTGGCGCCCGAGGCCTATCTGCCGATCCGCCAGGTCGGCGCGCAGTACCACGCGGCCGCTGAGGGGCTCTCGGCCGCGGAGGAGATCTTCTCGGTCCTGGAGACCGAGCCCCGGCCGGGCGGTACGCAGGACATTCCGGAGTCGCTGCGGCTGGAGCTTGAGGGAGTGACCGTACGGCACGAAGGCCGTACCGAAGCTTCGCTGGACGGGGCCTCATTGGTGGTGGACGAGGGGGAGACCGTTGCCCTGGTCGGCCCGAGCGGCGTCGGGAAGTCCACCTTGCTCGATGTGGTGCTGGGATTCACGGCACCCGACGAGGGGCGGGTGCGGATCGGCGGCGTCGATCTGGCGACGCTGGCACCCGAACACTGGCGGGAACGGATCGCCTGGGTGCCGCAGCGCCCGTATCTCTTCGCCGGCACGATCGCGGAGAACGTACGGCTGGCCCGGCCGGACGCGGATGACGGCGCCGTGACTGCGGCGCTGCGGGACGCGGGGGCGTACGACTTCGTGGCGGAACTGCCGGACGGCGCGCAGACGCTCCTCGGCGAGGACGGTGCGGGCCTCTCCGCCGGCCAGCGCCAGCGCCTCGCGCTTGCGCGGGCCTTCCTCGCCGACCGGCCGCTGCTGCTGCTCGACGAGCCGACCGCGAGCCTGGACGGCGAGACGGAAGCGGGCATCGTCGAGGCGGTACGGAGGCTGGCGGCGGGGCGGACCGTGCTGCTGGTCGTGCACCGCCCGGCGCTGCTCTCGGTGGCCGACCGGGTGGTGACACTGGAACCGGGCGTGTCACTTCGGCCGGAGAAGCCCGAGGCGTTCGCCGCGGTGCCACGGTCGATGAGCGCACCCGTCGGCGAGAGTGACGCTGTGCCGGAGCCCGGGGTGTTGCGGGACACCGCGGCCCGCTCGGGTCAGGTCCTGGCCCGAGTCAGGGAGGCCGCAGGGGCACAGCGCGGACAGCTGGCGCTCGCGCTGCTGCTGGGAAGCCTCGCCCTGGGCTCGGCCGTCGGGCTCTTGGCCGTCTCCGGCTGGCTGATCTCCCGTGCTTCCGAGCAGCCCCCGGTGCTCTATCTGATGGTCGCCGTGACCGCGACCCGCGCCTTCGGCCTCGGACGAGCCGTCTTCCGATACGCCGAGCGCCTGGTGTCGCACGACGCCGTGCTCAAGATGCTCGCCGAGCTGCGCGTCGCGGTCTACCGAGGGCTGGAGCGCATCGCGCCGGCCGGTCTGCGCCGCACCCGGCGCGGGGACCTGCTCTCCCGGCTCGTCGCCGACGTCGACGCCTTGCAGGACTACTGGCTGCGCTGGCTGCTGCCCGTCGGGACCGCCGTCGTCGTGGGGGCGGCGACCGCCGGATTCATCGGCTGGATGCTGCCTGCGGCAGGCGTCGTGCTGGCCGCCGGACTGCTGCTGGCCGGAGCGGGAGTGCCGCTGGTCAGCGGCGCCTGCTCCCGCCACGCAGAACGCCAACTGGCCCCCGCGCGTGCCGATCTGGCCACCCGGATCACGGACCTGCTCGGCGGGACCGCCGAACTGACCGTCGCGGGCGCCCTGCCCGCCCGCTCGGAGCGGATCCGGGAGGCCGACGGCGTCCTGACCCGCATCGCCGCCCGCGCGGCCACCGCCACCGCGCTCGGCAGCGGTCTCATCGCTCTGATCGGCGGCCTCACCGTCGTCGCCACCGCACTCGTCGCCCTTCCCGCCGTGTACGACGGGCGGCTCGCGGGCGTGGAGCTCGCGGTGGTGGTACTCACGCCGCTGGCCGCCTTCGAGGCCGTGACCGGTCTGCCGCTCGCCGTGCAATACCGGCAGCGGGTCAAGCGGAGTGCGGAGCGGGTGTACGAGGTGCTGGACGCCCCACTGCCCGTGCACGAACCCGGCAGCCCGGCCGAGACACCCGGATCGCCCTTCCCGCTGGAGGTACGGGGGCTGTCGGCCCGGTACGCGCAAGCGGAGCGGGACGCCCTGGACTCCGTCGACCTGAGGCTGACGGCCGGCCGGCGCATCGCCGTCGTCGGTCCCTCCGGCTCCGGGAAGACGACCCTCGCGCAGGTCCTGCTCCGCTTCCTGGACGCACAGGCGGGGACGTACCGGATCGGCGGTGTCGATGCCTCCGCACTGGAGGGGGACACGGTCCGGCAGTTCGTCGGGCTGTGCGCCCAGGACGCCCATATCTTCGACAGTTCCATCCGGGAGAACCTGCGACTGGCCCGTACCGGTGCGACGGACGAGGAACTACGGGCCGCGCTCGACCGGGCACGGCTGCTCGACTGGGCCGAGGCGCTGCCCGACGGGCTCGACACCCTTGTCGGCGAACACGGCGCACGTCTCTCCGGCGGCCAGCGCCAGCGCCTCGCCCTGGCCCGGGCGATCCTCGCAGACTTTCCCGTACTCGTTCTGGACGAGCCCGCGGAACATCTCGACCTGGCGACCGCGGACGCACTGACCGCGGACCTGCTGGCCGCCACCCGGGGGCGCACGACGGTGCTGATCACCCATCGCCTCCAAGGGCTCGAAGCCGTCGACGAGGTGGTGGTGCTGGATGCAGGCCGGGTCGTGCAGCGGGGACCGTACGCCGCTCTCGCCGCTGAGGACGGGCCGCTGCGCCGGATGTTGGAGCGCGAGCGGGAGACCGTACGGGTGCCCGGGGACGCCGTGGGCGTACGGGCATGAGCCGAGCGGCACGATAGCCGACTTTCCTCCCCAATAAGGACTAACTAGTCTCGGGGTATGCCAGAGCAGGACCCGAAGGACTCACTCGAAGCCGCGACACAGGCGACACGCAGCCTGCAGGGCCTGTCCACCGAACTCACCGCCCGTGTACCGCAGCTGCTGGAAGCCATGCGTTCGGTCGGCACGGGCCTCGAACTGCACTCCACCCTCGACCGGATCTGTGAGACCGCGGCGGAACTCGCCCACTCCCGCTACGCCGCCATCGGCGTCGTCGACGAGGAGGGTGCGGGGCTCTCGGATTTCGTCACGTACGGAGTTTCGGACGAGGTGGCGCACGAGATCGGCCGCCGCCCCGACGGGCACCGGGGGCTGCTCGGTGCACTGATCCACGACCCGGTACCGGTGAAGCTCGCCGATCTGACGGCCGATCCGAGGTTCGCTGGATTCCCGCCCGGCCATCCGCCGATGCGGAGCTTCCTCGGCGTCCCGATCCGGGTACAGGGAGAGATCTTCGGAAATCTCTATCTGGCCGAGAAGGACGACGGGGGCGAGTTCAACGACTACGACCTGCACATGGTGCGGGTGCTCGCCACGGAGGCCGGGATCGCCATCGGCAACGCCCGGCTGTACGAGGCGGCACGCCAGCGCGAGCGGTGGATCGACGGCTCGGTGGCCGTGACCACCGCCCTGCTGTCCGGCGGTGACGCCGACGACGCGCTCTCCGTCGTCGCCGAACAGGCCCGCCATCTTGCCGCGTCCGCCGCCGGGATCGTGCTGCTGCCGGCCGAGGAGGGCGGTCTGGAGATCGTCGCCGTCTCCGCGGACAACCCCTCTGGCCAGCTGGGGGCGATCATCGGGCCGGAGAGCCCGGTGGTTACGAAGCTGCTGGACGGCGAGGCGGTCTTCGTGGACGACTCGGCCACCGATCCCCGCATGGTCACCATGCTGGCCCACCGGTTCGGCCCCAGCATGCTGCTGCCCCTGCACAGCGGTGGCCGGGTGCTGGGCGCGCTCGCCACCCCTCGCGCCCGCGGCGAGAGGCCGTTCACGGAGACGGAACGGACCCTTGCCACCCAGTTCGCCTCGCAGGCCGCACTCGCGCTGATGATGGCCGAGGCGCAGCGGGACCGGGAGCGGCTCGCGGTGTACGAGGACCGCGACCGGATCGCCCGCGATCTGCACGATCTGGTCATCCAGCGGCTGTTCGCCACCGGGATGATGCTGGAGAGCGCCCAGCGCCGGTCGGTCGTACCCGAGGTGCAGACGGGTGTCGGCCGGGCGGTCGACGAACTGGACGTGACCATCCAGGAGATCCGTACCGCGATCTTCGCACTGCAGCAGGAGCCGGCCGAGGCGCCGTCCGGGCTGCGCACCCGCGTCCTGCGCGAGATCAACATGGCGGCGGTCCCGCTGGGCTTCAAGCCCTCGCACCGCTTCCTCGGCCCGGTCGACTCGCTGGTCGGCGAGCTGACCGGCAAGAACCTGATCGCTGCGCTGCGGGAGGCGCTGTCCAATGCCTTCCGGCATGCCGAGGCGTCGTTGATCGACGTGGTCGTCGATGCAACCGTCACACTGCCCGACGGGAGGGACGCGGTGCGGCTGTCGGTCGCCGACGACGGAGTGGGCATCCCGGAGGGCGGTCGGCGCAGCGGGCTGCGGAATCTGGCGCGCCGGGCGGAATCCCTTGGCGGTGCGAGCTGGTTCGGGCCCGGCATCGGGGAGGACGGGGGCGGCACGACGGTGGTGTGGGAGGCGCCGATCTGAGGGCGGTCGGGCGCTCAGGGGCCCGGACGGCGAGGACGCTGCCGGGCGCGGGCCTCAGCGTGCCGCGCCGGGCGTCCGGCGCTCGGCGAGGATCCGCTCGATGACTACCGCGACGCCGTCGTCGCCGTTGGTGGCGGTCCGGCCGGAGGCGGCGGCGATTGCGGCGGGGTGGGCGTTGCCCATCGCGTACGACGTGCCCGCCCAGCGCAGCATGTCCACGTCGTTGGGCATGTCGCCGAAGGCGACGACCTCGGCGGGCGAGATACCGCGCTCGGCGCAGCAGAGCGCCAGGGTGCTGGCTTTGGAGACTCCGGGGCCGCTGACTTCCAGCAGGGCCGTGGGGCTGGACCGGGTGAAGGAGGCCCGGTGGCCGGCTGCCGTTCGGGCCAGGGCGAGGAAGTCGTCCGGGGCCCGTTCGGCATGGTGGGCGAGGAGCTTCAGCACGGGGGCGCCGGTACCGGGCGTCTCCTCGTGGAGCAGCTTCTCGGCGATGGCGACGGTGGCACCCGGGTCCAGGTGGAAGGGCGGGTAGGCCGGTTCGTAGTGGATGCCGGTGGTCAGTTCGACGGCGAAGGAGGCGCCGGGGGTGGCGGCGCGCAGTGTGTGCACGACGTCGAGGGCGATGTCGCGCTCCAGCGGGCGGACCTTGACCAGCTTGCCGTCCGCATGCAGATCCGCGACCGCGGCGCCGTTCGCGCAGATCGCCAGGCCGTGTCCGTGGACGTGATCGCTGACGACATCCATCCAGCGGGCCGGGCGTCCGGTGACGAAGAAGACCTCGATACCGGCCTCCTCGGCGGCGGCGAGCGCGGCGACCGTACGGTCCGAGACGGTCTTGTCGTCGCGCAGCAGGGTGCCGTCCAGGTCGGTGGCGATCAGCCGGGGAGCGGCAGGAGAAGGCGAGTCGGTAGCTGAGGTCACGCGCCCATTCTCGCGTACGAAGGCGCACGGGCGTGCAGAGGGGCGCACATATGAGGATGCGCGCCCCTGACCAGCGGAACATGCCTGGCACATATGCCAGTGGTTCTCGAGCGGTAGTGCCGGGCCGATCGGCGCTCGTGGCCGTCCGGTCGGCGGTCGAGCCGGGTCCGTCAGTGGCCGAGCTGGGCCTGTCGGCGGCCGAGCTGGGCCAGGCCTTCGGTGGCGATGCGCTCGAAGACCTTCTCGTCCGCCGCGAAGTCGGAGTCCGGGATCGGCGAGTGAATGACGATCTCCGTGAAGCCCAGTGCGAAGTGGGTGCCCGCGAAATCCACGAAGGCGTCCAAGGACTGCAGCGGGCGGTCCGGCGTGAAACCGGTGAGAAGGATCTTGTCCAGCTCACCGACATCCCGGCCGACGGACTCGCAGGCCGTGCCCAGCTTGGTGAGCTGCCCGCGGATGGCCTCGACGGACTGCTTCCGGGTTCCCGCTTCGTACAGCTTCGGGTCGCCCGTGGTGACCCAGGCCTGGCCGTACCGCGCGGCGAGCTTCATCCCGCGCGGCCCGGTGGCGGCCACCGCGAACGGCAGCCGGGGCCGCTGCACACAGCCGGGGATGTTCCGGGCCTCGTTCGCCGTGTAGAACCGGCCTTCGTACGTCACCGAGGGCTCGCGCAGCAGCTGGTCGAGCAGTGGTACGAACTCATCGAAGTGGTCGGCCCGTTCCCGCGGGGTCCACGGCTCCTCGTCGCTCCGGCGCAGCGTCGTGGCATCGAAGCCGTTGCCGCCCGCGCCGATGCCGAGGGTGACGCGTCCGTCGGAGACGTCGTCCAGCGTGATGAGGTCCTTGGCGAGCGTGACGGGGTGCCGGAAGTTGGGGGACGTCACGAGCGTTCCCAAACGAATACGCTCGGTTGATGCGGCGGCAGCGGTAAGGGTGGGTACGGCACCGAACCAGGGCTGGTCGCGGAAGCTCCGCCACGACAGGTGGTCATAGGTGTAGGCGGCGTGGAAGTCGAGTTCCTCGGCTCGCTGCCACACTTTCTTCCCCTTGGCCCAGGGGTAGATCGGAAGGATCACGGTGCTCAGACGCATGGGTAGAGCCTACGCGGCGGCCGAAGGTCGCCATCCTCACGTCCGACGTCGACGACTTGTCCCGGTTGTGCGGCAGCAAGGTCCGGCTCATCGGCCTCTGACCGCAGCACTGTCGCGAAGTCGGTCACCGGAGTGCGCAAGAGCAGGGTGCCGGTCGGTTTCGCAGGTCAGCGCATGATGCATGAACGAGGCGCGAGTGACGTGGACTTGTGCCCCACCGTCCACGGGCCTGTCGTTCGTGTCACGCCTCGGTCTGCTGCCAGACCGCGGTGAGCGCTGTGATCGGGTCGGTATCGGCCGGTGCCGCGGGCCACCATTCGCCGTTGTCATCCTGGAGGTAGGGGTACCAGCAGGTGTCGGGGCCCAGGCGCAGCTGGATGCCGTGGTCGGTGAGGGTGAGGCGGTTGCGCCAGGTCCGGAGAGGGCCGGGTGTGGTGGTCATCTCGGTGAGGGCTGTGGTCAGAGTGGCGCGGGCGGCCGACATCGTCGCCGGGGCTGGGGTGTGGGGTTGTTCGGCGACGGTGAGGCCCGTCGTGCCGCCGTGGCGCCAGGCGCGGGTGAGGCGGGCGAACTCGGTCGGTCTGGTGCCGGTGTTCACGATCAGGTGGTGGAACCACTCGGGGCTGGGGCTGCACGCGGCGATCCGCACCGTGTCCTGGTGCTGGGTCAGGTGCAGGTCGGCGGTGTCACCCGCGAGGAGCCGTACGGCGCGTGAGGCGGTGTCGGCTACGAGGTGCTCCAGGTCCGTGGAGGTCAGGCCGCTGCCGGGTGGTGGGGCTACGGGCAGGGTCGCGGTGTGGGCGGCCGGTGCGGGGAGTTCTGGCAGCCCGGGGGCGTGTTCGGCCCAGTCGGTGTACGCGGCGGAGGCCGGGACGCCGGTAGGGGCCGGCGGGCTGGCTGCCTGCCGGGGCACCGTACGGCGTGTGCGCAGCTGGGCGAGGACCTCCTCGCGGCCTCGGCCGCGCAGCGCGAAGAGCACGAACGGGTCGGCGTCGATGGCGGCGGCGATGGCGTAGCAGAGCGCGGCGGCGTGTTTGCAGGGGTATCCCCAGTCGGGGCAGGAGCAGTCCGGGTCGAGTTCGGTGGGCTGAGGGAGAAGGGGGACGCCCGCCTGGCGGGCGTCGTCGACGAGTTCGGCGGGCATCTCGCCGTCGAGGAGCGCCGCCAGATGCCCGGCACGGGCCGCGACGGTGTCGAGCAGGGTGTCCCACTGGGTGTCGGTGAGGACGGGCAGACGGACCGAGGAGCGGTACGGGCTCGGCCGGCTGCCCTGGACGGCGGCCTTGACCCGGCCCGGGGCGACATCGGCTGGGCCGACCTTGCCCTGACGGGCGTAGGTACGTCCGCGGGACAGGCGTCCGGCGTCCAGGGTGGAGTCCTCCAGGGCCGTCACCCACGCCTGGCCCCACCAGGTCGTGGCGAAGACGCGCTTGCCGCGGGCGGGTGCGCGGCGCTGGCCGGGTAGTGAGCGGGTCATGACTGCCTTCCCAGGGCGACGAGTTCGGCGAGGTCGGCGTCGGACAGCTCGGTCAGGGCGGCCTCGCCGGAGCCGACGACGGCGTCGGCGAGCGCGCGCTTGGACTCCAGCAGCTGCGCCACCTTGTCCTCTACGGTGCCCTCCGCGATGAGCTTGTGCACCTGGACGGGCCTGTTCTGGCCGATGCGGTAGGCGCGGTCGGTGGCCTGGTCCTCGACCGCAGGGTTCCACCAGCGGTCGTAGTGCACGACGTGGGTGGCGCGGGTGAGGTTGAGTCCCGTGCCCGCCGCCTTCAGCGACAGCAGGAACACCGGTACCTCACCGTGCTGGAAGCGCTCCACCATCTCCTCGCGCCGCGCGACGGGGGTGCCGCCGTGCAGGAAGAGGGTGGGGGTGCCGCGTTCGGCGAGATGTTTCTCCAGGAGGGTCGCCATCTGCTTGTACTGGGTGAAGACCAGCACCGACTCGCCCTCGGCGGTGATGGTGCCGAGCAGCTCGTCGAGCAGGTCGAGCTTGCCGGAGCGGCCGCCGAGCGGCGTGGACTGGCGCAGGTACTGGGCGGGGTGGTTGCAGATCTGTTTCAGCCCGGTCAGCAGCTTGAGCACCAGACCGCGGCGGGCGATGCCCTCGGATTCCGCGATCTTCGCCATGGTCTCGCGGACCACCGCCTCGTAGAGGCCAGCCTGTTCGGCCGTCAGCGCCACGACCCGCTCGGTCTCGGTCTTGGCCGGCAGCTCGGGCGCGATTCCAGGGTCGGACTTCCTGCGGCGCAGCAGGAAAGGGCGCACGAGACGGGACAGGCGTTCGGCGGCCTCGGGGTCCTCGCCCGACTCGATGGCGCGAGCGTGCCGGTCTCGGAAGGCCGCGAGGGGGCCGAGGAGCCCCGGAGTGGTCCAGTCGAGGAGCGCCCACAGCTCGGAGAGGTTGTTCTCCACGGGCGTGCCGGTGAGGGCGACGCGGGCGCGGGCGGGCAGGGCGCGCAGCTCGCGGGCGGTGACGGCGTAGGGGTTCTTGACGTGCTGCGCTTCGTCCGCGGCGATCAGCGACCAGTCGGTCTCGGCGAGGGCTTCGCGGTCGCGGCGCAGCACCCCGTAGGTGACCAGGACGATCTCGTCGCCGGCCAGGTCGTCGAGGTGGCGCTCGCCGCCGTGGTAGCGGCGCACGGGAGTGGAGGGCGCGAACCGGGCCGCCTCGCGCTCCCAGTTGCCGAGCAGGGAGGCTGGGCAGACGACGAGGGTGGGGCCGGCGGTCGCGGGGTCGGTCTGGCGGTGCAGATGCAGGGCGAGAAGGGTGATGGTCTTGCCCAGGCCCATGTCGTCGGCGAGGCAGCCGCCGAGGCCGAGCTCGCACATCTCGGCCAGCCAGGCGAGGCCCCGCCTCTGGTAGTCGCGCAACATGGCCTTGAGCGCGGCGGGCTGCGGGGCGGGAGTACGTGACTCGGGATCGCGGATACGGGCGACGAGGTCGCCGAGCGCGCCGACCGCCTCACAGGGGATCTGCTCGCCGTCCCTTTCCACCTCGCCGGTCAGCGTGGCGCTCAGCGCCTCCATGGGCGTGAGCGGTTCCATCCGGCGGCGCCTGACGCGGGCAACCAGCTTCGGGTCGGCGACCACCCACTGGTCACGCAGCCGGACCAGAGGGCGGCGCGTCTCGGCGAGGGCGTCCATCTCGGCCTCGGTGAGCGGCTCGCCGCCGAGCGAGATCTGCCAGCGGAAGTCGAGGAGTGCGTCGGCGTCGAGGAGTCCGCCCGCACTGGAGCCGGGGGCGGTGCGCTGCCCGATCTCCGCGGTCGCGGTGAGTGCCTTGACCAGCTCGCGCGGCCAGTGCACGTCGATGCCGGCCGAACGCAGTGTGTCGGTGGCGTCGCCCAGCAGGTCGAGGGCCTCGTCGTCGGACAGGCGGAGTTCGTCGGGAGCGGCGTCCCTCAGCAGCCGCTGAAGCGGAGGCCAGGCGCGGGCTCCGCGGCGCAGCGCCAGCAGCGTCTCGGTCTCGGCGCGCGGGCCGAGCAGCCGTTCCACCTCGTCCGGCTCGCTCCACAGCCGGGCGGCCTCGACGACGAGCCCCGGATCCGCCGCGGTGTGCAGCTGCGGCACGGCCCGGAACACTCGGCGCCGTCCCTCCGGGGGGTCGACGCGCAAGGAGACGCCGACATCGGCGGTGAACGCGGCGGCGGTCTCCTCGGCCCACTCGCGCAGGGCGGGTACGGCACGCGTCTCGCGCCAGGCGTACGGCAGCGCCCCCACGGCGAGCGGCGCGGCCGGGGTGCGGACCAGGTCGTCGGCGACCGCGTCGCAGAACTGGCGTACCAGCGCGGCGGGTTCGGCGATCCGCACCGGAGGGGGGCCGGGCTCGGGCAGACAGTGGGCGTGGGGCGGGAACGCGGCGGCGAGGGCGTCCAGGGTCTGACGCTGGGCGGCGGTGAAAGGCCCCGCCTGCCAGGTGTCGTAGCCGGCGGGGGTGAGGGCGGGGTGGAGGCGGCCGTCGGCGAGCAGCCGGAGCGCGAGGCGGGCGGCGGCCTGCCAGGCGGCGGCGGACGGATTCGGTGGCCGCGCCCCGGTCAGGGCGGCGACGGCGAGGGCGGCGGGCAGCGCGTGGCCCGTCACCTTGCGCCGCCTGACCGAGCGGCCGTGCGGCAGCACCAGTTCCGCCGTGTCGGTCTCGACACCGGTGGGTGCCGTGCCCTCGGCGGCGGCCGCCCCGGCGGGCTGCCACAGCAGCAGCCGGCCGAGGCGGGCGGGCTCGCCGGGCAGGAACACCGCCGCCCAGCCGTTGTCGAGCAGGCCCCGCGCCCAGGAGGCCGACTCCGGTGCCGCCAGCGGCAGCACACTCCTGCGGCCCGTGCCCGGCTCCCGTGCGACGACTCGTGCCACCTTCCTCAACTCCGTCCTTCTGCGAGCGAGCCGCACCGTGCCTCGCTCATCACCACGTACCCGTCGTTCTCCGGTGAGTTCCACCGCCCCGCCGTCACCGGCGGGAGCGCGCCTTGTTCGCCGCGGTGCGGATGCGTTTGGCCAGCCGCTTGTCGACGTCGCGCAGGCTCTCGCCCAGCTCGGCAAGCACCTGGGCGGTGGCCGGGTGCTCCACTCGCCAAAGGTCGTCCACCCGCTGTTCGAGCACCTCTGGTGCCACGTTCGGGTTCTCCTGGAAGCTCAGGAGCAGCTCCTCGTCCTCCTGGGCACCGACGAAGAGCGAGAGACCGTCGATGAACAGCCACAACCGGGCCTGCTCCGCGCGCGCCGCATCCGCGTACGCGTCCGCCTCAGGGCGTGCGCCCAGGGCCGCGGCGGCCACCTGGCGGCATCCCTCGACGTCGGAGTCCGCCGCCTTGCGCAGCACGCGCAGTGCTCGCGAGTCGTCGAGTACGGCCAGCACCGGCTGGACCACGGCGCGTCTGGCCGCGATGTCGGGGCCGTCGCCCGCACAGGCGTCGAGCAGTCCCACCGCGGCGTCGGCCCCGGAACGGTGCTTCAGCCACCCTTCGACCTCTTGGCGCGTCTCCTCGGGGGAGTAGCCCAGAAGGCCCTGGAGGAGGGTGGCGGCGTCGGCTTCGGCGTACTCGCCGAGCAGCGGTGCGAGCGCACCGCATTCCATCAGGTAGGCGCGCAGTCCGTGGCGGCCGAGCGGGGTGAGCCGCATACGGTCCCCGTTCTCGTGGTCCCGCGGCCGGCCCGACGCGTCCGACCAGGCATCCGAACCGGCGAGGCCGCGCCCGCTGACGGCGTTCAGGGGCGTGGCCAGGACATCCTCGGCCGCGACATCGTGGTCACCGGGCACGAACTCCACCGCGCCCAGGTGGGCGAGCTCTGCCGCCAGGCCCCGGAACGCCGCCGCGAGCAAGGCCAGGAGGAAATCGAGCTCGGGCCCTTCAGTACCCGCCTCTCGGGCTTTCGCCCGCAGGTCGTCGATCTCCACCCAGGCGCCGTCCAGGGCGTCGTACAGCTGCCCGATCAGAGCGTCGGCGATCTCGGCCGACAGCTCGCCCAGCTCGCCGAGCGGTTCGTCCAGTACCCCCGTCTCGTCGATCTCCTCCAGCAGGTCGCCCAGGGTGACGGACCAGAGCTCCAGAAGATTCTCGCCGGCGAAGTCGGCCGTCTCGCCGCCCCAGGCGCGGCCCCCACTGATCCTGATCAGGCCGCTGTTCACGGCGAAACTCCACGGCTCGTCGAGAACGTCCACGTCCTTGGCGCTGCGCAGCGCCTTCAACGCACGGGCCCGGGCGGCGGCCTCGGCGTACGGCGAATCCTCGTCGGCGAACTCCCATAGCCGGAGCTCCTCGATGGCCTCACGGGCGAGCGCGGGCCGCAGCACCCGGCCCGCGGTGACCTGCCGTCCCTCGCGACACCAGGTGGTGAGCCGCAGCGCCGAATCGAAGAGCGGGACATCCCGCACAGCCGCCGCGAGGTCCTCCCGCGGAGCCAGGGTCACCGGGCGCAGCACGGGCATACTCGCGACCGGTCCGTCGACTCCGGGGTCGACCGGGCCGCCCGACCCTCGGCAGCGCCCGCAGGCGCACGATGCCGTGTCCTCGGCAGCCGGCTGTCCCCCACCGCCGCGCCCGGCCCGGGTACCGGCCGGCGGCTTCGCCGTGCCGGGCACCGTGTCCGGCGTCAACCGGGCCAGCCGCTCAGCGATCCCGTCCCGGGGGAAGGCTGCCGGGTCGTAGCCGGCCGACCGCAGCTCGGCGACCAGCTCGTCGTACGGGCCGTCTCCCGCCCTGTCCGGTACTTCGAGGTGTGCCAGTACCTCGCCCAGGCCCCACACCCCGCCGATGTCCTCGGCCGGTACGTCGGCACGACGGCCGCCGACGCAGCGCACCGCTCGCTCCGCGCCGACCGGTCGCGGCAGCGTCTTCTCCAGCGTGATCCGGTGCTCCCAGCCATCGCCGAAGTCGTAGACATAGCGCAGCCGCGCCCCGTCCTCGGGCAGAACATCACCGAGCGCGGTGGCGTGCTGGTCGCTGCTGCCGGGGCCGAAGCCGAGATCGATGTCGGTGAGCCGGGCCGCGTCGCCGTACACCCGGCCGGACTCGTCGGTGAAGAGGTGCAGATGGCCACCCTGCCAGCCGAAGGCGGCCTGGACGGCGTCGTGCAGGGTGCGAAGAGAGGTGTCGGACGGCAGTACGAGGCGCCGCCACAGAGGCGGCTGGGTGCCGTGCAGCGCGATCTTCAGCTGGAGATCGGACGGGGCCGCCCCCGTGTCTTGTCGCATCCTTTGTCTCCCACCCGTCCGAGGCCGCTCGAATGGCCCCAGCATGACGGTCGCGTGTGTCCCGACCCAAACCGGATCACTTCGGCTGGGGCTACTTCGGTCGTGGGGGCCCCGGTGTCGCTCGCAGCGGATACCCTGCGTCCGCGCACCGACCTCGCGGCCCCGCCATTCGCGGACGCATACCTGGCGGGACGGCAGCCGTGGGGTGCGCATATCGCAGTATGTTCGCGTCATGGCGGATACGACGCGCATCACGGTGACGCTGCCGACCGAGCAGGTCGCCGAACCGAGGAAGCTCGCTCCAGCGGTGGACGGGCAGAATCACAGTGCTCAGACGCATGACGACGACCTTACGGGCCGGAAAACCGGTGGGCGTCTTCGTGGAAGCACACCGGTCCCCGGTGGGACCGGTCGTGGGATCAGCCGCCGGGATCAGTCGCGGAAACGCAGGAACGCGGGCGGTACGGCAGCGGTGAGCCAGACTCCGTTGGCGCTGACATAGAAGGTGTGGCCCGCGCGGTGCATCGCGGCCGCGTCCACCGACAGGACGACAGGGCGGCCGCGCCGTGCGCCGACCCTGGTCGCCGTCTCGCGGTCGGGCGAGAGATGGACGTGTGTGCGGGCCATGGGGCGCAGACCCTCGCAGCGGATCGCGTCCAGCACGCGGCCCACCGTGCCGTGGTAGAGGTACAAGGGCGGCTCGGCCGGCGGGAGAGCGAGATCGACCGGGACGGTGTGGCCCTGGCTCGCACGAATGCGGCCGTCCTCGACGGCGAAGCGCTGCTTGTCGTTGGCGGCGACGACGTGGTCGAGTTCGGACCGGGTGATGGGGAAGTTGTTGCGGGCCGTGGCGCGCAGCAGTTCGTCGATGGTCACCCAGCCGTTGGCATCGAGCGTGATTCCGATCCGCTCCGGCTGGTGTCGCAGGTGTTTCGAAAGGTATTTGGACACCTTGATGGTGCGTCTGTCGTCCATCCCGTCAGAGTGCCCGCGGCGGTCGCTCACACGCATCCGGATTTCACCCCGATTCACTACAGCAATTTTATTCGCTGTAGCAATTTTTCGTCTACAGGTTTGATCCACAACCAACTTGAGTTATCCACAAGCTAATGGGCGATTCTGTGGACAAGTCGGTGAAGGATCAATCGCTTTGGGTAATCTGTGTTACTTTGCCGGGGGGTGGGGTAAGTGTATCCAATATCCTTGATTGCACCTCGCGTTCCGCCGCTGCCGCGACGAAGGCGGACACGTTCTCCGGACCAACCAGTCGTTCTACGGAGCGGATCGTCTCCGATGGCAGATCCACCTGGCGCGTCAAGGGGGTCGAGGCCTCCGAGGTGAGCGGGGTGTCGGAGCCGAGATGGTGCTGCAGATGTCTTGTGGCGAACGTCCGCATTGCGCGCGCCAGTTCGGCGTCCACCGTCAGCTGAGCGAGCGGACGCAGCCTGCGCACCATGGCGGCCGCTTCTGCCGCGTCCGAGTCCGTCGGCGGGCGATGACCGAGATAGCGCGCGAAGACGTGCTCCGTGGTGAACTCCAGGAAGCGCGAGGCGATCTGCTCGACCTGGCCGCGAAGTTCCCGCAGATGGCCCGAGATTGCGCTGAGTGGCACACCGGCTGCGTACAACTCAGCTGCCACTGCCAGCTCTTGAGGGCTCGGAACCAGGAACTCGTCGTCCCGTCCTTGGATGCGTTCGAGTACGCCGAGCTCCACCGCCTCGGCGACCGCCTCGTCGTCCGGGCTGCCGCCGAACCTGGTGTTCAGCTCGGACCGGGTGATCCGGTCGGCCTGCTCGTCCGTCCAGGGGCCGTGCACCTCGGCGACGAGCCCGAGCACCCCGCCCAGACCACGGCCCGTGTCCCACGCCTCCAGGAGTTCCTTGATGCTGGCCAGGGTGTACCCGCGATCCAGCAGATCGGCGATCTGCCGGAGCCGGGCGAGGTGGGTGTCCCGGTACACATTGGCCCGGCCGCGCCGTTCGGGCGTCGGCAGCAGACCGCGGTCCTGGTAGGCACGGATCGTACGGACCGTGGCGCCGCTCGCATGCGCCAGGTCCTCGATCCGGTACTCGGTGGCGCACCGGCCGGCCACCACCGACGACTGCCCGGGGCCACTCACAGCGGCGGCTTCAGCCGGGCGATCCCGCGCAGCGCACCGGGACTGAACCGGGACAGCAACCGGGCGCCGCGAGCCTCCGGTGTCACCGGCACGACGGCCTGGTTGCGTACCACTGCCTTGAGGATCGCGTCGGCGACCCTCTCCGGCGGATAGTTGCGCAGCCCGTACAGCCGGCTGGTCCGCTTCTGCAGACGCTTCTCCTCCGCGGCGTCGGCACCCGCAAAGTGCGTCGTGGCGGTGATGTTCGTGTTGACGATGCCGGGACAGATCGCGCTGACCCCGATCGACCGGTCGGCGAGCTCGGCCCGCAGACACTCGCTGAGCATCAGCACGGCCGCCTTGGAAGTGCTGTATGCGGGCAGCGCCCGGGAAGGCTGATAGGCGGCGGCGGAAGCCGTGTTGACAATATGGCCGCCCTGGCCGCGTTCGGCCATCTGCTTGCCGAAGATCCGGCAGCCATGGATGACACCCCACAGATTGACGTCGAGGACATTCTTCCAGTCCTCGCTCGTGGTCTCCAGGAAGGAGCCGGACAGGCCTATCCCTGCGTTGTTGACCAGGACGTCGACGATGCCGTACTCGGTGGCGACCTTCTCGGCGAGTTTCTCCATCGCCTGTTCGTCACTGACGTCGACCGCTTCGCCCCAGGCTTCCGGGGAGCCGATCAGCCGGGCCATCTCCGCCGTCCTGGCCGCTCCCTCCGCGTCCCGGTCCACGGCCACCACCCGTGCGCCGGCCTCGGCGAAGGCGAAAGCGGTGGCACGCCCGATGCCGCCTGCCGCGCCCGTCACAAGGACCAGCTGCCCGCCGAACCGGTCCGCGTACGCCCCGGTCGGCGCGGTGTCCTGCACCGGCCGGCCGTCCTCCCGCGCCGCCTCGTTGGCTGCCACGAACTCACTGATCCAGGAGGCAATCCGGTCCGGCCTGGTGCGCGGTACCCAGTGCTTGCCCGGCAAGGAGCGGCGTACCAACTGGGGGGCCCACAGCTCCAGTTGGTCGTACAGCTTCTCCGACAGGAAGATGTCGCCGGTCGGCGTGATCAGCTGGACCGGTACATGCGCATAGGCGTCGGTACGGGGCCTGCGCAGCCGGGCCCGGACGTTGTCGCGGTAGAGCCAGGCGCCGTGCGCAGCGTCGCCCGGCAGGGAGGGCGTCGGATAGTCACCCGCGGGCACCTTCTCCAGTCGCTGGAGAATCCGCGGCCACTGCTTGCCGAGCGGGCCGCGCCAGGCGAGCTCGGGCAGGACCGGCGTATGCAGCATGTAGACGTACCAGGACTTGGCGCCCTGGCCGAGCAGCTGGCCGACCCGGCGCGGGGTGGGCCGGGTCATCCGCTGCTTGATCCAGTGCCCGAAATGGTCCAGGGAGGGCCCGGACATCGAGGTGAACGAGGCGATCCGGCCCTCGGTCCGCTTGACCGTGACGAACTCCCACGATTGGACAGACCCCCAGTCGTGCCCGACCAGATGCACCGGCCGGTCCGGGCTCACGGCGTCGGCGACGGCCAGGAAGTCATCGGTGAGCTTTTCCAGGGTGAAGCCGCCGCGCAGGGGTGCCGGCGCTGTGGAGCGGCCGTGCCCGCGCACGTCGTACAGCACGACGTGCCACTGGTCGGCCAATTGCCCGGCGACATCCGTCCAGACTTCCTTGCTGTCCGGGTAGCCGTGCACGAGGACGATCGTCGGCCGTCCCTCGTCGCCCAACTCGGCGACACACAGATCGATCCCGCCCGTACGCACCCGGCGCTCGCGCGCTCCCGGCAGGCTCATGCCGCCACCCCCTCCTCGGCCCAGCGCCGCACATGCGGCAGATCGTCGTCCAGCCAGAAGGCGCTCTGCTCGGGGTCCTTGGAGTCGGTGACCACCAGGATCTCCTCGAACTTGGCGCCCGTACCCCGGAATCCGAGGTGGGGTTCGACCGCCCACAGCCCGGGCTGCGGCGGATGGTCGGAGAAGCGGTATGGACTCCACAGCGGCGACCAGCCGTCCCGGTGCCCGTGCAGTGCGTCGCTCATCAGGCCCTTGAGCGACTGGGTGCCGAAGCCGAACACACGAGGGGACCAGCGGTGCTCGGCGACGCGGTCGATCTTGTGGGCGATGACACCGAAGGGGTAGGCGCGATGTCTGTTGGCGTACCCCTGCTTGATCATCAGGCGTTCGACGTTCTCGTAGATCTCGCGCAGCGAGCGCCGCTCCCGCACCTGGCGCAGAATCAGCTCACGGTGGACTTCCAGATCGGCCAGGAGCTTGTCGTGCAGGGGACTGAGCCCGAGGCAGCCGGAGTAGCCGATGTCCGCTGTGAAGCCCTTGTACACCGGGGCCATGTCGAGGATGAACGCCATTCCCGGCTCCAGCTTCCGGTTGGTCGGGAAGAACTGCAGGGGCATCTTGAAGCCGGCGAACGCCGTGCGGTCCCCGAACCAGGCGAAGGGGAGGTGGAGCCAGTCCCGCACCCCGCGCTCGCGCAGCCAGTCGCGCTGCATGCGGGCGGCCTCGCGCTCGGTCACCCCCGGCGTGAGCCGGGCGGCGACCGCCTCGGCGCAGTCGTACGCGAGACGTTGTACCTCTCTGAACCCCCGCAGCTCCGGGGCCGGTTCGTCCTTCACTGCCGAGGCCATGCCACCGTCCGTTCCCTGCCGTGTGCGGTACGTGCCCGTAACGTGACACTGATGAATGTGACAATGTCCGGCGACTGCGTCAAGAGGTGTGCGGAGACCTGTGGACAACCCGGGTCGGCCCTTCCCCCGACCTCCGGACTCCTCCCCCGTGGTGGCCCCTACGGGTCCGTACGCCTGGAGTCTGATGCGGATCCAGCCGCCAGGGCTGACGACCGGTGTGGTCCGCGCCACTATCGTCGAAGGCGTGACTGTGATCGCGACCGAAAGCCTGAGCAAGCGGTTCCCCCGGGTGACCGCGCTTGACCGGCTCTCCCTGGACATCGGACCCGGTGTGACCGGCCTGGTGGGTTCCAATGGGGCCGGCAAGTCCACATTGATCAAGATCCTGCTGGGTCTGTCCCCTGCCACCGAAGGCCGGGCCGCGGTGCTCGGACTCGACGTCGCCACCAATGGCGCCGCCATCCGGGAACGGGTCGGCTACATGCCCGAGCACGACTGTCTGCCGCCGGACGTCTCGGCCACCGAGTTCGTCGTCCACATGGCGCGGATGTCCGGACTGCCACCGACGGCAGCGCGCGAGCGCACTGCCGACACACTGCGCCACGTCGGTCTGTACGAGGAGCGCTACCGCCCCATCGGCGGCTACTCGACGGGTATGAAGCAGCGCGTGAAACTGGCCCAGGCACTGGTCCACGACCCGCAGCTGGTCCTCCTCGACGAGCCGACGAACGGCCTCGACCCGGTCGGCCGCGACGAGATGCTCGGGCTGATCCGCCGCGTACACACGGACTTCGGCATCTCGGTCCTGGTCACCTCGCACCTCCTGGGCGAGCTGGAACGCACCTGCGACCATGTCGTCGTCATCGATGGCGGCACACTTCTGCGCTCCAGCTCCACCAGCGACTTCACGCAGACGACCACGACCCTCGCGGTCGAGGTCACCGACAGCGACACCCACCCCGACGGCACCGACGCGCTGCGTCAGGTCCTCACCCGGGCCGGCGTCAAGCTCGTGGGCCACGACGGTCTCGACGAGCAGGGGCTGCCCGGTGCGGGCCACATCCTGCTGGTCGAGGCGACCGGCGAGGAGACGTACGACATCGTGCGCGACAGCGTCGCCGGGCTCGGGCTCGGTCTCGTAAGGATGGAGCAGCGGCGCCACCACATCGCCGAGGTCTTCCGTACCGAAGAGGCACCGCATGCCGCAGCCGTCACGCAGACCGTGTCCGCGGTTGTCGGGGCCGTACAGCAGAAGGGGAGCGGTCGTGATGAGCACTGAGACCGGAGCCGTGAGCGGGAGCGAGACCTCCCGGATCCACAACATCGGGTACCGCTCCTACGACGGCACGCGGCTGGGCCGCAGCTATGCGCGGCGCTCGCTCTACTCGCAGTCCCTGCGGGGTTCCTTCGGACTGGGGCGTTCCGCGAAGTCCAAGGTGCTGCCGATGCTGCTGTTCGGTGTGATGTGCATGGTCGCGGCGATCATCGTCGCGGTCGCCATCGCCGCCCCGGGGGCCACGGCTCTGCCGATCAAGTACACGGCGTTCGCGATCTATCTGCAGGCCGTGATCGGACTCTTCCTCGCGGCGCAGGCACCGCAGTCCGTCTCCCGTGACCTGCGCTTCAAGAGCGTGCCGCTGTACTTCTCGCGGCCGATCGAGCGGGTCGACTATGTCGTCGCGAAGCTGATGGCCATGGCGTCCGCGCTCTTCATTCTCACCGGGGCGCCGATCGTCATCCTCTATGTGGGCGCACTCCTGGGGAAGTTCGACTTCGCCGAGCAGACCAAGGGGTTCGGACAGGGGCTGGTTTCGGTGGCGCTGCTGTCCGTGCTCTTCGCCGGACTGGGCCTGGTGATGGCCGCGCTGACACCGCGCCGCGGTTTCGGTGTTGCCGCGGTGATCGCCGTACTGACCATCTCCTACGGCGCGGTCTCCACGGTCCAGGCCATTGCCTGGCAGACGGGTTCAGCGGGGGCCATCGAGTGGCTGGGGCTCTTCTCCCCCATCACGCTGATCGGCGGTGTGCAGACCGCGTTCCTCGGGGCCAGTTCGGCCTTCCCCGGAGAGGAAGGCCCGGGGGCTGGGGCCGGCGTGGTCTATCTGATCGTTGTTCTCGCGCTCGTCGCCGGCTCGTACGCCGTACTGATGCGCCGCTACCGGAGGGTCGGGCTGTGACCACCATCGAGATCGACCACACCTCGCGCTGGTTCGGCAATGTGGTCGCCGTCAACGACGTGAGCATGATGGTGGGCCCGGGCGTCACCGGGTTGCTCGGCCCCAACGGCGCCGGAAAGTCCACGCTGATCAATATGATGGCCGGTTTCCTCGCCCCGTCGACCGGCACGGTCACGCTCGACGGCCGGCCGATCTGGCGCAATGAAGCGGTGTACAAGGAGATCGGGATCGTGCCGGAACGGGAAGGGATGTACGACTTCCTGACCGGCCGCGAATTCGTCGTCGCCAATGCGGAACTGCAGGGACTCGGCGATGCGGCGGCGCAGAAGGCGCTGGCCACGGTCGAGATGGAGTACGCGCAGGACCGCAAGATCTCGACCTACAGCAAGGGCATGCGCCAGCGCGTGAAGATGGCGTCCGCCCTGGTCCACGAACCGTCGGTGCTCCTGCTCGACGAGCCGTTCAACGGGATGGACCCGCGCCAGCGGATGCAGCTGATGGCGCTGCTGCGGCAGATGGGGGCGGAGGGACGTACCGTGCTCTTCTCCTCCCACATCCTGGAAGAGGTCGAACAACTCGCCTCGCACATCGAGGTGATCGTGGCGGGACGGCACGCGGCATCCGGTGACTTCCGGAAGATCCGCCGGCTGATGACGGACCGCCCGCACCGCTATCTCGTGCGTTCCAGCGACGACCGCGCCCTCGCTGCCGCGCTCATCGCCGACCCGTCGACGGCCGGTATCGAGGTGGACCTGGGCGAACAGGCCCTGCGTATTCAGGCGGTCGACTTCGGACGCTTCACCGAGTTGCTGCCGAAGGTCGCACGGGACCACGGAATTCGCCTTCTGACCGTTTCGCCGTCCGATGAGTCCCTCGAATCGGTCTTTTCCTATCTCGTAGCGGCCTGAGTAGTGGCCTGAAAGGAGCTGTGAAGCGTCATGTACGACCCCACAGTCGCCCGGCTCACCTACCGGGCCCTGCTCGGCCGGCGCCGGGCCGCCATCCTCTTCGTCCTGCCGGCGCTGCTGGTGATCATCGCCGTGGCGGTGCGGGCGTTCGCCGGAGCCGATGACCAGGTCGCCTCGGATGTGCTGGGCGGCTTCGCCATCGCCACGATGGTGCCGCTGATCGGCGTGATCGCCGGAACCGGAGCCATCGGTCCGGAAATCGACGACGGATCGATCGTCTATCTGCTGGCCAAGCCGGTGAAGCGGCCGACGATCATCTTCACCAAGCTGATCGTGGCCATCGCCGTCACGATGGTCTTCTCCGCACTGCCCACGCTGATCGCGGGGCTGATCCTCAACGGAAACGGCCAGCAGATCGCGGTGGCTTACACCATCGCGGCGCTGGTCGCCTCGATCGCGTACAGCTCGCTGTTCCTGCTGCTCGGCACCGTCAGTCGGCACGCAGTCGTCTTCGGCCTCGTCTACGCGCTTGTGTGGGAGGCCCTGTTCGGCACTCTGGTGCCGGGGGCACGCACGCTCAGCGTTCAGCAGTGGTCCCTCGCGGTTGCCGAGAAGGTCGGCGGGGCCGGCGCGATCACCTCCGATGTCGGGCTGCCGGTCGCGACGGTCCTGCTGGTGGCGGTCACGGTGGTGGCGACCTGGTACGCAGGTCAGAAGCTGCGCACACTGAAGCTGGCCGGCGAGGAGTGATCGGGGGTTCCCCCCGGATGCCTCTGCCGTGCTCCGTTTCCGATCACTTCGATCTTCGTCAACCCTCGCCTCCTGGGCGGGGGTTGACGCATTTCGGACAGTAGTACGCGTAACTGTACGGTTATCGGTTCGTTGTGCAGGGTGCGTGGAGGCAATTGGAATCTGTGGCGTCGTAGCTTTCGTGAAATCAGGGATTGCCGATGCCGGTGAGGGAGTACCCGCCGGGTCGGTCATTGAGTGAGTGGCAACCGTGAGCGTCCCCCGCCCCTCAGGCCCGGGACAGGGCTGTCCATCGTCGGTTTCACGATCGGAAGGCATGTCCATGCCCACAGAAGTTGCTCTGCTCGAATCGCGTGCGCTGCGCGTCGAGCAGATGGGGCGCGTCGACGTCCTCGACAAGGTCAAGAGTCTTGTCATGCTCCCAGACGGAATTCACCTTCGCACAGAGGATGTGGCCCGTTACTTCGAAGTGTCCACAGAGGTCATCAAAAAGGTCACCCAGCGGCATCGAGCCGAGGTCACGGAGAACGGGCTCAGGCTGCTTCGTGGCCCTGAGCTGCGGGAATTCCATAGGGACATGTTGTCCCTATGGGGCGGTGACGAGGACGGCAGTTATCCACAGGCCGCCACTCAGCTCACCCTCTACACCCGAAGGACCGTGCTCAACGTCGCGATGCTTCTTCGCGACAGCGACATCGCCCGATGCGTCCGTACGTATCTGCTCGACGCCGAGCAGGACCTGCGCGCGGGCTATGCCTCGCTCGAACACCGCGTCACCCGGGTCGAGAGCTGCCTCGCAGGAGTGGGCAGCGCGCTTCAGGAGCTCGGGCCCGTCCTCAACCGGATGTCGCACCGGCTCGACAGCCTCGACCGGAGGCTGGACGTCACACATCAGCTCGTCGGCGCCATGAGCGTGCGGCTGGGCCACCTGTCGGAGGACATCGTCCGTATCGACGGAAGGATGGACGATCTCGCCCGCCACCTGAAGGATCTGAGCCGCCGCAACAAGCAGCGCTGATCCGAAGGCCGTTCACGGCCTTTCGGTGATGCCCGGAAAATGGGTGGCGCCGAAAGGCCATGCCGGTCAGTGTAGTTGGTGCAGCACACGCCGAAACCGGCGCAGTACGACCCGACGACAACAGCCACACGCCGACATGCACGCCACGGGCCGGGAGAGGAACGCGACGATGACCGAGAGTCCGAGTCTGTCGAGTTCCCAGCAGGGCGGGCCCGAGCCGGCACCGGAGTAGTCACCGACGGCTCCGCCGTGCCGATCGGAGCAGGACGCCCGGGGCGGTCTCTGCACATCGTGCGGCCGCCCTCCCGGAGGATTGGCCGAGTGGTAAGGCAGCGGCTTGCTAAGCCGTCGTCGGGGCCGTGAACCCCGCGCGCGTTCGATCCGCGCATCCTCCGCAGCAGCAGTGTCGGGTACCAGTACGAGTGGGGCAGCCGATCCAGCCGCCCGCGCCCGTACCCGTACGACTAGAGCAGCCGCTCCAGCACCACAGCGATGCCGTCGTCCTCGTTGGACGCGGTGATCTCCTGGGCCACGGCCTTCAGATCCTCATGCGCATTGGCCATTGCCACACCCCGCTGTGCCCAGGCGAACATCGGGATGTCGTTCGGCATGTCACCGAAGGCCAAAGTGTCAGCGGCCTTCAGACCCAGCCGGCGCGCGGCCAGCGAGAGTCCGGTCGCCTTGCTCAGCCCCAGCGGCAGGATCTCCACCACACCAGGACCGGCCATGACCACATCCACCAGGTTGCCGACGGCCGATCGCGCGGCCTTCGCCAGTGCGTCGTCGTCGAGATCGGGATGCTGGATGTAGACCTTGTTCAGGGGTGCCGACCACAACTCGGCCGGGTCCTCCGCGAAGACAGCCGGAAGCGGCCCTTCCTGTACGCGGTAGCCGGGGCCGACCAGCACTTCGCCGTCGAGCCCGTCGCGGCTCGCCGCCAGCGCCAACGGGCCGACCTCGGCCTCGACCTTGGACAGCGCGAGACCGGCGAGCTGCCGGTCCAGTGTCAGCGAGGTCAGCAGCTTGCGTTCACCCGCGTGGTAGACCTGCGCGCCCTGGCCGCAGACCGCGAGACCCTCGTAACCCAGGTCATCCAGGATGTGCCGGGTCCACGGGACAGCGCGGCCGGTGACGATGATGTGCGCGGCACCGGCCGCGGTGACCGCGGCCAGTGCCTCACGGGTGCGCTCGGAGACCGTGTCGTCGTTACGCAGCAGAGTGCCGTCGAGATCGGTCGCGACGAGCTTGTACGGAAAGGTCACTTGGCGACCGGCTCCAGAACCTCGCGCCCGCCCAGGTACGGCCGGAGCACCTCGGGCACCCGCACGGAGCCGTCGGCCAGCTGGTGGTTCTCCAGGATCGCCACGATTGTGCGCGGTACGGCGCACAGCGTGCCGTTCAGCGTGGCCAGCGGCTGGACCTTCTTACCGTCGCGCATCCGGACGGAAAGACGGCGCGCCTGGAAACCGTCGCAATTCGAAGCGGACGTCAGCTCGCGGTACTTGCCCTGCGTCGGGATCCACGCCTCGCAGTCGAACTTGCGGGAGGCCGAGGCCCCCAGATCGCCGGTGGCGACATCGATCACCTGGAACGGCAGCTCAAGAGCGGTGAGCCACTGCTTCTCCCAGTCCAGGAGCCTGCGGTGCTCGGCCTCGGCGTCCGCCGGGTCGACGTACGAGAACATCTCGACCTTGTCGAACTGGTGGACACGGAAGATGCCCCGGGTGTCCTTGCCGTATGTACCGGCCTCGCGGCGGAAGCACGGTGAAAAACCCGCGTACCGCAGCGGCAGCTTGTCGGCCTCGATGATCTCGTCCATGTGGTACGCGGCGAGCGGCACCTCGGAGGTGCCGACCAGGTAGAAGTCGTCCTTCTCCAGGTGGTACACGTTCTCTGCGGCCTGGCCGAGGAAGCCGGTGCCCTCCATGGCGCGCGGGCGGACCAGCGCAGGCGTCAGCATCGGGACGAAGCCGGCCTCGGTGGCCTGCGTGATCGCCGCGTTGACGAGGGCGAGCTCCAGCAGCGCGCCGACACCCGTCAGGTAGTAGAAGCGCGAACCGGAGACCTTGGCGCCACGCTCCATGTCGATGGCGCCGAGCTTCTCGCCGAGCTCCAGGTGGTCCTTGGGCTCGAAGCCCTCGGCCCCGAAATCACGGATCGTGCCGTGCGTCTCGAGGACGACGAAGTCCTCCTCGCCACCGACCGGCACGTCCTCGTGGACGATGTTGCCGAGCCGGAGCATCAGGCTCTTGGCCTCGGCGTCGGCCTCGTCCTGTGCCGCGTCGGCCGCCTTGACGTCGGCCTTCAGCTGCTCGGCCTTCTTGAGGAGCTCGGCACGCTCCTCGGGCGAAGCCTTGGGGATGAGTTTGCCGAGCGCTTTCTGCTCGGAGCGGAGTTCGTCGAAGCGGACGCCGGACGACCTGCGCCGCTCGTCGGCGGAGAGAAGGGCGTCGACGAGCGCGACGTCCTCTCCACGGGCGCGCTGGGAGGCGCGAACACGGTCGGGGTCCTCACGGAGCAGGCGAAGGTCAATCACCCCTCCAGGCTACCGGTGTGCGCTTCTCCAGCTCGAACCGATATTGCCAAGCGTGTCACTTTGCCCGAATTGCCTGAATTGGTAATGCTGAAGGTTATTGCGTGGCTGGAGTTGATCCCGATCGTCAATGAAAAGAGTTTATTCCCCTAAATGGGGCAGAGGGCATCGACCGTCTTGACGCATCCGCCTTGCCTGGCAGGGGAGTTGGGCATCGCTTGTCCACAGGTATTGGTGCTCCTCAAAGTTATCCACAGGCTGTGAGGAAGATCTGTGGACACCGGAAGAGATCATTCCGAAAGCGGCTTGAGGGCTCACGGATTCCCCGTTCAAACCCACTTCAGACGCTCGTTCGGGTGGGAATTCGCCGCCCAAAAGAGTTGATCAATGGAATTCAGGTGACACGGGGCAACCCGGACGACCTGACGGCCTGTGGATGCATCTGGGTCGACTGGGGTGATATGTCGACCATGTCGCATTGGAGTGTCGACTTGTCCCCAGGTCGAGAACCACCCCTGTGGATAACTCTGTGGATGATGAAAAGCGGTAGATAGAACGGGCGGTTCAGGCGCACCGGCCCCCGGGCGCACCGGCCCCCGGGACCGGCAGTCCCGGACAGCCGTCAGCCCCGGCCGTCCAGATTGCGGGCCAGCCAGTCGGAGGCCTCCGTGAACTCCGCGTCCGACGTCCCCGCCCGCAGTGGCCGTACATCCTGCAACGCCACCCCGGCGCGCGGGTACGAGCCGAGGAACCGTACCTTCGGGCAGATCCGCTTCAGCCCCATCAACGCCTCGCCGACCCGGCGGTCCGCGATGTGCCCCTCGGCGTCCACCGCGAAGCAGTAGTTCCCGATGCCCGCCCCGGTCGGCCGCGACTGGATCAGCATCAGGTTCACCCCGCGCACCGCGAACTCCTGGAGCAGTTCGAGCAGCGCACCGGGGTGGTCCTCGCCCAGCCAGATGACCACCGATGTCTTGTCCGCACCCGTCGGCGCCGCCGGCCGGGCCGGTCGGCCCACCAGGACGAAGCGGGTCTGCGCGTTCACCGCGTCATGGATATCGGTCACCAGCGGCTCGAGACCGTAGGTCGCCGCCGCGAACTCACCGGCGAAGGCGGCGTCGTACCGTCCCTCCTGCACCAGCCGGGCACCGTCGGCGTTGGAGGCCGCCGACTCCCATACGGCGTCCGGGAGATGGGCGGCCATCCAGTTGCGGACCTGCGGCTGCGCGGCCGGGTGCGCGGTGACCGATTTGATGTCGGACAGCTTGGTGCCCGGCCGCACCAGCAGCGCGAAGGTGATGGAGAGCAGCACCTCGCGGTAGATCATCAGCGGTTCGCCGGTGGTCAGCTCGTCGAGCGTCGCGGTGATGCCGCCCTCGACGGAGTTCTCGATCGGTACGAGCGCTGCCGCGGCGGCCCCGCTGCGTACCGCGTCCAGAGCCACCGGTACGGAGACCATCGGGACGAGTTCGCGGGTGGCGGCTTCCGGGAGCGTACGGAGGGCGACCTCGGTGAAGGTGCCTTCAGGGCCGAGATATGCGTAGCGCGTGGCGGACATACCGTCACCCTAATGTGCCCCGGTCTCTCAGGACTCCAGTAGCCGCTGACCCACGTATTCGCCGTCCGCCGCACCACCCGGCACCGCGAACAGGCCGCTGGCCTCGTGCCGGATGAACGGCGACAGGGCATCGCCGCGGTCCAGCTTGCGCTGCACCGGAACGAACCCCCGCAGCGGATCCGCCTGCCAGCAGATGAACAGCAGCCCGGCGTCCGGAGTGCCGTCCGCCGAGATGCCGTCGTGGTACGAGAAGGGGCGCCGCAGCATGGCCGCGCCGCTGTTCTTCTCGGGGGAGGAAATCCGGGCGTGGGCGTTGTCCGGGATCAGGAGTTTGCCGTCGGGGCCGGCCTTGTCGAGGTCCATCGCGGTGGTCTCGGCGCCACCGCTCAGCGGAGCGCCGTCCTTCTTGCGGCGCCCTATGACCTGCTCCTGCCGTTCCACCGGGAGCTTCTCCCAGTCGTCGAGCAGCATCCTGATCCGCCGAACGACCGCATACGAGCCGCCTGCCAGCCAGTCGTACTTCGTACCGGTCCCGGTCGGTACGAAGATGCGCCGGTCGAAGTCGCTCTCGGCGGGCTTCGGGTTACCGGTGCCGTCTATCTGGCCCATCAGATTGCGGGCGGTCATAGGCTGCGCGGTGGCGCCGGGGGATCGGTTGAAGCCGTTCATCTGCCAGCGGACCCTGGCGGCCGGGGCGGCCTCCTTCTGCACGGCACGCAGCGCGTGGAAGGCGACGAGAGCGTCGTCGGCGCCGATCTGTACCCAGAGGTCACCGTTGGAGCGCTTGGCGTCGATGTGGTCGGAGGAGAACGGCGGCAGCGGGTCGAGTCCTGGTGGCCGGTGGCCGACCAGGCCGGTGCGCTCGAAGAAGGTGTGGCCGAAGCCGAAGGTGACGGTCAGCGAGGACGGTCCGGCATCCAGCGCGATCCCGGTGTCATGGGCGGCGCCGTCCACCGTGCCGCTGTCGGCGGCTTCGCCGGCCATCAGGCGCCGGGCCACGGCCGACCATCGGCGCATCAGGGCAGCCGCTTCCTTCCGTCCCGCACCGGGCGCCAGATCGAAGGCGACGAGATGGCCGCGGGCCTGAAGCGGAGTGGTGATCCCCGGTTGATGTTTCCCGTGAAACATCACCCGGGTGGAGCCGACCGCGGTCAGAGCGGTCGGCTCGTCGGTCCGGGTCGCCGCATAGCCGGTCGCGCCGCCCGCCGCACCCAGTACCAGCCCGGTCGCACCGGCCGCGCCCGCGCTGCCGAGCAGCCGCCTCCGGGAGAGGGCGCCGCTGCCACGGGCTTTGTCGTCCCCGCTGCCTGCGGAGGTCTTCCTGTTGCTGTTTCCGCTCACGATCCTGCTCAGCCGATCTTCACGTTCTTGTCGATGGTCGTCTGATCGATGTCCGACGTACGCACGGTCACCGCGACCTTCCAGTTGCCCGCCATCGGGATCTGGACGTTGCTCGCCGTCCAATGGCCCTCGGTGAGCCGGACAGGGACGACGGGGAGCGGGCCGATGTTTTTGGACCCCAGAGTGAAGGCGAGCTTCAGCTCGGGGACGTCCATGGCCTTGCCGTCGATGCTGTCGATCCAGATGTGGAGTTCATTGGCACCGGTACGGGCGGGGTCGATGTCCATCCGCACCGTTCCCTTGCCGTTCTTGCCGCCTGTGTCGAAGGGCAGCGTCAGATTGACCGGGCCTTCGGCCGCGGGGGCGGCTGCCGCCGTCGAGGTGCGGGCCGCCTCTTCCTCGGTGCGTCCCGGCTCGGTCGAGGTCAGTACGGTCGTCACGGCCAACAGCGCCACGGCGACCCCTACCTCCGCCAGCACCGAACGGCGGAGCCCGGACCGGTCGGGGTCGGCATCGCGGATCCGCTTCTTCTCGGCGGCGGCCACGGCGGCCCTCTGCCGGGCGAGCTGGGTCTCCCGCGCGGGGTCCTCGGCCACGGCGTCCGATGCACCCGCGGCCCGGGACTCTTCGACTTCGTCCCTGGCGTCGGCCCGGAGCTCCGCTCCCTCCCCGCCGGTTCCGCTCGTGACCAGCCGCGCGGTCCAGCGACGCGAGATCCAGGCGATCCCGACCAGGACGGCAACGAGCCCCACCTTCACGAGCAGCAGCTGCCCGTACCCGGTGCCGGTGAGCGCGGACCAGGTGCCGACCTGACGCCAGGACTGGTAGATCCCGGTGGCGGTGAGTACGAGCACGCTGCCGAACGCGATGCGGGAGAAGCGCCGCACGGCCGCGGCTTCGATGTCCGGTGTCCGGTACAGGGCGACCAGCAGGGCCGCCAGCCCGCCCAGCCAGGCCGCGACGGCCAGCAGATGCAGCACGTCGACCGGCATGGCGATGCCCGGCTGGATCCCGGTCGAGGCGTGTTCGGCGAGTGCCCAGGTCCCGGCGATCCCGGCGGCGATCACCGTGCCGCCGATGGCCAGTCCGAAAGTGAGGTCCTTCTTCTCGCGCTCGTCCTCGCGCTTCGCGTATGCCCCGAACAGCACGGCGACGAAGAGTGCGGAGGCGCCGAGCAGCAGCAGCCGGGATACGAGTGCCGCTCCGGGTTTGGTGTCGAGCACGGCCTTCAGACCGTCGAGGTCGAAGGCGTCCGCGAGCTTTCCGGAGCCGGTGTACGGGTTGCGCAGGAGCAACATGGCCAGGGTGGCCGCGGTGAGGGCCATCCAGCCGCGTACGACCAGGCGCTGCAGGGGGCGTGCACCCGCCCCGCGCTGCCAGCAGGCCAGTACGAAGGCGGCGCCGCCGGCCAGCAGGATGAAACCGCCGTACGCGGCGTAGCGCGCGATGCCGTAGAGGGTGCCGACGAGGCCGCCCCCGGCCTCGCCCGTCGGGAGGGCGACGGTGGTCTCGGAGGGGGCTCCGACGGAGAAGGTGAAGGCGCCCGAGACGGGGTGGCTGTCCGCGGAGACGGCCTGCCAGGCGACGGTGTACGTACCGTCGGGCAGCCCGGTGTGCAGTGAGACGCCGTACTTCACGGTGGAGCCGCTCTGCAGATCACGGGGTGCGGCGCCGGTGTCGGCGCGCTTGCCGCCCGGGTCCAGGACCCTGATGGAGTCGTCGCCCATGGCGACCTGCTCGGAGAAGGTGAGAGTGACTTCCTTGGGAGCGGTGTCGACCACCGCCCCGTCCTGCGGATCGCTCCCGGTGAGCGCGGCATGCGCGGACGCGGGGCCCGCGCCGCCCAGCAGCAGGCCGAACACCATGCCGACAAGGGCGGCGAGGAGTGCGGCCGCGGCGAGTGGGCGGCGTGGCGCGTGAGTGGACGGGGACGGTCCGAAGTGCGGGGCGGTGGCTGTCATGGCGAGTCAGTCCCTCACTGCTTCTTCGGGTTGTGGGTGGTCTCCTTCACGGGAAGGTCGACCTTTATCGGGTCGGCCTTCTCGAAGTGCAGCTCCACGGACACCTTCTCGCCCTGCTTGGGCTGCTGCTTGAGCTTCATGAACATGATGTGGCTCCCGCCGCGTTCCAGATCCAGCTCGCCGCCCGCGGGCACCTCGAAGGACGTCACCATGCGCATCGTCTGGTTCTTCGTCTCGTGGATCGTGACGTCGTCCGAGAGCGGGCTGGTGACCGAGGTGAGCCGGTCGGACGTGCCGCCGCTGTTCTTGACGACGAGGAAACCGGCCGCCATGTCGCTGACGGGCTGCGGCATGAACGCGCCGGTCACCTTCAGCTCGGGCTCGCTTTCCGAGGACGAGCACCCCGCCAGTGTCAGCCCGGTGGTGAGGGCGATGACGCCGGCGAGGGTGGTGCGGCGGCTCACGGAGTCTCCCCCTTGACGATCTTGGGGAGGTCCTTGGTGTAGTCGTCGGGCGAGGTGTCCTCGCTGTATACGAGGTACCCCTTGTCGGTCTTCGGGGAGAACGCGATGACCTGGGAGCCGTGCATCGAGACGATCGTGCCGTCCTTCTCCTTCTTCGGGGCGTCGATGCCGATGCCGATCTGGCGCGCGCCCGCCTGGATGGTCGGGAAGTCGCCGGTGAGGCCGATGAAGGAGGTGTCCTGGGCCTTGAGCCAGCTGCCCAGTGAGGCCGGGGTGTCCCGCTCGGGGTCGGTGGTCACGAAGACGACCTGGAGCTTGTCCTGGTCGGCCTTGGGGAGGGACTTCTTGGCGATGGCGATGTTGCTCATGATGAGCGGGCAGACGTCGGGGCAGTTGGTGTAGCCGAAGTAGATCAGCGTCGGCTTGCCCTTGGTCTGCTCACGGAGGTCGTACTTCTTGCCGTGGGTGTCGGTGAGGACGAGGTCGGGCTTGGTGAACGGCTGGTCGAGTACCGTCGCGGCCTTGGTCTTGGCCTGGACGGACACATCGGCGATGGGCTTCTTTGCGCCGTCGTCGCTGCTGCCGCAGGCGGACAGGGTGAGTGCGGCCGCGGCGACGAACGCCGCGGCCAGCACCGTTTTCTTACGCATGGAGCACTGATTCCTGGTGGGTCGGTGGGACTGATGGGGCTGTGGGTCAGGCGGTGCGGCGGCGGCCGGCGAGGACGCCGAAGGCCAACCCCGCGGCGCCGATGACGATGCCGACGATGCCGAGGACGCGGGCCGTGGTGTCACTGGAGGACTTGTCCGACGCGGCCGTCGTCTGCTTGTCCGCTGCCTTCGCGGTGGCGCCGGCGGCTGCGCTGTGCTCGTCGGCGGTCGCCGCGGTCAGCTTGAGGACCGGTGCCGGGCTCTCGGGCTCGTCGGCGCCGTCCTTCTGCTCCTCGATCCAGCGGACGACTTCCTTGTTGTCGTACGTCTGGATGGCCTTGAACACCAGCTGGTCGGCGTCCTCGGGAAGCTGGCCGATGGAGAGCGGGAACTGCTGGAAGTCGCCCGGGCGGATGCCGCGCTCGTCCTTGTCGCCCTTGGCCGTCCAGGTGACCTTGGAGACGGCCTCGTTGATCTTCTGGCCGTGCATCTCGAGCGGCTTGGCCAGCTTGCTCTTGGTGACCTCGATGTCCCAGCCGGGCACGGCCTGCGGCATGACGGAGGCCAGCGGGTGGTCGGTCGGGAAGTTGACCTCGACCTTGGTCGTCGAGGCGTTGTCGCGCTCGTTGGGGACCTTGAAGTTGACGGTGGCGTAACCGCCCTTGGCGGCCTCGCCCTGGGGCTGCACGCTGACGTGCGCGGAGGCCGTACCGGCGAGGATCAGCACGGTGGACGCGGCGATGCCGCCGGCGAGGGCGATGCGGGAAACGTTCATGACAGGAGTCTCTCCACGGAAGCACGAAGGAAAGGTGGTCCGGCGCGCGGGTGCGCGACGGCATCGCGACACCTCTACCTCACGTTCGGCGCGCGTATGCCGACTCGCACGGCACCGGGTGGGTGCGTGAGTCGAGTCGTGCGTGCATCGAGTGGAGGGTGTCGCGTCAGGCTGCGAGTGCGTATACGGGGGGCGGCCCGCGCCTGATCACCATGTGCTGCAACGGGTCGCCGGTGGCCGGGGCCGGGGCGTCGACTGCGGTACGGGGGGTGCGCGGCCCGGTTGCCGGGCCCCCGGGAAGTCCGGCACGCAGGGCGTTCACGAGCGCGAGCGCGGCGCGCAGCGCACGCAACCGGGCTCCGGCCGCGACCTGCTGGGCGCCGTGCGCGGAGAGCCGGGCCAGCCGGAACAGGGCGATCTCGCCGCGTCGCAGCAGCCAGCCGGTGGCAACGGCGGCCAGCAGATGGCCGAGCAGCATGGGCAGGCTGGGCAGCAGACCGGCGAGGGCGGCCGGGTCCGAGCCGGTTGCGGAGGCCATGTGCTGGTGTCCGCCGGCCGTCACCGAGGCCGGGTCGATGCCCGCGGTGGTGACGATGCGGCGCGCTTCGGAGGCGTTCAACTGCGCGGGGCCCATGCCGCACACGATGCTTGCCGCGAACCGGATCAGTGAGTCGTCGCCCGCTGCGGTGTCCGTCGAGGTGGTCTGCGTACCCATGCCGAAGAGGGTGTGCAGGGCGATCTGCCCGCCGGCCAGCGCGGCGGCGATGGACGGCAGTGAGCGCTCGCGTCCGGCGAGCGGTGCCGTCACCGCGAAGATCCCCAGGAATCCGGCGAGCAGGGTCCACCAGGGGACGGCGGCGCAGGAAGCCAGGGAGTGACCTGCCGCGGACAACGCGACACAGACCGCGGTGAACACCGCGGCCCTCAGGAGCCGCAGACCGGCTCCGGCGCGTGCGACAGACATAGACATGGCAGGGTCATCATCGCACCGTGCTTCGGGCCTCTCTACGGCAGGTCCGGAAGGTCACCTTCCGTCCGATTGGACGCGGGCCGGGGCCGCTGTGACCGGTTTGGACACCGGTCGGGGCCATCGGCCGGGTCTGGCATACACGGGTGTACGGAGTGCTGGTATCCGCCGAATGAGCGGTCTCACATCCGGTCTGTGCTTACGAACGGTCCTGCGCGGCAATACGTATCGGTATGTCGAGCCGCAGCCAGGAGGCTGGAGCATGAGCATCTGGTGGTCCCTCCATTTGCGGCGCGAGGCTGCGAGCGTTCCGCTCGCCCGTCGATTCCTGCTGGGCGCGATGGAGACCGCGGGCGTGGATCCGGAGATCTCCTTCGACCTTTCGGTCGCGCTCAGCGAGGCCTGTGCCAACGCCGTTGAGCACGGCGGTGACCACAGGGTCCAGGGAGAACAGAGTGTCGGCCCGGATCCGTGGGACGTATGGGACGAGCCGACGGGGACGGCCTGTGGGCAGTACCGGGTCACCGCTTACCTGGACGGCGAGAAGTGCCGTATCGAAGTCGCTGATTCGGGGCCCGGTTTCCCCGCCCGGCGCACGCTGCGTGCTTCCGCGCAGCAGCACGATCCCCAGCTGTACCCGTCGCTCAGTGCGGAGGACGGCCGGGGGCTCTGTCTGATCGAGCAGCTTGCCGATCACGTTCACTTCGGCAACCGTCCCGGCCGTGGCGCCGTGGTGAGTTTCGACAAGGTCCTGAAATGGCGGGAGGGCGCCCTGCTCATGGTGTCCTGAGCGGGGCGCCCTTCGGCGCGTGGAGGTCCGTTGCCGGACGTTCCGGATCAGCCCTTGAGCTGAGCCATCCATGCCTCGACCTCGTCGGCCCTGCGCGGCAGCTTGTCGGAGAGGTTCCGGTTGCCGTCCTCGGTGACAAGGATGTCGTCCTCGATCCGGACGCCGATGCCCCGGTACTCCTCGGGGACGGTGAGGTCGTCGGTCTGGAAGTACAGACCGGGCTCGACCGTGAGGCATACGCCGGGCTCGAGCGTTCCGTTGACGTACGTCTCGGTGCGCGCGGCGGCGCAGTCGTGGACGTCCATGCCGAGCATGTGGCCGGTGCCGTGCAGCGTCCAGCGGCGCTGGAGGCCCAGCTCCAGGACCTTGTCCACGGACAGGTCGCCCAGCAGGCCCCACTCGACGAGCTTCTCGGCGAGCACGCGCTGCGCGGCGTCGTGGAAGTCGCGGTAGTCGGCACCGGGCTTGACGGCTGCGATGCCCGCTTCCTGGGCCTCGTACACGGCGTCGTAGATCTTCCGCTGCAGCGGCGTGAACGTGCCGTTGATCGGAAGGGTGCGCGTCACGTCGGCGGTGTAGAGGTCATTGGTCTCCACGCCGGCGTCGAGCAGCAGCAGCTCGCCGGTGCGCACCGCGCCGTCGTTGCGCACCCAGTGCAGGGTGGTGGCGTGCGGGCCGGCCGCGCAGATCGAGCCGTAGCCGATGTCGTTGCCCTCGATGCGGGCGCGCAGGAAGAAGGTGCCCTCGATGTAGCGCTCGCTCGTCGCCTCGGCCTTGTCGAGAACCTTGACGACGTCCTCGAAGCCGCGTGCGGTGGCGTCGCAGGCCTTCTGCAGTTCCGCGATCTCGAAGGCGTCCTTGACCAGTCGGGCCTCGGAGAGGAAGACGCGCAGTTCCTCGTCGCGCTCCGCGGTGACCTTGTCGGTCAGCGCGGCCTCGATGCCGGCGTCGTGGCCGCGGACGTTACGGACCGGGCCGGTGGCCTCGACCAGCGTGGCCGGGAGCTCGCGCACATCCTTCGCCGGGATGCCCAGCAGCTGCTCGGCCTCGGCGAGGGAGTGGCGGCGGCCGACCCACAGTTCGCCCTGGCCGTCGAGCCAGAACTCGCCGTTCTCGCGGTTGGAGCGCGGCAGCAGGTGGATGGTCGCCTCGTGGCCGTCCCGGGTCGGCTCCAGTACGAGGACGCCGTCCTGGGTCTGGTCGCCGGTGAGGTACGCGTACTCGGTGGAGGCGCGGAAGGCGTACTCGGTGTCATTGGAGCGGGTCTTCAGCTTGCCCGCGGGGATGACCAGACGCTCACCGGGGAAGCGCGCGGAGAGCGCGGCGCGGCGGGCGGCGGTGTGCTCGGCCTGGGCGATGGGTTCGAGGCCGTGCAGCTCGGTATCGGCCCAACCGGACTTCATGTTCGCGGCGAGTTCATCGGAGACGCCCGGGTACAGGCCGTTCTTCCGCTGCTTGACCGTCTCTTCTTCTTCGGTCTCCGGGTTCTCCGGGGTGAGCTCCTCAGCCACGACTTGTCTCTCCTTGATACGACACTGGACCCCGTCCATCGTACGGGCGTACGGAAGGGGGCACAGGGCCGGAAGACCTGTTACACAGCTTGGCCGCGGCGGGTTGCACGGCGCGGTCGGGGCGGGCCGGCCGGCTCAGTCGAAGCGCGCGGCCAGAATGACCACGTCCTCCGTGCTGTTGCCCTGGTCGAGCCCGTTCGGCAGCACGGTCCGCAGCACATGGTCGGCAACGGACCCGGCGTCGTCACGCAGCGCCTTCGGTACGCACGCCGCTGCCGTGTGGAGCCGTGCGAACGCCCGGTCCACCGAGTCACCGGTGCGGCGCAGCAGCCCGTCGGTGTAGAGGAGTACGGTCTCGCCGGGCGCGGGAGTGATCTCCACGCTGGGCGCCTCCCAGCAGGCGAGCATGCCCAGCGGTGCGGAGACCGAGGTCTCGATGAATTCGGTGCGCCGGTCGCCGATCACGAGCGGCGGCGTGTGGCCGGCGCCGGCCAGCAGGATCTTGCGGCGGGCGGGTTCGCAGTAGGCGAACAGGGCGGTTGCGGAACGGGCGGGTTCGGTCAGCCGCAGCAGCAGTTCCAGATCCGAGAGCACGGCGACCGGATCCTCGCCCTCCATCACCGCGTACGCCCGCAGACCGGCACGCAGCCTGCCCATGGCGGCCAGGGCGCTCGGGCCGGAGCCGTTCACCGAGCCCACGGCGAGACCGAGCGCACCTTCCGGCAGTGCCAGCGCGTCGTACCAGTCGCCGCCACCCTGCGGTGCCGTGCGATGGCGTGCGGCCAGCTGTACGCCGGTCACCCGGGGCAGTCGGCTGGGCAGCAGCTCCTCCGTGACGGTGGCGACATCTGCCCTGGCCCGCTCCAGCTCCAGCAGCCTGGCCAGGTGCTCGCCGGCGTATCCGGCGTAGAGGCCGATGAGATGGCGCTGGCGTTCCAGTGGTTCGGCGGGTTCGTCGTACAGCCAGACGGCGGCACCGAGTCTGCCGGTCGCCTCGGCGGTGAGCGGCAGCGCGTAGCTGGCGGCGTATCCGAGCCGGGCGGCGACCTCGCGGCGGCGGGGATCCAGGCTGGTGTCGCCGAGCAGATCGGGGGTGGTCTGTGCTCCTTCGGCGTCCGGGAGCCCTTCCAGGATCCGGCCGTAGGAGGTGGCGCTGCGCGGCACCGTCTCGATGTGCCCGAGCTCGGCATGGGCGAGTCCGAGGCCGATGGTGCTCACGGGGCCGCGGTGGTCGGACGGTTCGAAGACGACCAGACCGCGGCGGGCACCGACCAGGGCGGCTCCGGCGTCCAGCAGTTCGTGCAGCGCATCGTCGAGCGTGCTGGTCCTGGCCAGTCGCTCGGTGAGTTCGTGCAGCGTGGTGAGGCCGGAGACCCAGCCGGCCAGCCTGTCCTGGATGAACGCTCCGGGGGCGGCCGGTACTTCGGACAGAGAACCGGCAGTGTGCGCTGAAACAGGAACCAGGGGATCGATTCCAGCCATTTTCGGCAGGTGCGGGGCGCTCATGGCAGTCGGCTTTCCAACCGGTGCGTTTCGTCGAATAGCATCGCAAACCCCCATGTCATTCTGCGCCGCTATCAGTGCATCCACATGTACACGCAGCATCCACATGTACACGCACAAGTAAGGCCATGTCCAGCATTGTCCCTGCGGGATTCGTGGTGTCCAAGTGACTCATAAGTTGGCCAAAAAATGCACCCTATGGCGGCTATTTGCGGTCGACTGGGTGTGCTCGACAGGGGGTGTTCTCGGGGTGAAGCCCCAGGGGGAGCGTCTTTTCGGGCATGCTGGGTACGTAATCGATGATGACCAGGGGTAGTTCTGATCGCCCCGGAACCTGGCGGCGGGCCCGGACGTCCTCATCTGTGACGGCCACGCCCCACCCCCGAGTGGCGGGGTTTGCACCTTGGGACGGCAGGCGCGATACGTGCGCTGCTCCTCGCCATGCTTGTGTCCGGACCCGTCTCGCCCCTGCTCGACCCGGCTCGGCGCATGCTCGGTACCGACGACCCACCTGTACCGCAGATTTGAAGAGCATGTACGCACAGTGAAGTGATGAACGCGTGCTGTGATGTGCGCGTGGTGTGATGTGGACCCTCGGCGTTCAACGGAAAGGAACGAGCGCTCATGCGCGAGATCCTCGGAAGGCGACGCAGGCTCCGGCTCCGGCGCAGGGTGAGGCCCGTCCAACTGGACACGGTCCTGACCTGTGCCACCGCATGGCAGTGGCCCGTGCTCCCCGGAGTGGGACTCGAGGCGGCCGGTGGTCGTGGTGACCGTGACCGTGGCTGTGCCTGTCCCGATCCCGAGTGCGCCGTACCCGGCGCACACCCCTTCGATCCCGGTCTCCTTGCGGCGACCACCGACGAGCGCATGGTGCGTTGGTGGTGGGCCAACCGGCCCACCGCCCCGATCGTGCTGGCCACCGGTGGACGTGCCCCGTGCGCGCTGAGCCTGCCGGCCGTGGCGGCCGCCCGGGCGCTGGCCGAGCTGGACCGGATGGGCACGCGGCTCGGCCCCGTGGTGGCGACGCCGACCCGGTGGTCGCTGCTGGTCGCTCCGTACACCCTCGAACGGCTCGGCGAGCTGCTGCATGCCATGGACCGGGTGCCCAGCTCGCTGCGTTTCCACGGTGAGGGCGGCTATCTCGTCCTTCCGCCCTCCGAGGTGGGGGCAGGGCAGGTGCGCTGGGAACGGGCTCCGTCCCCGATCTCCCGGTCGCGCCCGGGCAGGGGCGAGCCTGTCCCTGGATCCGTCGCGCCGTGGCTGCCGGATGTGGGGGCGGTACTCGACGCACTGGTCGAGGCGAGCAACAGCGCGCCGGACGGCGGAAGCCGGCTCGCCTACTGACGCGTGGTCGGTTGGCGGGTGCGCCGCGTCCCTGTGGGGGCGAAATCCGTGGTCGGCTCACTCGTTCGGACGTGAGTCGACCTGAGTTCCCGGTGTAAAAGGGCATGCGGCACCGGGATGTTCATATTCCGCCGATATCTCCGACGGACCGTCAGGAATGCGGGCGAAGCCGACAGGTATCGACGGATGCCGACAGGCGAGGTCGCGTGATCGGTATCGCGGGCGTGACAGTGTTCACGGCTCCGGTTCTGCGCCCGCCTTCTCCCGTCTTCTCCCGGCCACTCCATCAGCCCCGATCTCATGCCGGTCAATGCAAAGTCTGCCGCTGCAAAGTGCGTCGGCGCATGGATTTCTGATGGATCTTCCGGGGCCTTCTCGTAGCATTCTTCGAAGGTTTATTCGAATGGTTCTGTGAAGGGGTATCCATAAGGGAGTTCCGGCTTCTGTCCGGGGCCGGTCGCTCCGGCGGGGCCGAGGTGCGTCGGCGGAGGAGGCTCCGCTGCCCATGGCGGCCCGTCGTCAATCCGGGCTCTGTCGCGCCGGGTTGACGACGCTGCTGGGCTGCCGGGCCCGATGTGGAGGCGAGGGCCGGGTTGCATCAGCGAGGGAATCGTGCGCGGGCTCGTGCGCCGCGTCGCGCGCTGTGCGCCGTGCCCGGAAATGAGGATGCCCGGTCGCTGGCGACGGGGGATGCACCAGCGACCGGGCTTCTAGAACGGTAACAAGAGATCTGCCGTTCGCAAATTCGATCTCGCTTATTAGGACAGCGATTTACCTGTGAGTACGGTGAGTTGTGATATGCGTCACCGGGCGGATCCGGGAGTTGTCACTGTCAGCTGAGCGTCACTTGACGGTTGGTGAGCCCGCCACGGGCCCGCCGCTCCTCGGCGGTGAGCGGTGCGTCCGAGGCGAGCGCCGCCGTCAGCCGCTCCGCGAGCTCGGCCGCGGGCTTCTCGCACTCCGCGGCCCCCATCGCGCTCGGCAGATCCCAGACCGGGACCATCAGCCCGTGCGCCCGGAAGGAGCCGACCAGCCGCGTCCCTTCGCCCAGCGAGGAGGTGCCTGCGGCGTGCAGCCGGGCGAGCGCGTCGAGGAGCTGCTCCTCGGGGTGCGGCATGACCCAGCGCAGGTGGTTCTTCTCCGGGGTCTCGCACCAGTACGCGGCGTCCACGCCGGAGAGCAGGATCGTCGGGATCGCCGCCTCGTTCGCGCGTTCCAGGGAGGCGGACACCTCGGGCGTGGCGTTCTCGGCGTCCGGAACCCAGAATTCGAAGCCGGAGTGGACTACGGGCTCGAACGCCGCATCGGGGTCGAGTACGTCCTGCAGCCGCGGACCGTCGGCCGGTGCGCGCCGGGCAGCCACGGGCGAACCGGGCTCGGCGGCCAGCGCCCGCTGCAGCGTGTCCGCGAGGTCGCGGCTGAGGTCACCGGACGGGGTGTCGTTCTGCAGGGCGAGCAGCACCGAGCCGTCGTCGCGGCGGAGCGCCGGCCACGCCATGGGCAGGACGGTCGCGAGAGTCACGGAGGGCACCCCCTCGGGCAGCCCGCCCTTCAGCGTCAGCTCGACCGTTGCCGCGGGTACCAGCTCACGCAGGGCGACCCAGTCGCACTCGCCGGCCAGGCCCTCGAAGGGGCGGTGGACGAGTTCGGTCACCGCATGGGCGGCGGCGCGGCCGTGACACGCCTTGTAGCGGCGGCCCGAACCGCACGGGCAGGGCTCGCGAGCCCCGACCACAGGGATCTCGCCGTCCTTGAGCTGCTGCTTCCCGGCCTTGGTCTGAGGGCGCTTCTTGGCCATGGTGGGCTTTCTCCCGATTGCGACAGTGCGGTCTGGGCCGCGAGCCTAGCGGCCCGTGTCGCGTCCGGGACACATCCGCCTGCGTGCCCGGCGGTACGGGGTGCGGAATGCCCGCGTGTACGCCTCTCCAACGACACGTGTGCCGTTACCGGCGCTCGTATCGCCGCCGTCACCGCAGACATCCTTACCCGCGCGGGAACGTCAGCCCATGTCGTCGAAGGCGTCCGCGAAGCCCGGCCCGTCGAGCCCCGGCACACTCTGCACTTCGGACACCCGCCCGTGCCCCTCGCTGACGAGGACCCAGACGGTGACCTCGCCGGACGAGCTGTCGCGTACGCCCCACTCCTCGGCGAGCGCGCTGATGATGTTGAGCCCGCGGCCGCCGCGCGCCGTCACCGACGGTGTGGCCGGAATCGGTCGGGTCGGACCGCCTCCGTCCGTCACTTCGACGGTCAGGCCGCCCGTTCTGTCCACACGCCATGCGGCGCGGATGTCGCCGTCACCCACATCTGTGTATCGCCCCAGCGGCCTGCCGTGCCGACAGGCATTGCTGAGTAGTTCGGAAAGGATCAATACAGCATCGTCGACGACCGAATCCGGCACCCCGTAGCCGCGCAATTGCTCGCGCATCCGGTGCCGCGCCTGGCCCACGCCCGCAGGGCCATGGGGTACGGCCATGCTCGACGACGTGGGCACTTCCTGTGCCACCACCAACGCCACCCCCGAGACCTCCTTTGCCCCACGCCACGGAGTGGATGCCCTCCTGGACTGGGCCGGAAACCGGCCAATCGCCTGCCAGTGACGCACTCGTAACGATCGAATACGGTTCGAATGCGCCGGTGTACTCCGTGTAACTGATGTTAAGAGCGTCCCAGTTGTGACAGAACCTGTTTCGGGCGGTTCGTGATGATTGCCTCGACGCCGAGATCGATGCAGAGCTCGACGTCCTCAGGTTCGTTGACCGTCCAGACGTGCGCGCGGTGGCCCGCACGGTGCAGCCGCTCGATGTAGCCGGGGTGACTGCGTACGATCCGCACCCCCGGGCCGGCGATCCGCGCCCCGGCCGGCAGTCGCCCGTCACGCAGGCGCGGCGAGACGAACTGCATCAGATAGACGGTGGGCAGGGTGGGGGACGCGGCCTGGATGCGGTGCAGGGAGCGTGCCGAGAAGCTCATGATCCGTACCGGCGAAGGGCCTTCGGCCGGCGGGACGTCGAGTTCGAAGCGCTTCAGCAGATGCAGCAGCCGTTCTTCGACCTGGCCCGCCCAGCGGGTGGGGTGCTTGGTCTCGATGGCCAGCTGGAGAGGGCGCCCGGCTGCCCGTGTCTCGGCGACCAGTTCGAGCAGTCGCTCCAGAGTCAGCACGGAGGTGAGCTCGCCCGGTACCGGGTCCCAGTCCGGGGACTCCGACTCCTCGCGGTCCTTCCAGGAGCCGAAGTCGAGGGCGGCGAGCTCGGAGAGCTCCAGCGCGGAGACGGCGCCGCGGCCGTTGGAGGTGCGATTCACCCGGCGGTCGTGTACGCAGACGAGGTGGCCGTCGGCGGTGAGCCGTACATCGCACTCCAGCGCGTCGGCGCCGTCCTCGATCGCCTTCCGGTATGCGGCCAGGGTGTGCTCGGGGGCGTCGTCGGACGCGCCTCGGTGGGCGATGACCTGGATGGAATGGTGCGTGGATTGCTGCCGTGCATGGGTCACTGCGTCATCGTGTCACCGAGAAGCGACTGCTGCGTACAGCTTGCGCCACGGGTGTCCGCACCTTGCGACGCGGCTGTGGGTACCTCGTACCGGGAGACCGTTTTGCCGGATGTAAAGATTGGCGCGCGGATGCACAGGTCCTGCTTACAGTGGCCTGACGCGCCTTGGGAAAAACTGTCCCGGGACACGTACACAGCGGATCTCTTGCCGAAAATGATGTGGAACCTAGGAGTAAAAAGCTGTGAGCACAGAGAACGAGGGCAACGAGGGCACTGCGGCCGAGGCCGTTCCGTCCGTTCCGTCCGTACCTCCAGTGCCGGCCGATGCTCCTCAGGGGTCACCTGAGAGCACGCCCGCGTCCGCGCCCGACGCCTCGGCGTACCCGCAGGCGCCGGACACGGCAGCCGCTCAGCAGTCGCCCCTGGCGCAGCAGCCGTACCCCCCGACGGAGGAGCCGGCCACCGCGACCACCCCCATGGCTTCCGTGCCGGGCACGCCTCCCCCCGGGCTCCAGTCGGCCGCCGAAGCCAACTGGCCCCCGCCCCCTCCCGCCGTCCCCGCGTACGCGCACCATGGCGCGGACGGCGGCGGTACCGGTCCGGTCTGGGGCGCCCCGGCCCAGCTCGCCTCCCCCGAGGGCCCGCGCAAGCGGGGCATGGGCGGCCTGGTGGCCGCGGTGGCGGCGGCGGCGCTGATCGCGGGCAGTATCGGCGGCGCCTTCGGCTACTGGGCGGCCGACCGGAACGACAGCTCGACCACGGTCGCGGCGTCGGCCAACCCGCAGGACCTCAAGCGCGAATCCGGCACGGTCGCGGGCGTGGCCGCAAAGGCGCTGCCGAGCGTGGTCACCATCGATGCACAGGGCGGTGACGGCGAGGGCGGCACGGGCACCGGCTTCGTGTACGACAAGGAAGGCCACATCCTCACGAACAACCACGTGGTGGCCTCCGCTGCGGACAGCGGCCAGCTCACGGCGACGTTCTCCAACGGCAAGAAATACGACGCCGAGGTGGTCGGCCGGGCGCAGGGCTACGACGTCGCCGTGCTGAAGCTGAAGAACCCGCCGTCGGGGCTCGCCCCGCTGGCCCTCGGCAACTCGGACCAGGTCGCGGTCGGTGATTCGACGATCGCGATCGGCGCCCCGTTCGGTCTGTCCAACACGGTGACCACGGGCATCATCAGCGCCAAGAACCGCCCGGTCGCCTCCGGCGACGGTTCCGGTGGCAGCAACTCGTACATGAGTGCCCTGCAGACCGACGCCTCGATCAACCCGGGCAACTCCGGCGGCCCGTTGCTCGATGCGCGCGGCGCGGTCATCGGCATCAACTCGGCCATCCAGTCGACCGGCAGCAGCGCCGGTCAGACGCAGGCGGGCTCCATCGGCCTCGGCTTCGCAATCCCGATCAACCAGGCGGCGAACGTCGCCCAGCAGCTGATCAAGACCGGTCAGCCGGTCTACCCGGTGATCGGCGCCACGGTCACGATGGACGAGAGGACCGGCGGCGCCGCCATTTCCGACCAGGGCACGGGCGGTACGGCAGCCGTGGCGAAGGACGGCCCCGCCGACAGGGCAGGCCTCAAGGCGGGCGATGTCATCACGAAGTTCGACGACACCGTGATCGACAGCGGCCCGACCCTGATCGGCGAGATCTGGACCCACAAGCCCGGCGACCGGGTGACACTGACCTACAAGCGCGACGGCAAGACGGCAACGGCCGAAGTCACCCTGGGGGAGCGCAAGGGCGACAGCTGACCGGCTAGGCTGTCCTCGCGTCAACCTCGGTCCATGGGCCGAGGGCGCGGGGTGGGTTGCCCGAGCGGCCTAAGGGAACGGTCTTGAAAACCGTCGTGGCGGCGACGTCACCGTGGGTTCAAATCCCACACCCACCGCTTGCAGGCCAGCGTTGGTGCTGGTCAGAATGGGTGCCTCTCACCGAGAGGCACCCATTCCGTGTTTCCCGCTGTCTCACCCCGGGCGCCTGAATCCCACGGTTGATCAGCCCGTGTGGGCCATGTGCGGGCCATGATCACCCTCGTCGTCGCTGCTCAGCCCCCTGTTGATGAGCTGATTGGCCCGGTCCTGCCGAGCGCGCAGGATCTTCGCGCGGAGCCGGAAGAGCACCGCGGTGCCGTGGCCGGCGCGGCGCGCCACTTCGACGGCCTCGGAACGGACGGTGGCTGTCGACTCTCTCGAAGACGTGGACACCCGGACTCTCCGTCCCGACGCGGAGGTCGTAGTCGCCCGACGCGTTTCTCCTCCAGCCTGGAGGACACACCCGCCAGCGACTCCCGGAGGTGTTCGAGTTTCCACACGGCCCCTTTCGCGCGCGGTTGGACGTCCTTTCCCGTCCGGCTTCGACTGCCGAGCGATGAGTTTTCCTCCCTCACGCAGTCGTATCAGCATCACTTCACACCAACGGGTGGGACACTGCCGACATGACTGAAACCGTGAAGGGCCCCGCCAGCTACTTCCCCTCGATCGAGAAGAAGTACGGGCGCCCCATTGCGGATTGGAAGGAGCTCATCCGCTCCTCCCACCTGAGCAAGCACATGGAGATCGTCTCCTGGCTCAAGGCCGAACACGGGCTGGGGCATGGACACGCCAATGCTCTCGTCGCCCACACCCTCGCCGAGGACAGCAACAAGTAGGCGACCGACCGGGCGGCCGTGGCACGTCGGAATTCGCCTCTCGGAAGACCTGAACTCGCCTTGTGGGGTGCGTGGTCCGGGTACGTAATGAGTGCCACGCCACAGCCGTTCCATCTCGGGAGGAAGCATGGGAGCGTCCGAAGCGCCACCACCGAAGCCGACGCACGCGCCGTCGCCCCGTGTCGCGCCGGGCGTCCCGCCACGCGGCGGCCTTGTCATCAGCAAGCGGCTGCTCTGGGTGCACGGGGCCGCCTACCCGCTGGAGAACATCGTCCGCGTCTACACCTTCGAGCTGACGCCGCGTCGCGGAGAGGCGTTCACGCGGTTCCTGAGGCGGGGCGGGTTCACCCTGCTCCTGCTCTTTCTCCTGATGTGGCTCTCGGATTCGTCGAAAAGGTCGTACGGATACGGATCCTCCTCCGACCTCGAAGGCGTGTTCCAGTTCTTCCTGGTGGTCGTCGTGGGCGCGCTCATCTACTTCTTCGCCGAGATGGCCGGCGTGGTCTTCGCCGCGAGCCACCCCGTCCTCGCCGTCGAGACGAACGGCCGGTCCACGGCCCTGGTGACGGGAAAACGGGAGTACCTGAACGGGCTCGTGTACTCGATCGCCGAGGCGATCGACCGGCCGGACGCGGAGTTCCACGCCGCGGTGACGTCGCTGGCGATCACTAACTACGGCAACTACCATTTCGGCGACTCGGTGAACATCTACGGCGGTATCGGTCACACGGGGGTGTCGAAGTGACGGGCGGGAACTACCACTTCGGAGACGAGGTCGTCATCAACGGCGGCGACGGCCACACGGGCATCGTCCACAACCATCACGCCCCGCAGCCCACTCTGGAGGAGACGCTGCGGGCCGTCGTCGAACTGGCGCGGGCGCTGCGCGGCGAGGTGCCCGAAGAGGACCGGGCGTCCATCGACGACGCGCTGCCCGTCCTCGCGGCCGGCCCGTCCGCCGAGCCGGCGACCCGGCGCCGGTCGCTGATGGCCCTCGCTGCCATTGCCGCCACCGTCGGGACGATCGGCCAGCCGCTTCTGGACTCCGTCCGGGCCGCGCTCGAACTCGTCGGGCGCTAGTTTCCTGACCGATCCGTCCGGCCTGCTTCAGTACGCGTCCCGCGCGTTCGAGAAGAGACGAAATGAGGCCAATTTCGACACGCGGTGCTGTTCGAGGCGCGAGGCCGCCCCAATTTTCGGGGGCGTCCCGATTTACGGCGTCCCTGATCCGTCAGCCCGTGGTGAGGCGGGCCGCCGAGGCGATGGTGGCGCGGGCTTCGCGTTCGGTGAGGCCGGTGCGGACGGCGGCGTGGGTGAGGGCGTCCGCCAGGGCGTCGCCGAAGCCGTGTTCGTAGGCGCGGCAGGCTGCCCAGAAGAGCCGTGTGTTGCGCTGACCCTCGCGTGCTGCCAGGACGAACCGCACCAGTCCCCGGCCCTGGTCGGTCCGGGGCGTGGGGTGGTGAGGGCGCGCGGGGGGTGTGAGCAGGTGGAGGAGTGTGCGGGGGCAGGCGGCCGGCGGGAGGTCGGCGGTGCCCGGGGCGAGCCGGTAGGTGCCATGGGCGGTGACCGAGCCGGGGCCCACCAGGTAGCCGCCGGCGCCGCGGATGTCGATGCCGGGGGCGAGTCGGCTCGCGGAGTTCGGTACGCAAACGCCGGGCGGGCCGGTCAGCCAGATGTGGCGGCCGCCGCTGGGGGTGAGGACCGTGACGGTCGGCGGGATGGTGAACAGGTGGTGCAGTGCCAGCTGGTGGAGGGAGACGGCGGAGTCGTGGCGACCGGTGGTGTCGATGTCCAGGTCGATGCCGATGAGGTGGTGCGGGGGCCGGCCGCAGGCGATGCCGTAGCCGGTGGCCCAGGGGGCGGCGGCGAAGAGGGCGCGTACGGCGGCGGGGTCGGTGGTGGCGTCGTGGACGCCGTGTCCGGGAAGGCCGCAGGCGCCCCGGCAGGTGACCGGCCGGTCTTCGTTCCGGTGCGGAGAGGGCAGGGCGGGGAGCTTGCCGGCGGAGAGCGGGATGACGGGGAGCCCGCGCTCGGCTGCGGAGAGTGCGTGGGCGAGGGCCAGGGTGGCGGTCTGCCGGTCGCTGATGGCCATGACCCTATTTTCGTACAGGTGTTCGAAGAAGGGAAGGGGGATGGGGTGCCGGCGAGGCGGGTGTCGGAACGCTTGGGGGCGCGGGATCGGGCGGCCCGGGGAGGGGGGAGGGGTGCAGGGGGGGTGTGAGCTGGGGCTTTAGGGGGCGCGAGAGGGTTTATCAGGTGTTCCTCATACTTGCGGGGGAATCGGATCACATGGGTGGTTCGCTGGAGACTCGGTGGGCAACTCTGGTCTCGCGACGTCGTGACCAGCACCGAGGTGGTCGTCCAACTGCCTCGGGACAAGCCGTACTTACGCTTCCTGGAGGAATTGACATGGCAAGCATCCGTACCGCTCGTGCCCTCGCCGCTGTTGCAGCTCTGCCCCTCGCCGCCGTGCTCTTCGGTGGCGTGGCCCAGGCCGACAACGGCTCGTTCGCGAACGACGGATCGAACGCGGCCGTTGCGACGGTCGTCGGCAGCGGCGTCGGTGGCAACAACTCCGGTAATTCGTCCACGTCGCAGCAGCAGGCCGTCGGCTCCGGAGCGTTGAACCAGAGCAACTCCGCGCAGGTGAACCGATCGGCGTTCACCGCGATCCACCAGTACAACGAGAACGTCGTGGTGAACTTCACCAATCTCTGGTGAACCCCCCGACCGGCCATGGGGCGGTCGGGGGGTCGGGCCACGGCTGGTTGAACAGCGGCCTGTGCAAGGGCACTTCGGTGTCCTTGCCCAGGCCGCTTCACGTTGCCCGGCGACCGCGTCGGAGCGTCGGCTGCCTTGACAGCGGGTGCAGATCTGACGGACAGTCAGAAACCCTGATCCGTACGCCCGTGTCCGGGAGGCAGCCGCCGTGCACCTCGCCCAGACGGAGCGTCAGCAACAGCTGCGCGCCGAACTCCGTACGTACTTCCGCAAGGTGATGCCCGGGAGGGACGCGAGGACGGGGCCCGGCGTCGAGGACCCGGCCGAGCAACGCCGACTGCTGCGCCGGATCGGCGCGGACGGGATGCTCGGACTCGGCTGGCCCGTCGAGTACGGCGGCCGGGGGCGCGGCCCCGACGAGCAGTTCGTCTTCTTCGACGAGGCCTACCGGGCAGGGGCGCCCGTTTCGATGGTCACCCTCAACACCGTCGGGCCGACGCTGATGAGATACGGGACCGAGGAGCAGAAGGCGTACTTCCTGCCCAGGATCCTCAGCGGCGATGTCGTCTTCGCCATCGGCTACAGCGAGCCGGAGGCCGGTACGGACCTCGCCGCGCTGCGCACCAGGGCCGTGCGGGACGGCGACTCCTGGGTGATCGACGGGCAGAAGATCTTCACCAGCAATGCGCAGAACGCCGACTGGATCTGGCTCGCCTGCCGCACGGACCCGGATGCACCCAAGCACCAGGGCATCTCGATCATTCTGGTCCCGACGGACGCCCCGGGGTTCGCCTGGACGCCGATCGAGACCGTGGGCGGGCTGACCACGACATCCACCTACTACGACGCGATACGGGTGCCCGCCACTCATCTGGTCGGTGCGGAGAACGGCGGCTGGGGGCTGATCACCAACCAGCTGAACCATGAACGGGTGGCTCTCGCCGCCATCGGGATGCAGGCCGAGGACTTCTACGAGGCGGCACTCACCTTCGCTCGCACCCCCGACCCGCTGACGGGCCGGCGTCCGGTGGACGAGCCGTGGGTGCGGACCAGGCTGGCCGAGGCGTACGCCCGGCTGGCGGCGACGCGCCTGCTCAACTGGCGGCTGGTGGGGGATGTCGGGGCGGGTTCGCTGGCCCCGGGCGAGGCGAGCGGCGTGAAGTTCGTGGGAACCGAGAGCGCTGTCGAGGTGTATCGGATCTGCCAGGAAATCACGGGCGAGGCCGGGACGATCCGGGGCGGTTCGCCCGGCTCCTTCCGGGACGGGGAGCTGGAGCGGATGAACAGGGCGGCGCAGATCAACACCTTTGGGGGCGGAGTGAGCGAGGTGCAGCGGGAGATCGTCGCGACGATGCGGCTCGGCATGAAGAGGGGCAAGCGGTGACGGGCGCGCGGGACGGGCGGGAAGAACAGGGCGAGTCTGACCGGTTGCACGGGCGACTCAAGGAGTTCGAGGGGCGTGCCGCCGCGACCGCGGGCGTCGGCAAGGACCTCGTCAACGAGCCGATGATCAGGCACTGGTGTGAGGCGATGGGGGACACCAACCCCGTCTGCACGGGGCCGGACGCGATCGCCCCGCCGACGATGCTGCAGGCGTGGACGATGGGCGGCCTCTCGGGGCACACCGACCGCTCCCAGGCGTACGAGGACCTGTTCGCCCTGCTCGACGGCGCCGGGTACACCTCGGTGGTCGCGACCGACTGCGAACAGGAATATCTGCGGCCGCTGCGGCCCGGCGACCGGATCACGTTCGACGCGGTGATCGAGTCGGTCTCGGAGCGGAAGACGACCAAGCTGGGGACCGGCTACTTCGTGACGACGCGGATGGACGTCCGCGCGGAAGGGGAGCCCGCCGGGACACACCGCTTCCGGATCCTCAAGTACATACCGGCAGCGGTGAAGCGCTCGGCGCCCCGCGGCGGCCGGAGCCTGCGCCCGAGGCCGGTGATCAACCGGGACAACGCCGGGTTCTGGCAGGGCGTCGCCGAGCACAGGCTGCTGATCCAGCGGTGCGGCGAGTGCGCGACGCTGCGGTTCCCCTGGCTGCCCGGCTGCAACGGGTGCGGCTGCCAGGAATGGGACACGGTCGAGGCGGGCGGCGAGGGCACCGTCTTCAGTTACGTCGTGATGCATCACCCGCCCTTCCCCGCCTTCAGCACCTCCGCGGAGGGCGGGCCGTACGCGGTGGCGCTGATAGAGCTGGCGGAGGGCGTGCGGATGGTCGGCAATGTGGTCGGCGTGCCGTACGACAAAGTGCGGACAGGAATGCCGGTGCGGCTGGAATTCCTTCGTGCAGACCCGGAGTTGGAGCTTCCGGTCTTCCGGGGAAGCGAGGGCTGACATGGACTTCGCACCCACCGAGGAGCAGACCGCGGCACAGGGGCTGGCGGCGCAGATCTTCGGGGATCTGTCGACGCACGAGCGCCTGGCCGGAGCCGGTACGGGGACGGACGCCGAGCTGTGGAAGGAGCTCTGCGCGGCCGGACTGACCGCAGCCGTGGAGGAGATCGGGCTGCTGGGCCTGGTGCTCCTGCTGGAGGAGCAGGGCCGGACGACGGCGCAGGTGCCGTTCGCGGCGAGCTGTGTGTACGGGCTGCTCGCCGTCGCCGGCCACGGCACGGACGAACAGCGGGAGCGACTGCTGCCTCCGCTGCGGGACGGCACGGCTGTCGCCACCGGGGCGTTCCCGGCTCGCGGTGGGATACGGGCGGACGGGGAGGGGCGGCTGAGCGGCAGCATGCCGTACGTGCCGTGGCTGCGGGACGCGGGCCTCGTCCTCGTCGCGGACTCGGACCGGGAGCTGTGGATCGTGCGGACCGCTGATCCGGGTGTGGCGACGGAGCCGGTGGAGACCACGGCGCCGTGGTCGGCGGCGCGGCTCGTCCTGAACGGGGCGCCCGGGGAGCGGCTCGGTGGCGCCGGGGCGTACGAGGCGGTGCTTGCCGCGGGCCGGACTGCGTTCGCCGGGCTGCAGGCCGGGGTGTGCGCCGGTTCGCTGGCCAGGGCCGTCGCCCACACGAACACGCGGGAGCAGTTCGGGCGCCCGCTCTCCACCAAACAGGCGGTGCTGCTGCGCGCCGCCGACGCCCATATGGACACCGAGGCGATACGCGTCACCGCGTACGAGGCGGCCTGGCGGTATGACACGGGGCTGCCGTACGGACCGCAGGCGCTGACCGCCGCCTGGTGGGCGTCGGAGGCCGGAAAGCGGGTGGTGCACGCCGGACAGCATCTGCACGGCGGAACGGGCGCGGACCTCGACCATCCCGTACACCGCCACTTCCTCTGGGGCCGTCAGCTCGACGCCTATCTGGGATGCGGCAGCGAAGTACTGCAGGAGATCGGCCAGTCGCTGGTGAAGGAGGGACCGGAGTGAAGGTCGGTGAGGAGCTGGCGCCGCTGGAGATCGCGGTGACCCGCACGCTGATCGTGGCGGGCGCCATCGCCTCCCGCGACTACCAGGACGTGCACCATGACGCGGAACTCGCCCGGGAGAAGGGCTCCCCGGACATCTTCATGAACATCCTCACGACCAACGGCCTGGTCGGCAGGTACGTCACCGACCGCTTCGGTCCGTCGGCAGTGCTCCGCAAGGTCGCCATCAGGCTGGGCGTGCCCAACTATCCGGGGGACACCATGGTCCTGAGCGGCACGGTCACCGCCCTCGGCGACGACGGGACGGCCGAGGTGTCGGTCGTCGGAGCCAACGGTCTCGGCAGGCATGTCACCGGCACGGTGATCATCAGCGTTCCGGAGGGGGTGGCATGAGCGTGCGCAGGGCCGACTCGCTCGGCGGCAGGGCGGCGGTCGTGGGGATCGGGGCGACCGAGTTCTCCAAGGACTCCGGGCGCAGCGAACTCAAACTGGCCGTCGAGGCGGTGCGGGCCGCCCTCGACGACGCCGGGCTGACCCCTGGCGATGTCGACGGCCTGGTCACCTTCACCATGGACACCAGCCCCGAGATCACCGTCGCCCAGGCGGCCGGCATCGGGGAGCTGTCGTTCTTCTCCCGCGTCCACTACGGGGGCGGGGCGGCCTGTGCCACCGTCCAGCAGGCGGCCCTGGCCGTGGCGAGCGAAGTGGCCGACGTCGTGGTCTGCTACCGCGCGTTCAACGAGCGCTCCGGACGCAGGTTCGGTTCCGGGGTGCAGCAGCGGGAGCCCACCGCGGAGGGCACGGCGCTCGGCTGGAACCTCCCCTTCGGGCTGCTCACGCCGGCCTCCTGGGTCGCCATGGCCGCCCAGCGCTATCTGCACACCTACGGGCTGACGCCGGAGGCCTTCGGTCATGTCGCGGTCACCGACCGCCGCCATGCGGCCCGGAACCCCGCGGCGTACTTCTACGGGAAGCCGATCACCCTGGCCGATCATGCCGCGTCGCGGTGGATCGTCGAACCCCTGCGGCTGCTCGACTGCTGTCAGGAGACCGACGGCGGCCAGGCGATCGTCGTCACCAGTGCGGAGCGGGCCCGGGATCTGCCGCAACCGCCCGCCGTGATCGTCGCCGCCGCCCAGGGGGCGGGGCGGGCGCAGGAGCAGATGACCAGCTTCTACCGCGACGATCTGACGGGCCTGCCGGAGATGGGGGTGGTTGCCCGGCAGCTCTGGCGGAACTCCGGCCTCTCCCCCTCCGACATCGATGTGGGCATCCTCTACGACCACTTCACACCGTTCGTCCTGATGCAGCTGGAGGAGTTCGGCTTCTGCGCACCGGGCGAGGCCGCCGACTTCGTCGCGGCCGACGCGCTGCCCCTGAACACGCACGGTGGCCAGTTGGGGGAGGCGTATCTGCACGGGATGAACGGCATCGCGGAGGCGGTCCGGCAGATCCGGGGCTCGTCGGTGAACCAGCTGTCCGGGGCGGCCAGGACCCTGGTCACGGCAGGCACCGGCGTGCCCACCTCGGGACTGATCCTGGGCGCGGACGACTGAGAGCCTGTCGGGTGACCTCTGATCGGGCGGAGGTCACCCGACAGGCTCTGAGTGCGGGTCAGCTGCCCGAGCTGGGTGCCGTCCGGGTCCGGGCAGGGCGTCGGGGGCGACCCTGAGCCCTGATGACGACGACTCCACCTACAGGAGGTGGAGCAGGCCCTACCCCTACACCCTGAGGCGGACGCGGTTTCGGGACCTGGGGTCGATCCCCGGGACGGCGCCCGCTCCTAGCGTGGAGCCATGACCACGCCAGTCTGCACGGGCACCTCCGGGGGAGCTGCCACCATCGGACACGTCCCGCACGGCCCGTACGCCGCGCGCACTCCGTACGCCTCACGGGCTCAGCACGCTCCGTATCCGTCGTTCTCGTCGTTCGTACGGGCACGGGGGCCCGTACTGCTGCGTGCCGCGCGCTCGCTCACCGCGAACCCGAGCGATGCCGAGGATCTGCTGCAGACCGCGCTCACCAAGACGTATGTCGCCTGGGAACGGATCGAGGACCACCGGGCGCTCGACGGCTATGTCCGCCGGGCACTGCTGAACACCCGGACCTCGCAGTGGCGCAAGCGCAAGGTCGACGAGTTCGCCTGCGACGAACTGCCCGAGCAGGAGGCATCGCCGACCCCCGACCCCGCCGAGCGCCAGACGCTCCACGACGCGATGTGGCGTGCCGTGCTGAAGCTTCCGGACCGGCAGCGGGCGATGGTGGTCCTGCGGTACTACGAGGACCTGAGCGAGGCCCAGACGGCCGAGGTGCTCGGGGTGTCCATCGGCACGGTGAAGAGCGCGGTGTCGCGGGCGCTCGGCAAGCTCAGGGAGGACCCGGAGCTGGCTCCGGTGCGGTGAACCCGGGTGTGCGGCAGCGTGCCGGGCAGGCCTGATTTTGCCGAACGACACCGATTCGTACTTCCGGGACTAGTGACATACCGCCTGGTATGTGAGCAGAATCAGCGGAACCTTACTGCCGCGTAGCGCCCACCGGGAGGACGCCGTGCTGAGCACCATGCAGGACGTACCGCTGACTGTCACCCGCATCCTCGAACACGGGATGACCATTCACGGGAAGTCCCAGGTCACGACCTGGACCGGTGAGCCCGAGCCGCAGCGCCGCAGCTTTGCCGAGATAGGCCGGCGGGCCACGCAGCTCGCGAACGCGTTGCGCGACGAGCTCGGTGTCGACGGCGACCAGCGGGTGAGTACCCTCATGTGGAACAACGCCGAGCACATCGAGGCGTATCTCGCGATCCCTTCGATGGGCGCGGTCCTCCACACGCTCAACCTCCGGCTCCCCGCCGAGCAGCTGATCTGGATCGTCAAGCACGCCGACGACAAGGTCGTCATCGTCAACGGCTCCCTGCTGCCGCTGCTCGCGCCACTCCTGCCCCATCTGACGTCGATCGAGCATGTGATCGTCACGGGGCCAGGAGACCGTTCCGTCCTCGACGGCGCGGCGCCCCGGGTGCACGAGTACGAGGAGCTGATCGCCGGCCGCCCGGCCAGCTACGACTGGCCCGAGCTCGACGAACGCCAGGCCGCCGCCATGTGCTACACCTCCGGCACCACCGGTGACCCCAAGGGCGTCGTCTACTCCCACCGCTCCATCTACCTGCACTCCATGCAGGTCAACATGTCCGAGTCGATGGGCCTGACCGACAAGGACACCACGCTGGTGGTCGTCCCCCAGTTCCATGTGAACGCATGGGGTCTGCCGCACGCCACGTTCATGTCCGGCGTCAACATGCTCATGCCGGACCGGTTCCTGCAGCCCGTCCCGCTCGCCGACATGATCGAGCGCGAGAAGCCGACCCATGCCGCCGCCGTCCCCACCATCTGGCAGGGGCTGCTCGCCGAGGTCACGGCCAACCCGCGCGACCTGACCTCCATGGCCCGCGTCACCATCGGCGGCGCAGCCTGTCCGCCCTCCCTCATGGAGGCGTACGACAAGCTCGGCGTCCGCCTCTGCCACGCCTGGGGCATGACGGAGACCTCGCCGCTCGGCACCATGGCCAACCCACCCGCCGGGCTGACCGAGGAGCAGGAGTGGCCCTACCGCGTCACCCAGGGCCGCTTCCCGGCAGGCGTCGAGGCGCGCCTGGTCGGCCCCGGCGGCGAGCATCTGCCGTGGGACAACGAGTCGGCCGGTGAGCTGGAGGTGCGCGGCCCCTGGATCGCCGGTGCCTATTACGGGGGCGCGGACGGCGAGGCCCTGCGCCCCGAGGACAAGTTCAGCGAGGACGGCTGGCTGAAGACCGGTGACGTCGGCGTGATCAGCGAGGACGGCTTCCTCACCCTCACCGACCGGGCCAAGGACGTCATCAAGTCCGGCGGCGAATGGATCTCCAGCGTCGAGCTGGAGAACGCGCTCATGGCGCACCCGGATGTGGCCGAGGCGGCGGTCGTCGCGGTCCCGGACGAGAGGTGGGGCGAGCGTCCGCTCGCGACCGTCGTCCTCAAGGACGGTGCCACCACCGAGTACGAGGTGCTGAGGAACTTCCTCGCCGAGTCCGGCATCGCCAAGTGGCAGCTGCCGGAGCGCTGGACGATCATTCCGGCGGTGCCGAAGACGAGCGTCGGAAAGTTCGACAAGAAGGTGATCCGCAAACAGTACGCGGAGGGCGAGCTGGACATCACCCGGCTCTGACCCGACCCGGTCGGGAGCACGACGAGGGCGGTACGGGATCTCCCGTACCGCCCTCGTCGCCATCTCCGGGCGTCCGCCCGGCCGTTCGAGCCCGTGTCCGCATCGCGTGTCCGTACGCGTCAGTTCGTGCCGATCTTCGCGAGCAGGTCGACGATGCGCGACTGCACCTCGTCGCTGGTGGAGCGCTCGGCCAGGAAGAGGACGGCCTCGCCCGAGCTGAGCTTCGGCAGTTCCGACCCGGTCATGTCGGCGGAGGTGTAGACGACCAGCGGGGTTCGGTTCAACTGGCCGTTGGCACGCAGCCAGTCGACGATCCCGGCCCGGCGGCGGCGTACCTGCATCAGATCCATCACCACCAGGTTGGGCCGCATCCGGGTGGCGAGCGCCACCGCCTCGTTGTCGGTGGAGGCCCGCGCGACCTGCATGCCGCGGCGTTCCAACGTCTCCGTCAGCGCCAGCGCGATCTCCTCGTGTTCCTCGATCAACAGCACTCGCGGCGGATGCTGCTCGCTGTCGCGCGGGGCGAGCGCCTTGAGGAGTACGGCCGGGTCGGCACCGTATGCGGCCTCCCGTGAGGCCTGCCCCAGACCGGCCGTCACCAGCACCGGGACCTCGGCCGCCACCGCCGCCTGACGCAGCGACTGCAGCGCCTTGCGGGTGATGGGACCGGTGAGCGGGTCGACGAAGAGCGCGGCGGGGAACGCCGCGATCTGGGCGTCGACCTCCTCGCGCGAGTGCACGATCACCGGCCGGTAGCCGCGGTCGCTCAGTGCCTGCTGGGTGGAGACATCGGGCGCGGGCCAGACGAGCAGCCGACGCGGGTTGTCCAGCGGCTCCGGGGGCAGCTCGTCGTCGACCGGCTGCGGCGACGGGCGGTTGGCGACCTCGACCGCGCCACCCGGACCATCCAGTGGCTCCGGCCCCTCGGCGCCCTCGTCGGGTGCCCCTATGGCGTACGCGCGTCCTTCGGCCTCGGGAGTGGAGAGCAACTGCCCCGGACCCGGGCCCTGGCCTTGCGCGGCGGCGGACTGGGCCGGCGCGGACTGCGGGGTGCGCTCGCCCTCCGGCGGGGCGGCGAGCTTACGGCGCCGGCCGGCACCGCCGAGCGTCTGGTTCTGCTGGTGCGCGATGTGCTGGGCGAACGGCACACCCTGCCCGAGCGTCCGCACGCTGAACGCGCGTCCCTGCGTCGAGTCCGACGAGCCGCCGGGCATCGGATCTTCCGCGGGCAGCGGCTGCCTGCGCGCGTCCGCCACGGGCGCGATGTTCCGCGGACGGCTCTCCGCGATGCCGGTGGCGTCGGCGGTGCCTGCGACGGCTGTGGTGCCGGTGGTGTGCGTGGTGTGGCCGGCCGCGGGCCATTGCGGCTCGCCGCCGGACCGGCTGCCGGGGTGATCGGCGGGATGATCGCCGGGGTGGCCGTCGACCCGGTCGTCGGCCTGCTCGCCGGGCGCGGCCGGGCCCTGACCCGAGGAACCGTTCTCCGCCCAGCCGCCGGACTGCACGGGCTGCTGCTCCGCAGGCTGCCCGACGGCCGGACCGGCCTGCTGGGGAGCGTCGGCGCGACGCGCCCGGCGCTGCCCGGTCGCTGCGGAGTGCTCCTGGGGCGGTGTGTGGTTGTCGTCCGGCGCGAGGCGTGCGGCGTCGTGGCGTCCGGGCAGCGAGGCGTCCGCGTCGGCAGCCGTGGGCGGGGTCCGGTCGGCATCCGCGGGCGGGAGCGCGAACGCGGTACGAGGCCCGGTCGGCTCGGCCTGAGCGGAACGCTCCTGCACGGCCGCCAATGCCCGTCGTGCTCGCCGCCCGGTCGGCTGAGGCGCCGACGCCGAACCGTCACCGGCCTGCGGGAAGCCTTCGGCGGCAGGAGCGGAAGCGGAAGCGGAAGACGGCAGGGCCAGCTGGTTCTCGCCGCCCCGGCGTGCCCGGTGTCCACCCGCAGGCACCGGCATCGGCGTCTCGGCCGGAACGCCCTGCGGAGGCACGGTCTGCCCACGCTGCGGACGGCCACCGCCACCCTGCGCGCCCTCGGCCGCCGTCACCACCGCCCCCTCGGACGGTGCCGAGGCCGCGGGCAGCGCCAATGCCTGCCCCGGCCCCTGCTGCTCGACAGCAGGCTGCCCAGGCCTCTGTCCCTGCGCCTGCTCGGGCAACTGGGACAGCTGAGCCGGAAGCGAATGCTGAGCACCGGTCTCGGCCGGACTCGGCCGCCCACGCCTGCGCCCCGACCCCTCGCTCTGCTGGGCCGGAATGATCTCGTGCGGGCTGTGCGCGCTCTGCACACCCTGCGTCTCCTGCGAGCCCTGCACCGCGGGCTCACGACGTGCCCGTCGCCGCCCCGTCGGCTCGGCCGCCGCGGTGTCTCCGTCCCCGGACCCGGCCCCCGCCCCGGAACCGTCCACAGGGCTCTCCAGGAACGCGTCCGTGGACGCCCGCCGCGCCCGCCGCCGCCCGCCGCCCGGCGCGGCCTGACCGGCCGCCGGCTCCGGCGTGGGTTCGGGCTCCGGCTCGGGCGCCGGTGGCATCACCGTTCCCGAGCCCGCGCCCAACGGCACTTCGAGCACGTACGCGCTGCCGCTCGTCCCCGGCACCTCGTGCGTCTGGAGCACGCCGCCGTGCGCCCGTACGATCCCGCGCACGATCGGCTCATGCACCGGGTCTCCCCCGGCGAACGGCCCGCGCACCTCGATCCGTACGACCTCACCGCGCTGCGCCGCCGCGACGACGACCGTCGAGTCGACGTAGCCACCGCCCGGCACCACGCGGGCCTTGCCGGTCGAGTCGACCCCGGCGACATCCGCGACCAGATGGGCGAGCGCGGTCACCAGCCGGGCCGCGTCCACCTCGGCCTCGATCGGCGGCGCGTGCACCGCGAACTGGGCGCGCCCGGGACCGATCAGCTCGACGGCCGCGTCGATACCGGCCGTCACGACCGAGTCGAGCAGCACGCTCGCCTTGACCAGCTCCTCGGAGCCGGCGTCCAGGCGCTGGTAGCCGAGCACATTGTCGACGAGCGTCGTCATCCGGGCGTAGCCCGCGGCCAGGTGGTGGAGGATCTGGTTGGCCTCCGGCCACAGCTGGCCGGCCGGATCGGCGGCGAGCGTGGAGAGTTCGCCGCGCAGCTCCTCCAGCGGCCCGCGAAGAGACTCGCCGAGTACGGCGGTGAGCTGGGTGTGCCGGGCGGTGAGCGCCGCCAGCTGTTCGGCCTGCGCTTCCAGTTCGGCCGTGTATCGCTCGGCCCGGTCGGCCAGCTCCGCGCTGTGCCGTTCCGTCAGTCCGGTGACCTCCGCGGTGTGGCCCGCGGTCAGTTCGGCGACCTCGGCCTTGTGCTGCTCGCTGAGCTCCTCGTACGGCCTGCGGTCGGTGAACGTCATGACCGCACCGACCAGCTGGTCCCCGTCCCGGACCGGCGCGGTGGTCAGATCGACCGGCACCTGCGCACCGCTCTTGGACCACAGGACCTGCCCGCGCACCCGGTGCTTGCGGCCGGACCTGAGGGTGTCGGCGAGCGGCGACTCCTCGTACGGGAACGGCTCGCCCTCCGCCCGCGAGTGCAGGATCAGCGGATGCAGTTCCTGGCCACCCAGATCGCTGGCGCGGAAGCCGAGGATCTGCGCGGCGGCGGGGTTGACCAGGACGACCCGGCCGTCCGTGTCCGTGCCGACGACGCCCTCGGCCGCGGCCCGCAGGATCATCTCGGTCTGCCGCTGCGAACGGGCCAGTTCGGCCTCGGTGTCGACGGTGCCCGACAGATCCCGTACGACGAGCATCAAAAGCTCGTCACCCGTGTAGCTGCCGCTGTAACTGCTCTGGAAGTCGTTGTACGCGGCCTGCCCGTCCTCCAGGCTGGCGCTGGTGACCTCGACCGGGTACTCGTTGCCGTCGGTCCGCCGTGCGGTCATCCGCGTCGGCTTCGTACGGCCGCGGTCGTCGGCGGACTCGGGCCGGCGCATCGACCCCGGAATCAGCTTGGAGTCGAACTCCGGCAGCAGATCGAGGAGCCCGCGCCCGACGAGCGCGGTGCCCGGCGTCTCGAACATTTCCAGCGCGATGGTGTTGGCGTTGACGACCGTGCCGTTGCAATTGACGAGCAGCAGCCCGTCAGGGAGTGCATCGAGTATGGCTGCGAGGCGAGCAGTGCCTCGGGATGGCCTGCTGCTCACGACGACGCTTCCTCCCTGATTACCGCACCTTGCCGACAGCGGGCCCCATCTTGCCCCTCGGGCCGCAGGCTGTCACGGAAGGAGTCTAAAGGCAGGGGAGGGGCGTGGGGCGGCGGATGCCGGGGAGCTCTCACCAAGGTTCTGTGCATACGGTGTACGACTCCAGCCCGTCACGTGAGGTTCGATATGCCCTGGGCAGGGATGTGGACCCCTGCTCATTGGACGTTGGGGAGCACCGGCCGCAGCCCGTTCCAGCGCGAGATCGCGCAGCCGTTGGTCCGGTCGAAGGCCGTGTCGATGCTCCTTCCCCGCCAGGTCCCGGTGACCCGGGCGGTGGCCGGACCCCCGAACTGCTGGGTGCACATCGCATCCCCGGGCACCGGGGCGAACGGGTCCGCGCCCTCGCCCGCCAGCTCCTCCAGCCGGTCACAGGCCTGCTGCGCCGCCGGGTGGCTGCCGCCCGCCGGTCCGCACTTCAGCTCGAAGACGCCCTCGGCCGCGGGATCTCCCGTGCCCGAGACCGTCACCGTCAGCCGGGTACGGGCGTCGTCGGCGTGCAGCAGGGGCAGCGGCAGCGGAAGGGGGGCGGTGGCCGCGGTCGCGCCCGGTGCGGCGGCGGACAGCGCGGCGAGAGACGCGACGACGGTGAGGGCGAGGCGACGCAACATGCGGGCTCCTGTGCTCGTGCACTTCGACGAGAGGGACGGGACAGCGGGTGGAACGAATGGGAAGAACGGGAAGGCGGCGCCTCCCTCGTCTCACTAACGCTCCGCACGCCACGGCGTTGCGCAACCGCAGGCACTTTGCCCTCGTGCCCGACTGCCTAGTACCGTAGGCAGCGATTGGTGAGGCAGTGCTCAGCTGTGTCATCATCTGCACGCACCACTCGCGCTCGCGCGGGGTGTGCTGGAGGCGTCGCCTAGTCCGGTCTATGGCGCCGCACTGCTAATGCGGTTTGGGTCTTAAAGCCCATCGAGGGTTCAAATCCCTCCGCCTCCGCTTCATCACCGAAGCCCCGTGTCGCCGACACGGGGCTTCGGTCGTATCCGGACCCGGGCGGTCCGAATATGAGCCCGTGGTGGCCCGCGGCCCGCTCGGGTGTCCGGTCGGACAGTCGTCCGCGGTAGCCCCAAACGGAGTGTTTTCGCAGGTCAGGGGTGGTGTGGCTAAAGGATTTCGCGCTACGGCGCAGGTCATGTAATGTTGTTCCCGCAACGCCGACCAGGCAGAAAAGCCCGGAACGCCAAGCACTCGTAGCTTAACGGATAGAGCATCTGACTACGGATCAGAAGGTTGCAGGTTCGAATCCTGCCGAGTGCACAGTGGCAAGAGGCCCCCGGATTCATCCGGGGGCCTCTTGGCATTCCCTCCGCCTGAATCGGAATCCGGGAGTTCGCGCATGGGCTGGCAGTGCACCGGGCTGCGATGGCCCAACGCGCAGGGGTCGCCCGTGCTGGGGTGGCGCCGGGGCGGGGCCGTACGGGTGAGTGTGCTGACCTATGGGACGGAGCTCGGCTTCCGGGCCGTGGGGGAGCGATGCTGCGTCGGGGCGCGAGGCAATGCGTGTCCGGTGAAGGCCGTGGTGTCGGGGCGCAGCGCGGGGGCACGGTGTCCTGAGTGCGCGCGGCTGGACCGGGCGCACTCGGTGGCCGCCGACACGATCGCCGATGACCCCCGGACGTACCGCGTGTATCTCGCCTGGTTCGGGCCGGGGATGGTGAAGGTCGGGATCACCGCCGAGGAGCGGGAGGCGGCGAGGCTGCGGGAGCAGGGGGCCGTGGTGTTCAGCTGGCTGGGGCGGGGGCCGTTGATGGCGGCGCGGCGGACCGAGGAGCTGCTGCGGTCGGCGCTCGGGGTGCCGGACCGGATTCCGTACGCCAGGAAACGGGCCGTGCGCGCGGTGCTGCCGGGGGTGGCGGAGCGGCGGGCCGAGGTGGCGCAGCTCTACGGGCGGGCTGCGGCGCTGGAGGGGGCCGGGTGGCCGCAGTCGCTGGAGCGGTTGCCGTTCGAGGCGGTCGATCATGCCGGGCTGTTCGGTCTTGACGGCGCGGTCGAGGTGGCGTGGGCGGTCACCGAGTTGGTCGACGGGGGCGTGGTCGCGGGGCGGCTGGTGGCGGCTGCGGGGCCCGATCTGCATCTGGAGACGGTGAAGGACGGGGTCGTGGTGCTCGACACCCGGCTGATGACCGGGTGGGAGCTGGCGGGCGCCGACGCCGGGGCCGGGGTGGGCGTGCCGGTGGCCGACATCGGGGGTGGTGGCGTGCAGGGCGGGCTGTTCTGAGATCGTCGGGGCCGGACGGTGAAAGGGGTGTGCAATGAGTGGTGACGCCGACGACGTCGTGCGGTTCTGGGAACGGCTGGGGCTGCCCGGGATCATCGATGTCCATACGCACTTCATGCCGGAGCGGGTGCTCCGCAAGGTCTGGGCGTACTTCGACTCCGCGGGGCCGCTGACCGGGATGGAGTGGCCGATCGAGTATCGGCACGACGAGGACGAACGCCTCGCGCTGCTGCGCTCGTTCGGCGTGCTCCGGTTCACCTCGATGCTCTACCCGCACAAGGCCGGCATGGCGGCCTGGCTGAACGGCTGGGCGGCCGACTTCGCGCGCCGGGTGCCGGACTGTCTGCACACCGCGACGTTCTTCCCGGAGGAGGGCGTGGAGCGGTACGTACGAGAGGCCGTGGAGGCGGGGGCTCGGGTCTTCAAGTCGCACCTTCAGGTCGGCGCGTACGACGCCAACGACCCGCTGCTGGAGCCGGTGTGGGGACTGCTCGCGGAGGCCGGGGTTCCGGTGGTGATGCACTGCGGCTCCGGGCCGGCGCCCGGCAATTACACGGGACCCGAACCGGTCGGCCGGCTGCTCGCCCGGCATCCGCGGCTGCGGCTGATCGTGGCGCACCTGGGGATGCCGGAGTACACGGAGTTCCTGGCGCTGGCGGAGACGTACCCGGAGGTCCGGCTCGATACGACGATGGCGTTCACGGACTTCACGGAGGACTTCACGCCGTTCCCGGTGGCTGAGCGGGGGCGGCTCGCGGCGCTCGGGGACCGGATTCTGCTGGGGACGGACTTCCCGAACATCCCGTATCCGTACGCGCATCAGCTGCACGCGCTGGAGCGGCTGGAGCTGGGGGACGACTGGCTGCGCGCGGTCTGTCACGGGAACACGAGCGTGTTGTTCGGCGTGGGCTGACGGGCTGCCGGTCCGCCGAGGGTTCCGCTTTCTCAGGGAATTCACAGAGTCGGGAAAGGACCCTCTCAGAGGAGCCTCACAGGGTCGAGGCATGACGACGACGACCTCGCCCCAGGGGCGTACCGAACTGCTGAGGGCGGACCGCAGCCCCGTCCGTGTGCTGGTGGTGGACGACGAGGCTCCGCTCGCCGAGCTGCTCTCCATGGCCCTGCGTTACGAGGGCTGGGAGGTGCGCAGCGCCGGGGACGGTGCCGGTGCCGTACGGATGGCGCGCGACTTCCGTCCCGATGCGGTGATCCTCGATGTGATGCTGCCCGACACGGACGGGTTCGCCGTGCTCGGCAGACTGCGGCGGGAGCTCTCCGAGGTCCCCGTGCTGTTCCTGACCGCGCGCGACGCGGTGGAGGACCGGATCGCCGGGCTCACGGCGGGCGGCGACGACTACGTCACCAAGCCGTTCAGCCTGGAGGAGGTCGTGGCGCGGCTGCGCGGGCTGATCCGGCGGGCCGGTACGGCGGCCGTACGCAGCGAGTCGACGCTCGTCGTCGGCGATCTGATGCTCGACGAGGACAGCCATGAGGTGAGCCGGGGCGGAACGTCCATCCATCTCACGGCGACCGAGTTCGAGCTGCTGCGCTTCCTGATGCGCAATCCGCGGCGGGTGCTGAGCAAGGCGCAGATCCTGGACCGGGTGTGGAACTACGACTTCGGCGGGCAGGCGAACGTCGTCGAGCTGTACATCTCGTACCTGCGCAAGAAGATCGACGCCGGGCGGTCACCGATGATCCACACCCGGCGCGGGGCGGGATACCTCATCAAGCCCGGTGAGTAGGCGTGTGAGCCGGCGGCGGGGGCCGTGGACGCTGCGGACCCGGCTCGTGGTCTCGGCGGTGGCGCTGATCGCCGTGGTCGCCGCGGTCATCGGCTCGGTCACCACCATCGCCTACCGCAGCTATATCTACGGAAAGCTCGACGATCAGCTGAATTCCATCGCCATGCGGGCCTCCAAGCCGCCCCTCGGCGCCGGGGGGCCGATGCCCGGCGGTGCACGGCAGAGCGACGACCCGCTGGCCTTCGTCGACGTGCGCGGGCTGCCCGTCGGCGCCTTCGGGGCCGTTCTGTCGGACGGCTCGGTCACCGATTCGAGGGTGGTCGCGGAGAGCACCACCACGCCGGGGCTGGGGACCGAGGACGGCGGCCGGCCGATGACCGACGCCCAGCAGAGCGCCCTGGAAGCGGCGGACACCCCTGTCGGTGGCGGGGCGCAAAGCATCGACCTGCCCGGACTCGGTTCCAACCGGGTGGAGGCCGTCATGGGCCCGCAGGGGACGACGATCCTTGTCGGCATCTCCGCCGCCGAGGTGAGCTCCGCCCTCACCACCCTGATCCTCGTCGAGGTCTGTGTCACCGGAGCCGGTCTGATCGCGGCCGGTATCGCGGGCGCCGCCATGGTCGGTGTCGCGCTGCGACCACTGCGCCGGGTCGCCGTGACCGCGACCCGGGTCTCCGAACTCCCGCTGCACAGCGGCAAGGTGGCCCTCCTGGAGCGGGTCCCGGAGGCCGAGGCCGATCCGCGGACCGAGGTCGGGCAGGTGGGCGCGGCGCTCAACCGGATGCTGGGCCATGTCGGTTCGGCGCTGGAGGTGCGGCAGGAGAGCGAGACGCGGGTACGTCAGTTCGTCGCGGACGCCAGCCATGAGCTGCGCACCCCGCTGGCCTCGATCCGCGGATACGCCGAACTGACCCGGCGCGGCCGCGAGGAGACCGGCCCCGACACCCGGCATGCCCTGGGGCGGATCGAGTCCGAGGCGGAGCGGATGACGGGCATGGTGGAGGATCTGCTGCTGCTCGCCCGCCTGGATGCCGGGCGCCCGCTGAGTCACGAAAGCACCGATCTCTCGCCGGTCGTCGTCGACGCGGTGAGCGATGCCCGCGCCGCCGGGCAGGAGGATCACCACTGGCGCCTCGAACTGCCGGACGAGCCCGCGACCGTGTACGGCGATCCGACCCGGCTCCATCAGGTGCTGGTCAATCTGCTGGCGAACGCCCGTACGCACACCCCGCCCGGCACCACCGTCACCGTGCGGGTGCGTGCCACGGCCGGCCACCCCTGGGTGACGCTGGAGGTCCAGGACGACGGGCCCGGCATTCCGCCTCAGCTGCTGCCGCATGTCTTCGAACGGTTCGCGCGCGGTGATGCCTCGCGCTCCCGCCACGCGGGTTCCACCGGGCTCGGTCTCGCCATCGTGCAGGCTGTCGTCGCCGCGCACGGCGGCCGGGTGGAGGTGGCCTCGGTCCCGGGACACACGGTGTTCGCCGTCCATCTGCCGGCGCTTGTCGCGGTTGCTCCGCACTCACAGCAGGGGGACAGGCTCAGCACATCGGCGTGACAGCGGGGCCGACGAGTGTCGATGGCATGCGAACCGACACTCCTTGGAGCACCCTGCCGGCCCGGGACCACCTCCTTGCCGGAGCGGTCGATGCGGCAGGTGCACCCGTACTCGATGTGGTGGTACCCGTCTGCAACGAGGAGAAGGACCTCGAACCGTGTGTGCTGCGCCTGCACGACCATCTGGCGCGCACCTTCCCGTACGCCTTCCGGATCACCGTCGCGGACAACGCGAGCACCGACCGGACACCGCAGGTGGCGGCCCGGCTCGCGGCGGCGCTGCCCAGGGTGCGGTCGTACCGGCTGGAGGACAAGGGCCGCGGGCGGGCGCTGCGCACCGTCTGGTCGCACTCGGACGCCCCGGTCCTGGCGTACATGGACGTCGATCTCTCCACCGACCTCAACGCGCTGCTGCCGCTGGTCGCACCGCTGATCTCGGGCCACTCGGACCTGGCGATCGGCTCACGGCTGGCCCGTAGCTCGCGGGTGGTGCGCGGGTCGAAGCGGGAGTTCATCTCGCGCGCCTACAACCTTATTCTCCGCTCGTCGCTGGCCGCCCGGTTCAGCGATGCGCAGTGCGGATTCAAGGCCATCCGCCATGAGGTCGCGCAGCGGCTGCTGCCGATGGTCGAGGACACGGGGTGGTTCTTCGACACCGAGATGCTGGTGCTCGCCGAGCGCGCCGGGCTGCGTATCCACGAGGTGCCGGTCGACTGGGTCGACGACCCCGACTCCACCGTCCACATCGTGCGTACCGCGACCGAGGATCTGAAAGGGGTGTGGCGGGTGGGGCGGGCGCTGGCAGTCGGCGCACTGCCGCTGGACCGGCTGGCGAGGCCCTTCGGAGACGATCCGCGCGACCGCGCTCTGAGCGGGGTGCCGCGCGGCCTGGCCCGGCAACTCGTCGGATTCTGTGTCGTCGGCGCGCTTTCCACGCTCTTCTATCTCGCCCTGTACTCGCTCTTCCGGCTGGGTGTCGGCCCGCAGATCGCCAACGGCGGCGCTCTGCTGGTGTCCGCCGTCGCCAATACGGCAGCCAACCGGAGGCTCACCTTCGGCGTACGCGGCCGGGGCGGAGCCGTACGCCACCAGGCGCAGGGCCTGGTCGTCTTCGCCATCGGCCTCGCGCTGACCAGCGGCTCGCTGGCCGCACTGGGCGCGGCGTCCGGATCGCCGTCGCACGGCACGGAACTCGCCGTACTGATCGCGGCCAACCTCGCGGCGACGGTGCTGCGGTTCCTGCTCTTCCGCGCCTGGGTCTTCCCGGAGCGGGCCTCCGGTGCGCCTGCGGCTACCGCGGCCTTTGCGGCTCCCGCCCCGGCCGGGCGCGCCGATGACACTCACCACGAACTGGGGAACGTCCGATGACCACGCTGCGACCCGGCCACCTTCCGGCCCCGCCGGATGTGCCGACGCCCCCGGCACCGGCCGCGGGGGGCGGCCACGCGCGCCCGAACAAGCCCTTGGCGCACCGCGTGTGGCGGGGCAGGTCCGAGGACCCGCGCTGGGCCCGGCCCGCCTTCCTGGCCATGCTGCTGGTCGTCGCGCTCGCGTACCTGTGGAATCTCAGCGCCTCCGGGTACGCCAACTCCTTCTACTCCGCGGCCGTCCAGGCGGGGAGCCAGAGCTGGAAGGCCTTCTTCTTCGGCTCGTTGGACGCTGCCAACGCGATCACTGTCGACAAGCCCCCGGCCACGCTCTGGCCGATGGCCCTGTCGGTGCGGATCTTCGGCCTCGGTTCGTGGGCGGTTCTGGTTCCGCAGGTGCTGATGGGGGTGGCCACGGCCGGGGTGCTGTACGCGGCCGTACGCCGCCGCTTCAACGCCCCCGCCGGACTGATCGCGATGGCGGTGTTCGCGCTCACGCCCGTCGCCGCGCTGATGTTCCGCTTCAACAACCCGGATGCGCTGCTGGCGTTGCTGATGACCGTCACCGTCCACTGCGTGCTGCGCGCGATGGAGAACGGCCGGACCAAGTGGCTGGTGTGGGCGGGTGTCGCGGTCGGTTTCGCGTTCCTGTCCAAGACCCTGCAGGCGTTCCTGATCCTGCCGCCGCTGGCCGTGCTGTACGCGGTGTTCGCGCCGGTCTCCGTACGCAAGCGGTTCGGCCAGCTCGGGCTCTCGGCGCTCGCGATGGTCGTCGCGGGCGGCTGGTGGGTGGCGATCGTCGAACTGTGGCCCGCCTCGTCGCGCCCGTACATCGGCGGCTCCCAGAACAACTCCTTCCTGGAACTGACCTTCGGCTACAACGGTCTCGGCCGGATCAACGGCGACGAGACCGGCAGCGTCCAAGGAGGCGGGGGCGGCGGCGGTCAGTCCGGCGGTCAGTGGGGGGAGACCGGCATCGGCCGGATGTTCAACTCCGAGATCGGCGGCCAGATCTCCTGGCTGCTTCCCGCCGCGCTGATCCTGCTCGCCGCGGGCGTCTGGCTCACCTGGAAGGCCAGGCGCACCGACACGGCCCGTGCGGCGTTCCTCGCCTGGGGCGGCTCGCTGCTGATGACGGCGGTCGTCTTCAGCTTCATGGCCGGCATCTTCCACCAGTACTACACGGTCGCCCTGGCTCCGTATATCGCGGCGCTCGTGGGTATGGGGGCCACGGTCCTGTGGGAGGAACGGGCCAGGTGGCGGGCGCGTGGAGCGCTCGGCGTGACGGTCGCGGTGACCGCGCTCTGGTCGCACGTCCTGCTGGGACGGACCGCGGACTATCTGCCGTGGCTGCGCTGGGCCGTCCTCGTCGGCGGTCTGGCCGGAGCGGCGGGCCTGCTGCTCGCCCCGCGTCTCGGACGTCGACTGGCGCTCGCAGCGGTAGGGGTGAGCTTTGTCGCGGCGCTGGCCGGGCCGACGGCGTACACCCTCAGCACGCTGAACACCGGGCATCAGGGCTCGATCGTCACGGCCGGTCCGTCCGGCGCCGGCTCCATGGGCGGTCCCGGTGGCATGGGCGGCGCAATGCGGCCTCCCGGCCAGGGCAACCAGCAGGGCGGCGGCATGGGCCGGCCCCCGACGGGCGGCCAGGGCGCCGGTCCCACCGGACAGCAGGGCCAGGGTCAGGGCGGCAACCAGCAGAACGGCCGGCAGCCGGGTGCGATGCCCGGCACCGGCACCGCACCCGGCACAGGCACCTCGCCCGGCACCGCACCCGGCGGCACGGGCGAAGGCGGCACCCCAGGAGGAGGCGGCATGGGCGGTCTGCTCAACGGCTCGTCCGTCAGTGCCGAGGCCGAGAAGCTCCTGGAGGAGAGCGCCGCCGACTACACCTGGGCCGCCGCCGCCATCGGCTCACAGAATGCGGCGAGCTACCAACTCGCCACCGGAGAACCGGTGATGGCGATCGGCGGCTTCAACGGCAGTGACCCGTCCCCGACGCTCTCCCGGTTCAAGAAGTACGTCGAGGACGGCAGGATCCACTACTTCATCGCGGGCGGGATGGGCGGGGGCGGCGGCAACAGCGGCACCTCGTCCCGGATCTCCTCCTGGGTGGAGGGGAACTTCAAGGAGGTCACGGTCGGCAGCGCCACCTTCTACGACCTGACCCGGCCGAAGAGCGGCGAGTAGAGGCTGAGAGCCTGTCGGGTGACCTCTGATCGGGCGGCCACGGCCTGGCACGCACTCCCCCAAGGCCTTAAGGGCCAGGGGGGACCCCCTCCGGCGTTGCCGAAATGGCCTAGTAGCTCCTTCCCCGAACTCTCAACTTCGTTCGAGCAGGGGAGGCCCCATCCGAGGCCATCCCGGCGCCTTGGAATCGCACGCACCATGCCGCGTCCGCTCTCCGATCGAAGGTCACCCGACAGGCTCTCAGCGCCGCAGCAGCAGATCCGCGACAACCGGGCGGTGGTCCGAGGCAAGCGTCTCGGCCACCGCCGCGTCGCGTACCCGCACGGAATCCTTCGACACCGCCACGTAATCGATCCGCTGCACCGGATCCTGCGCCGGGTACGTCGGCCCGCCGGGCTCGACGTCCGTCAGTTCCTTCCACAGCGGGGCGAGTTCGGGAGCGGCCGGTGCCGCGTTGAAGTCGCCGAGCAGGATCTGCCGCACCTTCTGCCGCCCCGGTGCCTCGTCCTCGGCCATGACCCGGCGGGTGTCGGCGACCTGGGCGGTCCGTACAGACGGGTCGCCGCGGTAGTCGAGGTGCGTCACATACACATGCACGGGCAGCCCCTTCACCCGCAGGACCACCTCGCCGAAGCCGGGCGCGGGGGCCGGAACCGGGTTCGGGTCCTGGGTGGAGAGCCGGGTGATCTCGTGGTTCTCGGCGCTCACGATCCGGTACCTGGACAGCACCGCGACACCGAACTCACGCCGGGGCGCACCCGGAGTATCAGGGGCGAGGCTGTAGATCGGGGCGAACGAGACCTGCATGTGCAGCCGCTCGGCCAGCTCGGCCGCCAGATCGCGCCACTCGCTGCGGGTGCCCCAGTGGACGTCGACCTCCTGGAGCCCGATCACATCGGCGTCCAGTGAGCGGAGCTCGGCGGTCTGCCGGTCGAGATCGAAGACATTGTCCATGCCGGCGCCTGCATGGATGTTGTACGTGGCCACGCGCAGCGGCACCGCGTGCCCCTGCCCGGCGGCCGATGCCGGGGGCGCGGCGGCGGTGCCCAACAGGCCCGCTGCGATGAGCATTTCCACCGTACGACGACGCAGTGACATACCACTCCAGTCCTTGTCGGATCAGCGGCGAGCACGGTACCGCGCGGAATTGAGTTGTACGCCGTATGGGGCTGGCTATACGGTGTAAGTCTCGTTCTCGTACACCGTATAAGGCACCAGGAGTCCGCATGACGGCGACCGTCGCCGAGCAGAGCCGCCTCACGCCACCGAGCCACCCGCAGCGCTGGCTGATCCTCGGCGTCATCTGCCTCGCCCAGCTCACCGTGTTGCTCGACAACACCGTGCTCAACGTGGCGATCCCCTCCCTCACCCGGGAGCTGGACGCCTCCACCGCCGACGTGCAATGGATGATCAACGCCTATTCGCTGGTCCAGTCGGGTCTGCTGCTCACGGCCGGCAGCTCTGCCGACCGCTACGGCCGCAAGAAGATGCTGGTCGCGGGGCTCGCCCTGTTCGGCATCGGCTCGCTGGTGGCCGGACTGGCCCAGTCGTCCACGCAGCTGATCGCCGCCCGCGCGGGCATGGGCATCGGCGGTGCACTGCTGATGACGACGACCCTGGCCGTGATCGTGCAGATCTTCGACGACTCCGAGCGGGTCAAGGCGATCGGCATCTGGTCGACCGTCAGCTCGCTCGGCTTCGCCGTCGGACCGCTGGTCGGCGGCGTGATGCTCGAGCACTTCTGGTGGGGTGCGATCTTCCTGATCAACATCCCGGTCGCCGTCATCGGCCTGGTCGCCGTCATCCGGCTCGTCCCGGAATCCAAGAACCCCAGCAGTGAGCGCCCCGACCTGCTCGGCGCACTGCTCTCCACCATCGGCATGGCGTCCGTCGTGTACGCGATCATCTCCGGTCCGGCGCACGGCTGGGTGTCGGGCCAGGTGCTGCTGACCGCCTTCGTCGGGGCCGCCGTACTGATCGGGTTCGTGCTGTGGGAGCTGCACATCCCGTACCCGATGCTGGACATGCACTTCTTCCGGAACCAGAAGTTCATCGGCGCGGTCGCGGGCGCGATCCTGGTCGCCTTCGGGATGGGCGGCTCGCTGTTCCTGCTCACCCAGCAGCTCCAGTTCGTCCTCGGCTACGGGGCGCTGGAGGCCGGTCTGCGTACGGCTCCGCTGGCGCTGAGCGTCGTCGCCCTGAACCTCACCGGACTGGGCGCCAGGCTGGTGCCCAAGCTGGGCACGCCCGTCACCATTGCGGCCGGCATGAGCCTGCTGGCCGCCGGACTCGCCGCGATCGCGCTGCTCGGCGGCGACGGCTACGGCGGCATGCTGCTCGGCCTGGTCGTGATGGGTGCGGGCATCGCGCTCGCCATGCCCGCCATGGCCAACGCGATCATGAGCGCCATTCCGCCGGAGAAGGCGGGCGTGGGCGCCGGGGTCAACGGCACGCTCGCCGAGTTCGGCAACGGTCTGGGGGTCGCCGTCCTCGGCGCGGTGCTGAACTCCCGGTTCGCGGCGCTCGTGCCGGCGGCCGTCGGGGCCGCCTCGCTGCCCGCCGCGCTGGCCTCGGCCACCGACGACGGGGAGCGGGCGCGGATCACGGACGCCTTCGCCTCGGGACTGGAGACCAGCCAGCTGGTCGGAGCGGTGGCGGTGCTGGCCGGCGGACTGCTGGCAGCGGCGCTGCTGCGCCGCGCGGAGCGGGCAGAATCTGCCCGGGCGGGCTCGGCCGAGGCCGAGGTGGCGGCATAGCATCGAGGCGGGGCGCATCGGACCGTACGGATCCGCTTCGTGCACACGCGTACGCATCCGGTCCGTCCCGCCGGCAAGACGAGGAGAGTGCGCCATGGTGTCCGCGGCCGACCGTGTGAAGAACCCCGCCAGGACCAGCGTGTGGCTGGACCGGAGGGCACCCTCGCGCACCCGTAAATCGGATCAGCCGGCCGGTCTCGACCGGGACAGGATCACTGCGGCTTCTGTCCGGCTGCTGGACGCCGAGGGCCTCGCCAAGTTCTCCATGCGCCGGCTCGCCGCCGAGCTGGACGTCACCGCGATGTCCCTCTACTGGTACGTGGACACCAAGGACGATCTGCTGGAGCTGGCCCTCGACTCGGTCTTCAGCGAGATCACGCCCCCTCGCGAAGACGCCCACTGGCACGACCGGCTGCGCGAACTGGCCATGGCCTACCGGGAATTGCTGGTCCGGCATGGCTGGGTGTCGCCGCTCGCCGGCCACTTCCTGAACATGGGCCCCTACTCGATGCTGTTCTCGCACGCCATCCAGGACGTGATCCGGGCGACGGGGCTGCCGCTGCACCAGCAGACGGGCGCACTCTCCGCGGTCTTCCAGTTCGTGTACGGATTCGGCACCATCGAGGCCCACTTCGTGCAGCGCAGCGCGGAGTCGGGGGTCAGCCAGGACGAGTTCTTCCAGCAGGCGCTGGGCACCATCCGGAGCCAGCCGCAGCTCAGCCGGATCGTCGAGTCCTCACAGGACCTGATGGACGCCCGCGGCGGCGACACGGTCGAGGAGATGCGCGACCGGGACTTCACCTTCGCCCTGGACCTGCTGATCGCGGGCATCGAGGCGATGCGGGACCGCTGAGACCTCGTTCGTCCCTCAGTACTCGCGCCCCACATCCACGGCCGCCCCCGGCAGCCGGTCCTGCGCCATCGCCTCCCAGCACGCGGCGAAGTCGGTGACGATGTCCTCGTCCGCCCGGTTCGCGGACGACGGAGGCGTCCAGCGTCGGCGCGGCCGGCAGCCGGGCCCGCGCGAGCAGGCCCGGCACCGGAACATGTGCATGTGCTCGGGAAGGCATCCGGGAAACGTATCCGGCAGACAGCGGTCAGCTGCCGGGCGCCAGGTGGGCGGGGAAGCCGCCGGTCGCGACCGGGCCCCAGCGCTGCGGAGTGATCCGGATGATCGACTTCCCCTGCTTCACCATCGCCGCCCGGTACTCGTCCCAGTCCGGGTGCTCACCCGAGATGTTCCGGAAGTACTCGACGAGCGGCTCGACCGAATCCGGTGAGTCGATCACCTCGGCCGAGCCGTCGATCTGCACCCACGGCCCGTTCCAGTCGTCGGACAGGACGATCACGCTGACCCGCTCGTCCCGTTTCGCGTTGCGGGCCTTGGCCCGTTCGGGGTAGGTCGAGACGACGATCCGTCCGGCGTCGTCGACGCCGCAGGTCAGCGGGGAGCCCTGGGGGCGGCCGTCGGACCGGGTGGTCAGCAGGATCGCCCGGTGCCTGGGCCGTACGAAAGCCAGCAACTCGTCGAGTTCCACGGCCGTGTTCGTCGCGATGTCGGGTGCCATGTCCGCAGACTACGACGGCAGGGACTCACCCTGCACGGCCTGGATGTCGAGCTCCACCCGCAGCGTCGTACCGATCGCCGAGATGCCCGCCTGCACCACCTGGTTGTAGTTCATGGCGAAGTCCTCGCGGCGCAGCTCCGCCGTTGCGCTGAACGCCGCACGCACCCCGCCCCACGGGTCCGGGCCCGTCCCGAGGTAGCTCAGGTTCAGGTCGACCGGGCGCACGACGCCGTGCAGCGACAGTTCGCCGTGGACAAGCCAGCGGTCGGGTCCTGCCGGGGCCAGTCCGTCGGAGCGGTACGTGATCTCCGGGAACCGGTCCGAGTCCAGGAAGTCCGGCGAGCGCAGGTGCTTGTCGCGCATGCCGTTGCCGGTGTCGATGCTGGCCGCGCCGATGACGGCGTCGACCCGGGACTGCGCGACGTCCTCCGCGATCTCGATCCGGCCGCTGAACTCGGTGAACCGGCCGTGCACGCTGGAGATCCCCAGGTGCTGCGCGACCGCGGCCACCGAGGAGTGCGCCGGGTCCAGCGACCAGGCGCCCGGCGGCGGCAGCTCCACACCGCCCTGGCGGGCCAGCACCACCGTGCCGGCCTCGACCCGTCCGCTCGCGGTGACGAGGGCGGTGGAGGCGGCGGGGGCGTACCCGACCGCCGTGACGATCACTGTGTACGCGCCGGCCTGCAGGGGAGTGTCGGTCCGCACCGCCCCGTCCTCGTCGGCAGTGGCCCGCAGCACCTGCGCGCCGGTCATGTCGGTGACCGTCACGACCGCGTGCTGGACCGCCCAGCCGTCCCGCGTCCGTACCTGTGCGCGAAGTCCCATCCCGTTTTCTCTCCTTGCTCAATGACTCAATGAGTCGGGCCCCGGGGCGGGGACGGCAGGCCGTCCCCTGCCTGCCGTCCCCGCCACCGGGGCCCATTTCCACCGGCCGGTACAGCGTCTCCGCTCGAAACGCCGACCCGCCAGGGGTCTGTGGTTGCGGCCTCGCCCGCGATTGTCAGCGGCGTCGCGGTGTCCGGGACCTCCGCCTCCGGCGTTGTCGTCAGTCGCCGACGCCCCGCGTCGACTTCCTCCTCCGCCTTGGATCCGAAGGCCCCGGACGCCGCTCCTTCTCCCACTGCCAATCGTGGGCGACGCCGTTACTCGCCGGGGTGGGCGAGCTCGATGTCGTGGCCGTCGACCCCGCGACCGGCCACGGTCAGCGCCCCGGCCATCGGCGGGTAGCCGGTCGCGATGACCGAGTACTCGCCCGCGTCCAGGTCGGCGAAGGCGTATGCCCCGTCGTCCCCGGTCGTCGAGGTGGCGACCACATTGCCCGCCGCGTCGACCAGCGTGACCCGGGCGTCCGGCAGCGGCCGCCGGCCGGAACCGGCCCGCACGACGCCCTGCACCAGCGCACCGGACTGCAGTGCGGCCTCGATCCGGGTGACGCCCTGGCCGCCGATCTCCACCGGCAGCGCCAGCGGACGGAAACCGGCGGCGTTCACCGCGACGGTCACCGAACCGGGGACCAGCTCACCGAAGGTGAACTCGCCCGTCCCACCGGACTTGCCGGTGGCCAGCACATCGCCGCGCACATCGGTCACGATGACCATGGCGCCCTCGACCGGCGCAGCGGTCTCGGCGGTCCGCACGATCCCGGCCAGGCCGCTCGTACCGGAGAGCAGGATGTCGTACGAGAGCGGCTCGTCACCGACGACCACGGTGGAGGCCTGTGGCTGGAAGCCGTCGGCGGACGCGATCAGGACGTAGCTGCCGGAGCCCGGCGCGTCCAGACCGTAGCTGCCGTCGGCCTGGGCGACGGAGCGCCCCAGCTGCCGGCCGGCCAGCGAGATCAGCGTGACGGCGGCCCGTGCGACGGGTGCGCCCTCGGCGCCGCGCACCACACCGTGCACGGCCGTGCCCTGCAGGGTGGCGACCGGGGCTTCCAGGGTGTCGACCGAGGAGGCCGGGGCGACCGGGGCCGTTGCCCGGGAGACCGGTGCGGCAGCGGTGGCCGGAGCCTCGACCGTCTCCGCGGCGGGGGCCGCGGCGTCGTTCGCGGAGTTCGTCTTCAGCGCGACCTCCTTGATGAAGATGGTGATCAGGAAGGCGACCAGCGCGGCCGGAGCGGCGTACAGGAAAACATCGCCGACACCGTGCCCGTAGGCGCTCTCCACGACCGTACGGAACGGTTCGGGCAGTGCGTGCACGTCGGGGATGCCCCCGCCACCGGTGCCGCCGTGGCCCATGGCCGCGCCCTTGGGGCCGAGCTCCGCGAGGCCGTCCTTGACGTAGTGGGTGACACGGTTCGCCATGACGGCGCCCAGCGCCGAGACGCCGATCGCACCACCGAGCGAACGGAAGAAGGTGACGACGGAGCTGGCCGAGCCGAGGTCGGCCGGAGCGACCTGGTTCTGCGCGGCGAGCACCAGGTTCTGCATCATCATGCCGATGCCGAGACCCATCACGAACATGAAGATCGCGATGTGCCAGTACTCGGTGTCGTACCGGATGGTGCCGAGCAGTCCGAGCCCGGCGGTGACCAGGAAGCCACCGGTGACCAGCCAGGCCTTCCAGCGGCCCGTCTTGGTGATGATCTGGCCCGAGATCGTCGAGGAGAGGAAGAGGCCGGTGATCATCGGGATCGTCATGACACCCGACATCGTCGGCGACTTGCCGCGCGCCAGCTGGAAGTACTGGCTGAAGAAGACGGTGCCCGCGAACATCGCGATACCGACGAACAGCGAGGCCAGCGAGGCCAGCGTGATGGTGCGGTTACGGAAGAGACGCAGCGGGATGATCGGCTCGCTGGCCCGGGACTCGGTGAAGACGAAGAGCAGGGTGAGGATCAGGGAACCCGCGAGCATCACGCCGGTCTGCCACGACAGCCAGTCGTACTTGTCGCCCGCGAAGGTGACCCAGAGGAGCAGCAGCGACACGGCGGCGCTGATGAAGAACGCGCCGGTCCAGTCGACCTTGACCTCACGCTTGACGACCGGGAGCTTCAGGGTCTTCTGGAGCACGATCAACGCGATGACCGCGAACGGCACACCGACGTAGAAGCACCAGCGCCAGCCCATCCAGCTGGTGTCCGTGATGACACCGCCGAGCAGCGGACCACCGACGGTGGCGACGGCGAAGACCGCGCCGAGGTAGCCGCTGTAGCGACCGCGCTCGCGCGGGGCGATCATCGCGGCCATCACGATCTGCGCGAGGGCGGAGAGACCACCCACGCCGATGCCCTGGACGACACGGCAGGCGATCAGCATGCCGCTGCTGGTCGACATACCGGCGACGACCGAGCCTGCGACGTAGATGATGAGGGCTATCTGAACCAGCAGCTTCTTGCTGAACAGGTCGGAGAGCTTGCCCCACAGGGGGGTGGTGGCGGTCATGGCCAACAGCGAGGCCGTGACGACCCAGGTGTAGGCGCTCTGGCCGCCGCCGAGGTCGGAGATGATCTCCGGCAGAGCGTTGGAAACGACGGTGGACGACAGAATCGCGACGAACATGCCGAGCAGCAGCCCGGTGAGCGCTTCCATGATCTGCCGGTGTGTCATCGGCGTGCCGTCGGAGGGATCGGATGATCCCCCGTGCTTGGCGTGGCCGCCCCGCACACCGGTTGGTGTGGTCGTAGCCATTGAGTTCCTTGTCTTTGCTTCTGTTACACGGGTGTACGGGTGTGCGAGTCGTTGTCGCTGTCGGCATGCCGGGAGCAGTCGCCGATGTGCTTTCCGGGGGCGCACCCTCCGGGGCCGCGACAGGCAAAACTGTCGCGCAGCCTGGCCAACAGCGTGTTGAGCTGTCCGACGTCGTCGTCGGACCAGTCCGAGAGGTTGTGGATGAACATTTCGGTGGTCCGGCGGTTCAGATCGCTGAGCACGTCGTGTCCGGCGGGGGTCAGCCGCAGGATGCGGGACCGCTTGTCCGCCGGGTCCGAGGACCGTTCGATCCAGCCGCGCTCTGCCACATGGGCGACATGACGGCTGGTCACCGACATGTCGACGGCCATCAGCTCGGCCAGTCTGCTGATCCGCATTTCGCCGTGTTCACGGAGAAGTGCCAGTACGGCCGCCGAGCCGCCAGGGCATTCGGGGGGCAGCATGCGGGCGAGACCCCGCTTGACGGCCCCGATGGCGCTGAGCTGTCGGGCCAGTTCTTCGTACTGACTTCGTACGGCCACGGGCCCTCCAGTACATCTCACCGGTTCATCTTGTTGCTTAGGGCAACCATATAAGCTGTTGGTTGCTGCAGGCAAACGAAATGGGGCTTGCAGAAGTAAAGGAAAGCAAAAGGCTGCGTAGGGCTCGGGTCAAAGCCCCAGCGTGCGGGGTGCGGGCCGTGACGGGTGTGTCTCGTGCCACACCGGAGGCGTGGACGGTGGCCCCGAAACGGCAGTGGGCCCCGAGTGTTGGTCGGGGCCCGACTGTCACCCCGCAGGGGCATAAGGTGCCGCCGGACCGCTAGGGTCCTGACCCATGGCACACAACCGTTCCTTGGCGCCCGGCGCGAGGAACTGTGCGTCTGGCGGGCCACCCCGAACGGTCTTGGATGACCCGGTTCTCCGCTTTCGCACCCCGGTGGCGGCACGCGTCACGCGCGTGATCCAGTCCGTGGCGGGCAGAGTCCCTGGTGCGAGAGGGGTCGAGCGTTGGCCGCAGGACGCTCCCCCACGTGACGACGCTACAGTTCCACAGGCTTCATATCGCAGTATCCGACGAGCACTTAACCCGATCGAGTGGGAATGCATTCATGCGTAATCAGCCGCCGGTAAATGGCAACCCCCAGGGCCCCGAGGGCAATTACGACCCCGCGGGCAGCACTCAGATGTTCCGCGCCTTCGTCGACGAGGGCGAGCCGCAGCGTCGGCAGCAGCAGCCGGCCGCCTCGTCCGGACCGAAGACCGGGGTGATCGTCGCCGTCGTCGCGGTGATCGTCGTCCTCGCAGCGGTCGGCTGGCTCGCGCTCCGCTGACCGGCGCACCGGTTCCTCCGTACCTCCTGCCTCCACCCGTCACTTCAATACGGCGGTGACGTCCCGGGTCTCGACATGCATACCCAGGGGCACCCGCCAGGCGTCCACGCAGACGGTGTACGTCTTTGTCCGCGCCGCTCCCGCGCCGATCGGCGCGGGCAGTGGCTCGGTCGACTCGACGGTCGCCCAGTCGATCCCCAGCCCGCCGATGATGTGCGTGGCGAAGGTGACGGCCCCCGAGCGCGCCGGTGATCCTCCGGTATTGCGGAACTCCACGGTCACTTTCTCGCACCAGCGCTCGTTCGCTGCCGCCCGCTCGGGGGCACCCACCACCAGCACGGCAGGCCCCGCGGGCGCGGTGGAGCCGGGCGCCGACGGGGTTGCGGGGCCCGTGGGGCCGCCTTCGGAGCCACTGGAGTCAGCGGAGCCGGTCGTACCGCCTGTACCGCCGCCCGCAGCGCCGGTGCCGCTGCCTGCACCGCCTGCGCCGGAGCCGGTTGTGCCGGGCCGGTTGGCCGCGCCACTCGCAGTCCTCGTACCCCCGGAGCCGTCGCCTGCGGCGGAGGCGGCCGGCAAAGGCCCGCCACCCTCGGGCCGGTCTCCGGCACTCCTACTGCCCTTGCCGCCCCTGTCCAGTGGCACCAGCGTCACCTTCCCCGACGGCGCCACCGCTCCCGACGGCGCTCTCTCGGGGCCCGCGCCTGCCGCACCGACCGCCACGTAGCCGTCGTCCGCCGTCCCGCCGCCGCAGGCGGCCAACGCGCCGCCCAGACACAGCACGGCCGCCGAGGCGGCGATCACGGTGCCCCGGCGGCCGGTCGAGTCGCGTATCTGACGTCGCATCGCGCCAGTGTGGCTGACGGTCCGTCAAATCGGAACCCTCGTGCCACGGTGCGGCGGTTCACGGCGGTCAGTCGGCGATGAGCCCTTCCCTGAGCTGGGCGAGTGTACGGGTCAGCAGGCGTGAGACGTGCATCTGTGAGATGCCGACCTCCTCGCCGATCTGGGACTGCGTCATATTGGCGAAGAACCGCAGCATGATGATCTGGCGTTCGCGCGGCGGGAGCTTGGCCAGCAGCGGCTTGAGCGATTCGCGGTACTCGACGCCCTCCAGTGCCGAGTCCTCGTATCCGAGCCGGTCGGCGAGGGAGCCCTCGCCGCCGTCGTCCTCGGGCGAGGGCGAGTCCAGCGAGGAGGCGGTGTACGCGTTGCCGACGGCCAGTCCGTCGACCACGTCCTCCTCGGAGACGCCGAGCGCCTTGGCAAGCTCGGGCACGGTCGGCGAGCGGTCGAGCTTCTGGGCGAGCTCGTCGCTGGTCTTGGTCAGCGCGAGCCGCAGCTCCTGGAGGCGGCGCGGGACGCGCACCGACCACGAGGTGTCGCGGAAGAAGCGCTTGATCTCCCCGACGACGGTCGGCATCGCGAACGTCGGGAATTCCACGCCCCGTTCGCAGTCGAACCGGTCGATCGCCTTGATCAGGCCGATCGTGCCGACCTGGACGATGTCCTCCATCGGCTCGTTGCGGCTCCGGAACCGCGCCGCGGCGTACCGCACCAGCGGGAGGTTGAGCTCGATGAGTGTGTCCCGTACGTAGGCACGCTCCGGGCTGTCCGTTCCATCGGGGCCCGGAGCGGGCCCCAGCGCGGCGAGCCGCAGGAACAGGGAGCGGGACAGAGTGCGGGTGTCGATGGCTTCCGACGAGCTGGTGAGCACAACGGGTGCGGGTGCGCTCTTCGTGAGCGTGAGCACCTTCGAGCTGCCCTGTTCTGCGGACATGCCACCCCCTTGAGGTCGCGGACGGTCGCGTTGAGCCGCGACCATCGGAGGAACGCAGCCTCCACCTGAATACCGGCGGCGGGGCCACGGCAAACGCGGTTCCCGCAGAATGTCACATGTCGGCAACACGCTGTAGTGACATGTCGACAAGTCTTTGTGGCGTCTGCGCAGTTAACAGGGGGTGTGCGGCATTTCGTCCGCCCGAACCGGACTTCGAGCGCTCTACCCGTTCCGGTTATGCCTCGATCCTGTTTGCGGATCGAAGTCGGGCGAAACTGCGGGCGAGCAGCCTTGACACATGCATCTGGGAGACACCCAGTTCGGCGCTGATCTGCGACTGCGTCAGATTGCTGTAGTAGCGCAGCAGCAGGATGCGTTGCTCGCGCTCGGGCAGCTGTACGAGCAGATGCCGGACCAGGTCGCGGTGCTCGACCCCGGCGAGTGCGGGGTCCTCGTAGCCGAGCCGGTCCAGCAGGCCGGGCAGTCCGTCGCCCTCCTGTGCGGCTTCCAGCGAGGTCGCGTGGTAGGAACGGCCGGCCTCGATGCAGGCGAGCACCTCGTCCTCGGAGATCCTCAGCCGCTCGGCGATCTCCGCGGTTGTGGGAGAGCGGCCGTGAGCGGTCGTCAGATCCTCGGTGGCGCCGGTGACCTGGACCCAGAGCTCGTGGAGCCGGCGCGGGACGTGGACGGTTCGTACGTTGTCCCGGAAGTACCGCTTGATCTCGCCGACGACGGTCGGCATCGCGAAGGTCGGGAACTGGACACCGCGTTCGGGGTCGAATCGGTCGATGGCGTTGATCAGGCCGATCGTGCCGACCTGGACGACGTCCTCCATCGGCTCGTTGCGGCTCCGGAAACGCGCCGCGGCGTACCGCACCAGGGGGAGGTTCGCTTCGATCAGCGCCGCCCGTACACGGCCGTGCTCCGGGGTCCCCGGCTCCAGGTTCTTGAGCTGTCCGAAGAGGACCTGAGTGAGCGCCCTGGTGTCGGCGCCCCTGGTCCTGGCGGGCGGTGTCGTGCTGTCGGGCGTCTCGGTCTGGACCGTCTCGACGGTCTCGACGGTCTCGACGGTCTCGACGGTCTGGACGGTCTGGGGAGGCACTTGAGGCGCTGCACTGGCCGGCACGGTGACGCCACCCCTTTGCGGTCAACTTCGGTCAACTCATCCGTCAAAAGCGGTCATAGCATCACAAGACATGTCCACTGTGTGCAAGCACCGTATAGCGTCGTGTTGGGGTCAACTTGGTTTAAACACTAAGAAAAGCCCCTCGCCGTGGTGGCGAGGGGCTTGGGGAACCGGCTGGATCAGGCGGACCGGGCGAATCAGAACGGATAGTCGGCGATCACCCAGGTGGCGAACGCGCGCCACTGCGCGGCGGCGGCCTGATGGGCGGGGTGCTCGATGTAACGCTTCAGGGCGCCCTCGTCGGCGACCGCGGAGTTGATGGCGAAGTCGTAAGCGATCGGCCGGTCGGTGATGTTCCAGGCGCACTCCCAGAACTCCAGCTCGGGGACCTGCCCCGCCAGCTCCTGGAAGGCCTTCGCCCCGGCGACGACCCGCGGGTCGTCCCGCTCGACGCCGTCGTTCAGCTTGAACAGGACCAGATGGCGGATCACGGGGTACTCCTACTTCACGAGCTCGGACATGAAGTCGCCGACGCCCTGTGCGGCACTCGAAACGCCCTCGAACCCTACCTGGACAAGATCCGCCGCCCGGGCCGGAGACGTGATGATCGTGTACAGCACGAAGATGACTATCACGTAGAGAGCTATCTTCTTCGCTTGCACCATCAGCCCCTGCCTCGCCTTCGATCCCCTGTGCAGTCGGGCGATTCTATCCGCACGAATGGCCGTATCCCTCTGGTGTTCCCGACCACTCACAGGGCTTTTAAGGACCAAGGGCCCGGTGACCGGGGTCCTTTGCCCGCTCGTAAGGCTTCTGCGAGGCCGCAGGATGGATGGTGAGCCCGGCGGATACGGCAGGAATCCGAGGGGCGAGGAACAGGACCTCACTGTGGGGTTCTCGCCGCGAGCTTTCCCCTGACTGCGGCGAGGGCTTGAGGGCCTGTTCTCATCGGGGGGAGCGGCTTGTCCCCCCGATGCCGCTTCCCCCGGCCAACACTTCGCGGGCTGTGGTCCCGGGTGCGACGACCGACGCGCCCGGGACCACAGTCGTGTCCGTATCCGTGCGTGCAGGTGCGGAAAACCCGAAGGGCCCGACGCGATGCGCCGGGCCCTTCACAAGAGCGGTAGCGGAGGGATTTGAACCCTCGGTGAGTTTCCCCACACTCGCTTTCGAGGCGAGCTCCTTCGGCCGCTCGGACACGCTACCGAGAGAGAGCTTAGACCATCCCGGCCGTCCGCCGAAATCCGATTCGCCGCAGCAGGCCGCGGACGAGGGGAAGCCTGGTCAGAGGCCGCGGAAGAACGCCGTCAGCTGATCGGCGCAGACGTCCTCCAGCACTCCGTGGATCACCTCGGGGCGGTGGTTGAGCCGGCGGTCGCGCACGACGTCCCAGAGCGAGCCCGCCGCACCTGCCTTCTCGTCCCGCGCCCCGTAGACCACCCGGTCCACGCGGGACTGCACCAGCGCGCCCGCGCACATCGTGCAGGGCTCCAGGGTGACCACCAGGGTGCATCCGGACAGCCGCCATTGACCGAGCGCCGCTGCGGCCCGGCGGACGGCGAGGATCTCGGCGTGCGCGGTCGGGTCGCCGGTCGCCTCGCGTTCGTTGTGTCCCGTGGCGAGCAGGGAACCGTCCGGGCCGAGCACGACGGCGCCGACCGGCACATCGCCGGCCCGCGCCGCCAGGTCGGCCTCGGCCAGGGCACGGCGCATGTGCGCCCGCCACGGGTCTCTCACGGGATCGTTCGGGTCTGCTACCGGATCGTGCGATTCCGGCGGTTCTTGCGGGTGCGGTGGTTCGCTCACCCGCGGACCCTAACGGACGGTCTCCAGGACCTCGGCCGCACCCAGCGCGTCCGCGATCTCCACCAGTGCGTCCGTGCGCAGCATCAGCAGCTCCGCCTCGGGGAGTCCGAGGTCGGCCAGGATCCCGGTGTCACCGAGCGGGCCTGCCGGTACTGCGTCGTCGTCGATTTCGTCGTCGTTGTCGTTGTCGTTGTCATCGTCGTTGTCGGGGGTGATGTCCGGCTCGCCGTCCTCCGTACCGTCGAGGCCGACGAGCTCTTCGAGGGCGGCAATCGTGTCCTCGGCCCCGGGTTCGCGGCCGAGCAGTTCATCGGTGAGCAGGATCTCCCCGTAAGAGGAGCGGGCGGCGGCGGTGGCGTCCGAGATGAAGATCCGGGGGTCCTCCTCACCGTCCACCCGGACGACGCCGAACCAGGCGTCCTCCTGCTCGATGAAGACGAGCACAGTGTCCTCGTCCACCGAGGCCTCACGGGCCAGATCCGTCAGGTCGGACAGGGTCTCCACATCGTCGAGTTCCGTGTCGCTCGCTTCCCACCCGTCTTCGGTGCGCGCGAGCAGTGCGGCGAAGTACACCGTGACTCTCCCACTGGTCATAGGGGTGTCGGTCCGGCGGGAGGGCAGCCGGTGGCCCGGCTGCCCTGCGTCCCGCCCATCGGAATCGTGGCAGAAACATAGGCCTTGCGAGAGGAGTTCGGCCGTTGCGTCGGCCATCAGTTCTGCTGGACGCCGCCACCAGGGGGACACCGGACCGCCGTCCGACCTACCAGCGGAAGGCCCGCATCCGCATGGCCTGGCGCATCCGGGCCGCCCTGGCCCGGCGTGGCTGGACCCGGTCGCGGAGCGCCTTCGCCTCATGAAGCTCGCGCAGGAACTGGGCGCGCCGCCTGCGGCGTGCCGCGTCGGCCTCCTGCGGGTCCTGCTGGCCCTCTGCGTCCTGCGGGGCCGGCGTGTCCGGCCGGCCCCGCTTCCGCTGTTCCCCGTCCGGCATCGGCTCATCACCCCAAGGCTGGGTCCGTATGCCCCCACCTTCCCTCCGAACGTGCGGTTGATGCCAGCGCACGAGTGCGGGAGGCCCGGTTACTGTTGAGCCCATGCGGATCCACGTCGTCGACCACCCACTGGTCGCGCACAAACTCACCACCTTGCGCGACAGGCGCACCGACTCCCCGACCTTCCGGCGGCTCGCCGACGAGCTGGTCACCCTGCTCGCCTACGAGGCCACCCGGGATGTGCGCACCGAACAGGTCGACATCGAGACCCCGGTCACACCGACGACCGGTGTGAAGCTGTCGCACCCGCGCCCCCTGGTCGTACCGATCCTGCGGGCCGGCCTCGGCATGCTCGACGGCATGGTGCGGCTGCTGCCGACCGCCGAGGTGGGCTTCCTGGGCATGATCCGCGACGAGGAGACGCTGCAGGCGTCCACGTACGCGACGCGGATGCCGGAGGACCTCTCGGGTCGCCAGGTGTACGTCCTGGACCCGATGCTGGCCACCGGCGGCACGCTGGTCGCGGCCATTCAGGAACTGATCAAGCGCGGTGCGGACGATGTCACCGCGGTCGTGCTGCTCGCGGCGCCCGAGGGCGTCGAGGTGATGGAACGCGAGCTGGCGGGTACGCCGGTGACCGTGGTCACCGCCTCGGTCGACGAGCGGCTCAACGAGAACGGCTACATCGTCCCGGGCCTCGGTGACGCGGGCGACCGGATGTACGGCACGGTCGACTAGAACCCGAGCGGGATGTGCTGGGCTGCCGGGGTCGACCCCGGCAGCCGTCAGCAGGACGGTGCGGAGGCCGGCTTCGCCAGGGCGGCGAGGGCCGCGGCGGCCGACTGGGGCGTACTGAACGCCTTGAACTTCGTACCGAGAATCAGATCGACGTCCGCCGTCTTGCGGGCGTCGGTCTTCGCAACGGCCCCCTGCAGGTGTGTACCGAGGACCGGGAACGAGCCGTTCGCGGCCGACGGGGCGCCCAGCAGCACCCCCGGACCTGCGACCTTCTTGTCGTACGCGGCCGGGGCGTTCCCCACCTTGCCGATGGTGAAGCCACGCTTCTTCAGCTCGTCGGCGGCCTTCTTGGCGAGCCCGCTGCGCGGTGTCGCGTTGTAGACGTTGACAGTGATCTTCGCGGGCTTCGGCAGCGCCTTGGCGGGGGCGGACGGCTTGGCTGACGCGCAGTCCGCCGAGTGGTCGGCGGCGCTGGCCTTCCTGTTGCTGCCCGTGAAGACATCGATGAGCTGCAGCGTGCCCCATCCGGCCAGCCCGAGGGCAACCACGGAGGCGGTGGCAGCGAGGATCAGTTTGCCGCGACGCCGGGGGCGGCGCATGTGCGGGTACTTGTCGCCCGTGATGCGGTACTTTCCGCCCATGCCGGGGGGAGTGAGCATGCTCATGGGCGCAGCGTAGTGCGACCCGGTGATGATGCCTACTAAATGATCAATGGATCGCACCCGTCCGGGTGCGAAAGCACCCGAACGAACCCGGAACGGCCCGCACGGTTTGCGGGTCCATGGCGGGAACCCGCCGGACTCCGTCAGCCGAGTTCGAGTACCCGGGCGTGCAGTACCTGACGCTGCTGGAGCGCGGCGCGGACCGCGCGGTGCAGTCCGTCCTCCAGGTAGAGATCGCCCTGCCACTTCACGACGTGCGCGAACAGGTCGCCGTAGAACGTCGAGTCCTCGGCGAGGAGGGTCTCCAGGTCCAGATTGCCCTTGGTGGTCACCAGCTGATCGAGGCGGACCGGGCGCGGCGCGACATCCGCCCACTGCCGGGTGCTTTCCCGGCCGTGGTCGGGATAAGGCCGCCCATTTCCGATGCGCTTGAAGATCACACGGAAAGCCTACCGGGCAAGAGCCTCCGGGCGCAGCCATGGGGCGGGACTGCAATGCTGGAAAGAACGCCACAAAAACGGGCATTCCGGAATGGGGGCCGTGATGAGTGACAGCGACAGCACGGGCGTAGACGCGGGTTCGGGCACCGGCGGAGGTTCGGACACCGACGCGCCGGACACGGGCGTGGCGTCGGGCGGAGGCGCCGGGATTCTGCCGCAGCCGGCGCAGGAGATTGCCGCCGGGTACGCCGTTTCCGGGGCCGCCCTCGACCTGGGCGCGTTGCTCTGGGACGGTGTGTGCCTGCCGGATGCGCAGATCCGGATTCCGCTGACGATGCTCAGTCGGCACGGACTCGTCGCGGGCGCCACCGGCACCGGCAAGACCAAGACGCTCCAGCTGATCGCCGAACAGCTCTCGGCCAACGGTGTTCCGGTCTTCCTCGCAGACATCAAGGGCGATGTCTCGGGCATTGCCGCTCCCGGCGCGCCGGGCGACAAGGTCACCGAGCGGGCCGGGCAGGCCGGACAGGAGTGGGAGGCCAAGAGCTTCCCGTGCGAGTTCTACGCGCTCGGCGGCATCGGGCCCGGCATTCCGCTGCGGGCGACGGTCACCAGCTTCGGCCCCGTACTCCTGTCCAAGGTGCTGCAACTCAACCGGACACAGGAGCAGTCGCTCGGCCTGATCTTCCACTACGCCGATGCCAAGGGCCTGGAGCTGGTCGATCTCAAGGATCTGCGGGCCGTCGTCGCGTTTCTCGTCTCGGACACGGGCAGGGCCGAACTCAAGGAGATCGGCGGGCTCTCCACGGCGACGGCCGGAGTGATCCTGCGGTCGGTCACCGCCTTCGAGCAGCAGGGCGCGAGCGACTTCTTCGGCGAACCGGATTTCGACACGGCCGAGTTCCTGCGGCCGGCGCCGGACGGACGCGGGCTGGTCTCCGTACTGGAACTGGCGGCCGTGCAGGACAAGCCGCAGCTCTTCTCGACGTTCCTGATGTGGCTGCTCGCCGATCTCTTCCACGATCTGCCGGAGGTCGGCGATCTCGACCGGCCGAAGCTCGTCTTCTTCCTCGATGAGGCGCATCTGCTCTTCAACGGGGCCTCGAAGGCATTCCTGGAGTCGATCACCCAGACGGTGCGGCTGATCCGCTCGAAAGGCGTGGGCATCTTCTTCGTCACGCAGACGCCGCGCGACGTGCCCGGTGATGTGCTGGCCCAGCTGGGCAACCGGGTACAGCACGCGCTGCGCGCCTTCACTCCCGACGATGCGAAGGCGCTGCGGTCGACGGTGAGGACGTTTCCGAACTCGCCCTACGACCTTGAGGAGTTGCTGACCCGACTGGGCATCGGCGAGGCCGTGATCACGGTGCTGAGCGAGAAGGGCGCGCCGACTCCGGTCGCCGCGACCCGGCTGCGGGCGCCGCAGTCGCTGATGGGGCCGTATCCCGCCGCCGAGTTGGAAGCGGCGGTGAAGGGCTCGTCGCTGTACGGGCGTTACGCGCAGGCGGTGGACCGGGAATCGGCGTACGAGAAGCTGAGCGCCGAACAGGAGGCGAAGCAGCGGGCCGAGGCGGAGGCTGCGGACAGGGCGGCGGTGGAGGAGGCGGTGAGGGGCGGGGAACGGGCCGGGGGCAGGGCTTCCTCGGGCGGGGCCGGGAAGGCGCCCAAGGAGGATGCATCGCTGGTCGAGCAGGTGGTGGCGAGCGGGATGTTCCGGTCGCTGGCACGGTCCGTCGGGACGCAGCTGGGGCGGGAGATCTCGCGGTCGCTCTTCGGTACGGCCCGCCGCAGGCGGTAGCTCTCGGCGGCGGGCGGCGCTGTTGTTCGTCGGCTACTTGTCGGCTGCGCGTTTGGCCGCCCTGTCCGCCTGCTTGGCCTGCTGCTTGAACGCGCGGACCTCGGCGAGTGATTCCGGGCCGGTGATGTCGGCGACCGACCTGCGCGAACCCGCCTCGCCGTACGGACCGGCCGCCTCCCGCCAGCCCGCCGGCCGGACCCCGAACTGCTTGCCCAGCAGCGCCAGGAAGATCTGCGCCTTCTGGGTGCCGAACCCCGGCAGGGCGTTCAGCCGCTTCCGCAGCTCGGCCCCGCTGGAGACATCGCTCCACACCGCGCTCGCGTCGCCGTCGTACTCCGCCACCAGGTACTGGCACAACTGCTGTACCCGCTTGGCCATGGAGCCCGGATAGCGGTGCAGGGCCGGTTTGGCGGTGAAGAGTTCGGCGAAGGCCTCCGGGGCGTACGCGGCGATCTCATGGGCGTCCAGGTCGTCTCCGCCCATCCGCCCGGCCAGGGTGTACGGGCCGGAGAAGGCCCATTCCATCGGCACCTGCTGGTCCAGCAGCATGCCGACCAGAGCGGCGAGCGGGCTGCGCGCGAGGAGCTCGTCCGCCTCCGGCTGCTGGGCGATCCGCAGGGCGTCCTGGTTCTTGTTGCTCTCGGTCATGTCTTCGATCATCCCGACGGCGGCGCCGCCCGGCCACCCCACTGCCTGCCGATGCAGCCGTTTGCCCGGCGCCGAGGAAGTGTTCGGTGACGCGCCGGTGCAGCCGGGCTCGATCCTCGGTGCCGGCGACGCTGCCCAGCATGTTCTGGACGAGAGAGAACAGCAGCTCACGGTGGCCGACGAACACCTCGGTGGCGTCGTCGGCCGGGTGACCGTGTTCGGTCCCGGGCGATGGTTCGGTCATGAGTGGGGCCTCCTGTCGCGCTCACGGTCACAGAGCGGCCGGCGGACCCGGAGTGTGACATCCGGGGCGGCCGCGGGGCCGACGGGCTTCGCGGGACCGTACGAACGGACCGGATGCCCGAAGGGGCAGCGCCGGCTGCCCCTGACCGGCGGGGTGCGGGCTGGACGAGGCAGTGACACGTCGTGAAGGTGGAGTGGTGGGGCCATCACGAGGCGCCTTCGACCGGGGCGCGGCCAGGGGAGATGACGATGCACGCACAGGAACGGGACCAGGACCACGACCACGAGCGGGATCACGGGCACGGGCAGGAACACGACGAGGCCCTGCACGCGTCGAGGGCGACCGGGGGCCGGGAGACGGCGGACACCTCGCACCTCTACCGTGCGGCGGTCGCCGGGCGGGCCGATGTGGTCGGAGCCGGCGGCATGAGCGTGCTCCAACGGGCGGTCGGCAACAGTGCCGTGGGGTCGATGCTCCAGAGGCGGGAGGAGGAGCGCTCCCCCGTGCACGACGTGGTCTCGTCCGGCGGAGGGCAGCCCCTGGACACCGATACCCGCACCGATCTGGAGGGGCGGATGGGCGCGGACTTCTCCGACGTACGCATCCACACCGGTTCCGCCGCGCACGAGTCGGCGAAGGGCGTGGGCGCCCATGCGTACACGGTCGGCAACAACGTGGTCTTCCAGCGGGACGCGTACGATCCGTCCTCGCCGCAGGGCCGCACCACGCTGGCCCATGAGCTCACCCATGTGATCCAGCAGCGCAACGGCCCGGTGGAGGGTGCGGAGGCGCCGGGCGGTATCCGGGTGAGCGATCCGTCCGACCGGTTCGAGCGGGAGGCCGTGGCGAACGCCGACCGGGTGCTGTCGGCCCCGGCCCCGGCCCCGGCCCCGGCGGCTGTGACAGGGGCGGCCGGTCATGACTCGTCCCCCGCGGCGACGCCTGCTGTGCAAAGGGCGGCGACGGAGGACGAGGACGAGCAACCTGCCGATGTGCAGGGCTCCTTCGTCCAACGGACGGAGGAGGGCGCCGAGGAGGAGGAAGAGGCTCCGCCTGCTTGACGGGCCCGCGGACCGGCCGGCCCGATCCGCACGGCCCGTCCGCGCTGTCAGCCCGCGGTGTCAGCCCGCGGTGTCCGTCCGCATCGTGCCGCCGAGGAACAGCGACTCCGCACACCGCGGAGGCGTCGGCGCGTTCACCGGCTTGCCCACCTTCCGGCAGTCGACGGTCATCGTGACCTTGCCGCCCGCGGGCACCAGGATCGGCGTGACGAAGTGGTAGTCGGAGTCCCGGAAGTTCTCCAGTGCCAGCCGGAGCACGGGCGCGTCCCGGCCGGAGGAGACCACCAGCGTTCCCGCGTCGCCCTGCGGGTTCTGGACCACGATGTCCGTCAGCTGGAAAGTGTGTCCGCTGGGCACCTGAAGGGCCGTCGAGGTGTTCGACCCGCCGCCCACCGAGTCCCTGACCTGTACCTGCGCACTGGTCGGGGCCGCGGCGGCCGCGCCGTCGGATGAGCCGGGGCTCGGTGAGGGGCTGGGCTTCGGCGAGCCCCCGTTCGCACCGGAGGAGTCGCCACCACCCGATCCCGTTCCGGCCGTCGAGCCGTTGTCCGGGGCCTTGCTCTTGTCGGCCGCGGCGGCGGACCGGACCGCTTCCGGCGTGATCGCCTCCCGGGCCGCCGACTTCACGGCCGGCCGCAGCAGCGCGTACCAGAGCCCGACCAGCGCGATCAGCAGGACAGCCGCAGTGATGAGCGCCCTGGGAAGCCAGCGCGGCAGGATCGGCTCCTGCTGGTACGAGCCGTCCAGGACCACCGGTGCGACCGGGTCCTGACCCTCCGCCACCACCGGCGTCGCGACCACCTGGAAGGGGTGCGTGACCGGCGTACCGCGCCACACGCGCTTGGCCGGCCGGATCCGCAGCTTCCCGAATTCCGCCCGGCCGGGCGCGATCTGCAGGGCGTCCGCCGCGAACGTGACCCGGGCCCGCTCCGTACCGGACCGGGCGCCCAGTCGTACGGTCGTCGGGGTGTTTCCCCGGTTGTCGACGGCGAGTTGGTGCCGGCCGCGCCAGGCGCCGTGCGAGCTGCGCGGTACCAGCTCGGCGGTCGTCTCGGTGAAGGGGAGTACGGTCACCCGCCCTTCGGGCACCACCGTGTCGCCCTGCTCGCTGGTGGGCACCACCCGAATCCCGAAGGGCGTCTCCCCTGCGAGTACGGTCGAGTCGCGGGGCGGACGCAGTACGAGGGAGACCGTCTGCGAGTCGCCCGGATACAGGGACAGGGTCGCCGGCTCCACCGTCGACCAGGCGGCACACGCGCCGACCACCTCGAAGCGGTATTCCTCGACAGTGCTGCCGGAGTTGAGGATCCGCAGAGGGAGGGCCGTCTCCTCGCCCGGTGCGGCAGTGACGGACGAATCGTCGAGGCTTGCCGTGAGACTCATAGGGCGCACCGTAGGGTCGGTACCGAACGCCGACATCGACCGTGAAGGAACACTTCCGGGCAGATTCTGTGCCCGGATCGGCTTTTCTGTTTCCCTGTAGGTATACGCGGGAATCGTCTGACCGCCTCAAGACGAGTGAGGCACACGTAAGCAGCCGTGATGGTTGTGTTAGGTGTGATGCCAGGCGGCTGCCGCTCAGGGGGAGCTTTGCCATGGAGCGCATCACTGTCGCATTACGGGCCCAGGATCCGATCTCGCAGGCGGGCGTGGCCAGTCAGTTACGAGCCCGGCCCGAGGTCAGCGTGACGGAGTGGGGAGAGGGAGACGCCTCACCTCGGATCGTGGTCGTCGTCGTGGACGCAGTCGACGAGGAGGTGCTGACGATGCTGCGTCACATTCAGCGCACCAGCACCTCACGCGCCGTCCTCGTCACCACGGACATCGACGAGCAGAAGCTGGTGAGCGCCGCGGAGTGCGGTGTCGCCGGTGTGGTCAGGCGCTCCGAGGCGACCCCGGAGCATCTGGTGCAGGTCATCAGGACGGTGGCGCGGGGCGAGGGCCATCTGCCTTCCGACCTGCTGGGAAGGCTGCTTGAGGAGGTGGGTCGCCTGCAGGGACAGGTGCTCGGTCCGCGCGGCCTGCACTTCACCGGTCTCGCGGCGCGCGAGGTGGATGTGCTGCGCCTGGTCGCGGAGGGGTACGACACCGCGGACATCGCGACGAAGCTGGCCTATTCCGAGCGCACGATCAAGAACGTGCTGCATTCGGTGATGACCAGGCTGCAGCTGCGGAACCGGTCGCACGCGGTGGCGTACGCGATGCGGCAGGGGCTCATCTGAGCCGTCCTGTACGGACGTGAACCGTCCGGCACGGACGCATACGGCAGCTCTGACAGCTACGGCAGGTCCGGCAGGTCCGGCAGGCAGGGTCCGGCAGCTGCGACAGCTGCGAAAGCTACGGCAGTTCGGTGGTTCCCTCGGATGCCCGAAAGGGCAGCGGGGGCTTCCCGAGGGTGTGACTCCTGTACCGCTGCGGGCCGGCTGCGCGCACGGGACCGTGGCCTCCGGTATGCCGATCGGCCGAGGGTGGGGAGACTTCCGTGCGCTGGTTCCAGCCGCTTCAGCGGGCGCCGCGGTCGCGGACGGGGCCGATGGCCCGGCCCCGGTCCTCCGCCTCGCGCAGGACCCTCGCCGTGCTCCGTGTCCCGGCGCTGGCCCTTCTCCTCGTGGCCACCGGCATCGCCCCCGGCTCGGCCGTCACCTCCGGGGCGCCGGCAGTGACGGTACCCGAGCCCTGGGTCACCCCTGCCGAGTTCACCGACGCGGTCGACCCCGGCGGCTCCACGGGCGTGGCCAAACAGGTGCGTACGCCCGCGATTCCGCCGAAACCGGATGTGATCCTGCTGGTGGACGGCACCGCCAGCATGGCCGACCCGATCAAGAGCGTGCAGGACAACCTGCCCAAGATCACCGACAAGATCCTCGCCGAGCAGCCCGACTCCCGGTTCGCCGTGGCCACGTTCGGCGATCAGGAGGGCGACGTCAATGCCGGTTTCAGTGTGCTCCAGGGGCTGACGGACGACCTCGAAGCGGTGCAGGCGGGCGTCGACAAACTGGACACCGCGCTGGGCGGCAAGAGCCGCGGCCCTTCCGAGGACTGGATCAACGGGCTGTGGCAGATCGCGAACGGGGCCGGTGGCCAGACCGTCTTCCGCGACGGGGCGAGTCCGGTCATCGTGCTGGTCGGCGATGCGTCCAGCCACGCCCCCAGCAACGGTCACAGCATCGACGACACGATCTTCGATCTCCAGGACCGGAGCGTTCGTGTGATCGGTGTCGATGTAGCGAGCAGAATCGGCGACGGCCTGAACGGCAACGGCGATGCCGGCGACCCCGAATATGTCGAGGACCCGCCCACCACGCCCGGCCAGGCCACCCGCATCATCAACGCCACCAACGGCCGTCTGCTGGAGGGGATCGACGGGGACAAGGTCGCGGAGGCGATAGCCGAAGGCTTCAACAACCTCCCCACCACGGTCGGTTACCGGCTCGACAACTGCGACCCGTCCCTGACCGTCGCCCTCGACCCCCCTACCCGAAACGTGACCAGCGGCGACACCGCATCGTTCGCGGAGAACATCGACGTCGCCGCGGACGCGCCGCAAGGCACCACCCTGACCTGCACCGTCCAGTTCCTGCTGGGCACCCAGGTTCCTGGCACGGACGCCATCGGACCCGCGGCGGCCGCCGACCCGGAGTTCCAGGAGCAGATCAGCATCGCGGTGAACGACATCGACGCGCCCGTCGTCACCGTGGACGATCTGACCGTCCGGGCCAAGGACAAGAAGGGCGCGCGCGTGACGTACGACGCGACTGCCCGGGACGCCACCGACGGCGCGCTGCCGGTGACCTGCACCCCGCTCTCCGGCTCGCTCTTCCCGGTCGGCAGCACCACGGTGACCTGCACGGCCACCGACTCGGCGGGCAATACAGGCACGGACACGGCACAGATCGAGGTCCTTGAGGCCCCGGTGCCGCCCTCGGCGGATGTGGCGATGAAGGTCGACGTCAGCCCGGACCGTACGTACACCGGCCGGCCGGCCCGTGCCCGTTTCACTGTCACCAATGCCGGACCGGACGCGGCGACGGGCGTCGTCATCGGCTCGGCCTGGCCGAAACCGTCCGAGGCGAAGGACCGCAGCCTGCCCGCACTGACCCGCTGTACGGCGGCCGACCCGTGCACCATCCCTGCTGGTGGCCGCATCGAAGTGACCCAGACGGCGACGTACCGCGCGGCGGTCACCGGGGACGTACGGGCCACCGTGCGCGGCACGCTGCCGGACCGTCGGAAGGCCGACAACCAGGACACCGACCGGCTGCGCGTCCTGAAGCCCTCTATGACCGTCACACCGCAGGTTGCCAAGCCGGGCCAGCCGGTGCTGGCCCGCGGCAAGGACTACCCGCCGGGCGCGACCGTACGTTTCACGTGGAACACCGGGATCACCCCCGAGGGGTCGGTCACCACGGTGGGCCGCGACGGCACCTTCGAGGTGCAGATCCTGGTCCTGCGCAAGGACAAGCTCGGCCCGCGCAAACTGCGGGCCGACTCGCGCGACCTCGACCGACTGCAGAAACCGGTCCTGGTGGTCCAGCGGAATCTCCAGCCACCGGACTTCGCGGGCCGCGCATGAGCGCCGACGACCGTACGGGAGTGATCGGGTGATTCACGAGGTCGACGACGTACTGCGGGCCCTGATCAGGGCGGAGGTGCTCGAAGGCGGTCAGATCGCGGTGGTCTTCGACGCTCCGACCCGTGAGTGGGCGGCGAAGGTCAACGCACCCATGGTCAACCTCTACCTCTACGACATCCGCGAGGACATGCGAAGGCGTGAGCGGGGTCTGCACAACGAGTACGACGAGCGCGGCACGATCATCGCGCGCCGCCGCCCGCCCCGCTTCTTCAAGTTGTCGTACCTGATCACGGCATGGACGAAGCGTCCGGAGGACGAGCACCGGCTTCTCTCGTCGCTGCTCGGCTGCCTGCTGTGTTATGAGGCGCTGCCTCCGGAGCGGCTGACGGGCACCTTGGCGGAGATCGGGGCGGCCGTACCGATGTCGATCGCGCTGCCGCCGCCGGAGGACCGTTCGTTCGCCGACGTATGGAGCGCGCTGGGCGGCGAGTTGAAACCCTCGCTGGACCTGGTCATCAGCGTGCCGGTGACGGCGTCGCCGAGCTATGTGGCCGGCCCGCCGGTGGGGGACGAGGGGTTGCAGGCCCGCTTCGGGGACGTACCCGAGGAGGCCGAGCCGTTGTCGGAACCGATGCCGGGCCGAGGAGGGCTTCCGGTGTACGGAGGCCGTCCGGGCCGCCCTGGTCGACCGGGCAGTCCTGGCAGTCCGGGCGGTCCGGGCGGGGGCGTCCCGCGTACCCCTGACACGGAACGGCGGCGAGGCCTGTCCCTCCGTATCACCGAGAACCGCAAGGCCGCTGCGGCGGACGCAACGCGGGGCAGCGGAGCCGACCACGCGGCGGACGCAACGCGGGGCAGCGGAGCCGACTACACGGAGGACGGCGCCGAATGACAACCGCGGGCGACCCGAACCTGCGCCATCTCCTTGCCCGCGCGGTAGCGGTGGAGCAGCGCATCCGACGAGCGGTCGAGGCCCGGCAGCTCACCGACCCGGACCCGGACGACGCCTTCCGCGGTCTCTACCTCACGGACGAGAACATCGCCCGTCTGCTGGACGCGGACGAGGCCCGAGCCTTCCCGTCCTCCATCCCGGACCACGTCGAGACACCGGCCGAACCATCCCGACTGACCTCCCTGGCCGGTGAGTTCGGCCTCACCACCCTCGACATCGAGATCCTCCTCATCACGCTCGTACCGGATCTCGACGACCGCTTCGAGGCGTTCTACGGCTACCTGAACGACGACGTCACCCGCCGCCGCCCGTCCATCGGGCTGGCACTGGGTCTCTGTGGCCTGTCCCCCGCCGGCCAGGTGGCGCGCGGCCGGCTGGCGGCCCTTGCGCCACTGCGTGAAGGCCGCCTCCTCCTGGTCGAGGACCTGGACCGGCCGTTCCTGAGCCGTGCGCTCCGCGTCCCCGACCGGGTCACCGCGCACCTCCTGGGCGACGACACCCCCGACCCGCGTCTGGCCGATCTCCTCGCCCCCTGGCACGCCGTACCAGGCGTCGGCGACCCGGCCCCGCTGGCCGCGGCCCTCGCCCGAGGTGTTTCGCTCGCTTACCTCCGCGAGGACCAGGGCGGTGCGGGCACGGCCCTCGCGGCCTCCGCGCTGACCCTCGCGGGCCACCGGGTCCTGGGCCTGGATCTGGCGCGACTGGCCGAGGACCCGTCCCCTGCGGAGGCGGTCCGCTCCCTGGTCCGCGAGGCCCGACTGACCGGCGCCGGCCTGGTCTGTGCCCCGCTCGACGCGGTCTCCCGCGAACACCCGGAACTCCTCCGACTGCTCACCGGCACCCCGGTCCCCACGATCCTGGTGGGCCGGGCCCCCTGGGACGCCGCCTGGTCCGCCGCCCCGCCCCTCCTCCTGCACGCCCCACGCGTGGAGCCCTCGACCAGAGCCGCCCTCTGGACCGACGCGTACGAGGCCCCCGTCCCCGAAACCATCGACGTGGACCGCCTGCTCTCGCCGTTCCTCCTCACCCCGGAACAGATCACCCGCGCTGCCCGGGGCGCCGCCCAGACCACTCACCTGGACGGCGGCACCCTCACCCCCGACCACGTACGCCAGGGCGCCCGCGCCCAGAACGCGGCAGGCCTCGACCGCCTGGCCCGCCGCATCGAGCCCACCGTCACCTGGAAGGACCTGGTCCTCCCCCCGGACACCCACGCCCAACTCCGCGAACTGACCGCCCGCGCGCGCCATCGCGACCGGGTCCTGGGGGAGTGGGGCATGCGCCCCGGCGGCGGCAGGGGCCGAGGCGTATCGGCCCTCTTCGCGGGCGACTCCGGCACCGGAAAGACGATGTCCGCGGAGGTCATAGCCGCAGATCTGGGCCTGGACCTCTACACGGTCGATCTGGCGACGGTGATCGACAAATACGTGGGCGAGACGGAGAAGAACCTGGAACGGATCTTCTCCGAGGCCGCAGGAGTGAACGGAGTCCTCCTCTTCGACGAGGCGGACGCGATCTTCGGCAAACGCTCGGACGTGAAGGACGCCCACGACCGCTACGCGAACGTCGAGAGCGCGTACCTGCTCCAGCGCATGGAGTCCTTCGACGGCCTGGCCATCCTCGCCACCAACCTCCGGGCCAACCTGGACGACGCGTTCACCCGCCGCCTGGACCTCGTCATCGACTTCCCGGTCCCGGACCCCGAACAGCGCCTCCTGCTGTGGGAACGCTGCCTGGGCCCCGCACTCCCCCGGGGCAGGGACCTGGACCTCGCCTTCTGCGCGCAGAACTTCGAGCTGGCGGGCGGCAACATCCGCTCGATCGCGGTGACAGCCGCGTACCTGGCCGCGGACACGGGCGAGCCGGTGGCGATGCCGACACTGATCCACGCGATCCAGCGCGAGTACCAGAAGCTGGGCCGCCTGACGCTGGCGTCGGAGTTCGGGCCGTATCTGGGACTGCTGGCGTGAGGTGCGGGCGCCTTTCAGACCTTGATGATCAGACCTTGATGATCCGTACCCGGTCACCGCAGAGCAGCCCCAGATCCTCGGGGTCCGAGGTGAGGATGACCGCAGGCTTCGGCATCAGCAGGGCAGTCGCCCCCACGACGGCGTCGATGGCGTACTTGTGACCGTGCAGCCCGGCGTCGGCCAGCAGCTTCATGGCCGAGCGCCCGATCTCCTCGCTCACGGGCTCAACCGTCAGCCTGGACACCACCCAGTTGAACCGAGCGGTGTTCACCTTCCGGTGGTGGGCCTCGACGAGGGTGAGGACGCTGACGATCACCCTCATGTCCTCCTGCTCCGCTCCACGGAGCAGCGCCATGACCTGCCGGTCATCCGCTACGACCTTGGACAGCCCCTCACTGTCCAGGACGAGCGTTCCGGTCCGAGCCATCATGCGGCGTTCTGCGCATCATCGGCGTCGCCCCGTAGAAGTGCTCGGGCGGCATCGACCTCCACGTCGCTCAACGCACCGTGTTCGGCTTCGTGCCCTTCGGTCAGCTCGGCAAGGTTGTCCCGTTCGATCTGCCGCTGAACGGCGGCGTCCACGTAGGCGGAGAAACCCCGCTTCCCCACACGCGCACGGACGGCCGCGATATTGCCTGAGTGCAGGCTGACGGAGACGTTGGCGGTGGGGCCCTCGCCCACCCCGTAAGCAGTGTCGTCGCTCATGACACCAATCTAATACATGAACTAGGAGAAGACTTCGCTTCGTGGCAACAGGGCAGTGGCAGCAGGGCTGTGGACACTTTGCACGGTCCCTCGCATGGGCCCTTGCGCGGACCCGGAGTTGCCGCCACCGTGGGCGGGGTCGGGCCGGTGACCGACCGGTCCGCTCCGTACGGTGACGGGAGTCAGCGTGACCTCATTGCCCCTGCCCCACGGACTGCACGGCGACGGCTCGCACAAGGTGATCGCGGTACACGGCTGGTTCGCCGACCGTTCGGCGTACGACCCGGTGCTGCCGGATCTCGACCTCGGTTCGTTCCAGTACGCCGTGGTGGATCTACGAGGATACGGCGAGGCCAGGGACGTGAGCGGCACGTACACGACGGCCGAGGGCGCCGCGGACGTGCTCGCGCTGGCCGACCGGCTCGGCTGGGAGCGGTTCTCGCTGATCGGCCACTCGATGGGCGGCTGCGTCGCTCAGCGGACGCTGGCCATCGCACCGCAACGGGTGCGCAGAATCGTCGGAGTGTCGCCCGTGCCCGCGTCCGGCCTGCCACTCCCGCCCGACCAGTGGGAACTCTTCTCCGGGGCGGCGCACACCCCTCAGAACCGTCGGACCATCCTCGACATCACGACCGGAGGACGACGCCCGGCAGTCTGGCTGGACCGTATGGTGCGTCGCTCGCTCGAACGCAGCGATGCCAAGGCGTTCCGTGCCTGGCTGGACTCCTGGGCGGGCGAGGACTTCCACGACCGGATCGAAGGGTCGCCCGTGCCGGCTCTGGCCGTGGTGGGCGCGCTGGACCCGGCACTGTCGGCAGAGTTGCAGCACGCCACGTGGATGCGCTGGTTTCGGCGGGCCGAACTGGTGGAGCTGCCGTCGTGCGGCCACTACGCGATGGACGAGGCCCCGCTCGACCTGATCCGTGTGGTGGAGGACTTTCTGCGGGCCGATGCGGAGGACAGCGGGGCGAAGGCATGAGCGGGCCCGCCCCCGAAGCACCGGACCAAGCGGCTGTACCGGACGTCTTCGACCCCAGGCAGTACGCGCAGGGCATCCCCCACGACCGCTACCGTCACCTGCGCGATCACCACCCCGTGGCGTGGCAGGAGGAGCCGGAGGTGCTCGGCTGGCCGGCGGGCCCCGGCTTCTGGGCGGTCACCAGGCACGAGGACGCAGTCCGGGTCCTGAAGGACTCCTCGACGTACTCCTCGTACCTGGGCGCCACCCAGATCCGCGACCCGGACCCCGCCGACCTGCCGTTCATCCGCCGCATGATGCTCAACCAGGACCCACCGCACCACCGGCGACTGCGCGTACTCGTAAGCCGTGCCTTCACACCGAAGCGCGTGGACCGCTTCGAGACGGTCGTCCGCCACCGGGCCCGGACTCTCCTTACCCGCGCAGTGGCCGAGGCACGGGCCACCGACGGCACCTGCGACCTCGTCACCCAGGTCACCGACGACTACGCCCTGCTCAACCTCACCGACCTGCTGGGCGTACCGGACAGCGACCGTGGACTCCTCCTGCACTGGACCCGACGCATCATCGGCTACCAGGACCCCGACGAAGCCGGAACTCCGGTCCTGGGCCAGGACGGCAAGCCGGTCAACCCGCGATCCCCGGCGTCACTGCGCGACATGTTCGACTACGCGCACGCACTGGCGGCGCACAAGCGTCGACGCCCCGGCGACGACGTGATGACAGCCCTGGCCGCGGACCCCGAACTCACCGCGCCCGAACTGGAGATGTTCTTCTTCCTGCTGGTGGTGGCAGGAAACGACACGGTACGCAGCGCAGCCCCAGGCGGCCTGCACCTACTGGCCCAGCACCCCGACGCGTACCGCCGGTTGCGCAACGGCGAGGTGGAACTCATCACCGCCATCGACGAACTGCTCCGCCGCCACCCACCGGTCCTGACCTTCCGCCGCACCGCCGCCCGGGACACGGACCTGTCGGGCACACGGATCCGCACCGGCGACAAGGTGGTCGTCTTCCACGCCTCGGCCAATCACGACGAACGCGTCTTCCCCGACCCGTTCGCCCTGGACCTCTCCCGCTCCCCGAACCCCCACATCTCCTTCGGCGACGGCCCCCACGTCTGCCTGGGCGCCCACTTCGCCCGCTTGCAACTACGGGCCCTGTACGACGAGGCCTGCCACACCCTGCCGCCCGGCCCACTCCATCCGGTGGCCCCACCGAGCCACTTGGTATCGAACTTCATCAATGGTCTGAAGTCGCTACCTGTGCGGCTGGCCAGTGGCTGACAACTGCTCGGCCGTCAGGTGAAGTCGACAGGGACGTCGGCGGACCGGCATCCTCGCCCACCTGCGACTTGGTGGACGCCGGTAAAACTCAGAGGCCGGTGGCGGTGTTCCGGAGCGCGTCCCAGTCCTGCCGATGCGCAGCTCGCCCCGTTGGCGCTTCGAGGGCGCGGACGGACACCGGAGTGTCCGGAGAGCTGATCTCCGCGCCTTGTGAGTGACGCCAGTGCATGGGCGGAGGCAGCTTGTCGATGTCTTCCCGGTACGACGCGATGATCTTGAGTTGGCCCTTGATCTCGGTCGCATACAGCAGTCCGCCGTACGACTGAGCTGTTCTTGCCCTGTCGCCGCCGATGTATCCGGCGTAAAGAGTTCCCCAGGTGGGGTCGCTGTATTCGGCGACCAGGAACAATGTGCGGCGCGCCAGGTTTACGTTCGCGGCCAGCTGAGCCAATTGTTCGGAAGGCATTCCCATGGGCCTGCCGAATCCAGGTGACAGCTGCGCGCCCGGGACTGCATGCCAAAATTTCATGCTCGCTTCTCGGCGCTCGTTCACCACCTCGTCCGGTTCCGAATAGACAGCCGTATTTCCGGCGTAATCGATATCCAGGTAGGAGTCGAAGAATTTCACGACGTCTTCCATGTTGGTCACTGACTTGCACTCCTTCTTATGAAGAGGTGATCATCGGACTGAATCAGGCGTGAATCTTTCTCGGTCGGGACATCTGAGACTGTAGACGTAAGTGTGAACGCGTACAAGACACCCATGACGCGTCTCACCGGGGGGTTCAACAGTATGCTCGTAAGCTTCTTCAGCTGGGCTTCTGATTCCGGGTCGCCGGCCGTGTACCACTCCTGATTCTGAATGTTCCTCATGAAGGTGTCTTTGAGTAGTTCTCCGAATGTCACGGTCACTTTGAGGTCCATGGACACTTGCCCTCGTGCCAGATTATGCTTCTCGGCGAATGCCAGGATTTCGGTCGCTATTTCCGACTCTGCGTCGCCCATGACCGTTTTGTTGTAGTGATCGCTGGCGGTCACCAGGTTGAGCGCATCTCGATAGCCCGAGCCGCCGAACCAGTCGGCAATCACATGAGAGCGGTTGAGGTTCTGGTTGGCTATGAACCCTGGAGAGTCCTGTGTCACGCCTCGCGGGTCGCCGGGTTCCTTGAGCCGCAGGTTCACCCCCTCCACCTGCAGTTCCATACCGTTCTTCAAATCCTGGGTGATCGTGAACGTCTTTCCCGCGGCCGTCCGCACTGTGGTCACCCTCTTGTCGGGGGTGCTTCTCGCCTCGTCCAGGACGATGGAGACGGGGCGGAAGTCGGTATGTTCGCGTTCGTCCGGAGACGGCGGGAAAGGTTCATAAAGCCCGTAGGTTTCCCGACTCGGAAGGAACTTCATCGATCTGAGGATCGTGCGAGTTTCGGGAATGTCGCGAGCTGCCTGTCGACCTTGTTTCTTCAGCTCTTTCAGGGCTGCATCTCCAAGCAGCTTGACAACGTTCTTTCGTATGCCGCTTTTCACTCCGAATACGTGACCTTCGAATGCGGCCGCGTTTATGTCGCGATTGTTGCCTTCATAGAATTTCTTTTTCACATCATGTGCAGTGCTGTCTTGTTTCAGATAGTCCGCCGCCTTGGTTTCGGTCTGATCGAGGACGTCCCTTCCCCATAGCTGGCCCGACTCGATCTTCGGTCGCTTGATTTGATGGTCCCACCAATGGGCGTGGACCTTTTTGATGAAACCGGGGCCGAAGTTGTCAAGCTGATCCTTTATGTTGTCGATATCACTGTATGATCCCAGCGGGTGATTGCTCGCCTTCATGGCCAGGGAGAATCCGACGCCCTTCTTTGTTGCGTCGAATCCCTTTATCCAGGGGAACTTTCCCCGTAGTGTGAGCAATTCTGTGGTTACCGCGTTCACTGGTGAGTCATTTTTTTCGTGCTTGGATATGATGGCTCTTGCCTGGCGCATTGCCTCAGGGAGCTCTTGTTGTTTCTTCTTTTGTGTCGCCTTGTCGTCGCCCGGCTCCTTCGTGTTCTTGTCCTTGCCTTTGAGCTTCGCCCAGAGCTTCTTGCCCGCCTTGACGATGAAGCCCACGATTTTGTCGATCGCTCGGTTCACCGGGCGGGCCACCGCGTGGAAGACGCTCTTGACCTTGTTGGCCAGGCCGCCGATGCCCAGCAGTGAGGCGAGGAAGCCGATGAGGAGGGGCACGCTGGCGGCGAGGGCAGCCTCGACCATCTTGGGGACGCCTGCGGTGCCGCCGTTGGCGATGGCTATGACTGCGTCCAGGACGGCGTTGACGAATTCAACGATCTGGGCGCCTTGGTTCACGATGAACGTGACGATGTCGATGATTCCCTTGACCGCGCGGACGAACGCGGAGGCGGGGTTGAGGAGGGAGATGATCCAGGTGATCCCGGCGACGATGACGGTGGGGATCAGGTAGCTGGTCAGTTTCTCCAGGATGGTGGCCTTGAGGTCGCCGGCCTCCGCGGTGATTTCCTTGACGGCGCCCGCCGGGCCCTCGCGGGCGAGGGTCTGGGCGACCGGGACGGACTGTTCGACCGCGGTCATCGCCTGGTCGGGGATGCCCTTGCGGGTGATGCGGGCGCGGATGTTGGCCCAGGTCAGGCCGAGGAGGGAGGCGATGAGCTGGATGATGCCCTTGAGGTCGAACTTCTGGGGGAGTTCGAGGCCGGCCTTGACCGCGGTGCCGAGCAGCCAGGACACGACGCCGGTCTTGAGGTGGTCGGCGATGTTGGTGATGAAGAGGTTGAGGCCCGCGCCTACCGCCTTGACCAGGTTGCCCAGGAAGCCGATCGGGTCCTTGATGATCTTCATGATCGCGGAGGCGGCCTTGGCGAGGATGCCGAGGAGGAGGTTCTTCAGTTCGTTGATCGTCTTGATCGCGCCGACGATCGCGTCCTTCGCCTTGTCGATCAGGCCCTTGTTGGCCTCCTGGAGCTTCTTGATCTCCTCGTCGATCTTGTTGAGGGCCGCCGTGTACTTCGTCGCGAGGTCCTGGACGAGCTGTTCGGACTTCTCGTTGACGGTGGCTTCCAGGTCGTCGAACTTTCCTGCGAAGTCCTTTGCCGCGTCCTCGCCGAACTGGCGCAGGTCGGCGGGGAGCCGGTCCACCTCCGCCTTCAGCTCCGCACGGCCCTTGGCGATGCGGGCCTTGGCCTTGCCGAGTTCCGCGCCGATGATGTCGGCGACCGAGGAGATGACCGTCTGCATCTGGGCGACGTAGAGCTTGCGGGCCTCCTGGTAGAGGCTGTCGGCCTCTTTCGGCAGGCCGGCGAACTTGTCCTTGACCCAGCGGGCCTTGCCCGTCCAGCCCGAGTACCGCTTGTCCTTGTAGGCCTTCATCCGGCGCTTGTGGTCGGCAGTGAACGCGTCCCGCGCGGCTTTCTCTCCCGCCGTGAACGCGGTGTCGACCTTCTTGTCCAGGCCGGAGAGGGTCTCCTCAACGTCCTTCTTCGTGCCGTCGTAGACCTTCTGCAGTTTCGCCGTGACCTCGGCGCGTTTCTTCTCGTCCTTCGACTTCGTCTCGCCCTTGCCGCCGTCGACCTGCTTCCCGGCAGAGGCACGGGTCGCGGTCAGGGCGTTCATGGCCTGGGCGCCGGAGGCTGCGGCACCTGCTTTCGCGGTGGACAGTTGCTGGGCCTCGGCCGCCTTGCCCTTGGCGGGGGCCTTCGCGGAGTCCGCTTCCGCCGTCTTCTTCGCAGAGAGGGCCTCGTTGAACTCCGGCTCGTTGCCCTTGGCGAGCTGGTCCTCGGTGACCTCGGCGTCCGCCATCGCCTGGTCGTTCTGGGCCGGGCCCTCGGAGAAGTCCGTCACGGAGGCGGGTTGTGGGGCGGGGATCGCGTCCGCTGCGGACGGGGCGCCCGGGTTGGCGGGCGGCTGGTCCGGGGTCATCGGGGTGACCGGTTTGTCCTTGGCCGCCGCCGTGTCCGGCGGGGCCTTGGTTGCCGTGTCGATGTCCTTGGCGGACTTCTCCTTGCCGTCCGAGACCTTGCCGTCGACCTCTGACTTGATCTTGTCCGCCTTGCCGGACTTGGAGAACTTGTCGGCGTCGTCGAGGTTCTTCGGCGCCTGCGCGTCGATCGCCTTGTTCACCGCGTCGATGAACGCCTGCTTGTTGAACTCGCCCGGCTTCGCCGCGTTCATCTTCTCCGCGTTCGCCGCCTTGCCCTGCGCCTCCTTGTCGTCCGGCGGCGCGGCCGCCGCGTCCTGTGCTGATTTGGACTCGGTGGCTGCGGGGGCATGGACCGCGATCCTCGTGCGCTTCGCCGCCACATCCGCCTTGACCTTGCGGAAGCCGGGAGCCTGGGCGGGGGAGGGTTTCACGGGGGCGGTGTAGCGCTGGGCCACCAGGCGGGAGACCGCGCTGTTGCCCGCCGCGCGTTGCAGGCGTTGCAAGCTGCGGGGGTCGGGGGTGGGGCGGTCCCCGGGCGGGCGGCTGTGGGCGGGGCGGTGGGGCGGGGGTGTCTGCGAACGTGACACTTCGGGCGTGGCTGTCACGTTGTCGGGACGGGGGGTACCTCCACGGACGGACGCAGAGGCAGGGTCCTTCTCCGGAACCGCCTTCATCCGCCCTCCCGGCCCACCACTTCCCCGGACAGTCGGCACTCGACGCACATGGCCCTGCCGCCGTCCCAGGGTGCGGGGGCGGTGCATCGCGTACGCAGCGCGTGGGGACGGGGCCGGGGGCAGCGCGCGCTGACACGTACAGCGCGGGAACGTTGCCTGATCGGGCAGCGGCCGGTGCACGGCAGGGCGGCCGTGCGTCCGTTCCCGGTGATCGCTGCTGTCGCGAGAATTGCGGGCGTTCCCCGGCCAAGGAGAGACTCATATGCCGTCGTACCTGTCCCCGGGCGTCTACGTCGAAGAGATCGAGTCCGGATCCCGGCCGATCGAAGGGGTGGGCACCTCGGTCGCCGCCTTCGTCGGCTTCGCGCGGAAGGGCCCGTTCGACGAGCCGACGCTGATCACGAACTGGAGCCAGTTCGCCGGCACCTTCGGTGACTTCGTCGACGGTACGTATCTCGCCTCAGCCGTCTACGGGTTCTTCTCCAACGGCGGCGGTGTCTGTTACGTGGTGCGCATCGGTGACGGTACCGAGCCCCCGGCCGAGGACGAGGGCAACGAGGCCGCCGGACAGCTGCCCGCCGGATCGGAGACGCAGCTCGGGCCGTACGCGGTGAAGCCCCGCCCCGGTGTGGCCGGTGAGATCACCGTCGAAGTGACCGAGGTGGAGGGGGACGATCCGCCTTCCGATGTCTTCCAGCTGATCGTGACGCGGGACGGGCAGGTCGCGGAGACGTATCCGGGCGTCACGACCAAACGCAGCAAGGAGAACGTCGCCACCCGGGTCAACGCCAAGTCGGAGCTCATCGAGATACGGGAGTCCGGGCGTGGCGCCGCTCCCGCCAAACCCGAGCCGCAGACCGTGACCCTGGCCCCCGCAGCGCCCGTGTCACCCGGTGCCGGGGCGCTGGCCCCCGAGGTGTACGTCGGCGATCCCGACCGCCGTACCGGCCTCGGCGGGCTGGAAGCTGTCGAAGAGGTCACCACGATCGCCGTGCCGGACCTGATGAGCGCGTACGAACGCGGGCTGCTGGACCTGGAGTCGGTCATCGCCGTGCAGCAGGGGCTCATCAGCCACTGCGAGCTGATGGGTGACCGCGTCGCCATTCTCGACCCGCCGCCCGGACTCAGCCCGCAGCAGATCCGGGCCTGGCGCACGGACGGCGCCAATTTCGACTCGAAGTACGCCACGCTCTACTACCCCTGGATCCGGGTTGCCGACCCCTCGTCGGGGCGCGCGCAACTGGTCCCGCCGAGCGGCCACATCGCCGGGGTCTGGGCCCGCAACGACGAGTCGCGCGGTGTGCACAAGGCCCCCGCCAACGAGGTCGTACGAGGGGCGATCGCCCTGCAGACCCAGCTGACCAAGGGCGAACACGATCTGCTCAACCCGATCGGGCTGAACTGCATCCGGTCCTTCCCCGGACGCGGCATCCGGGTCTGGGGCGCGCGCACGCTGGCATCGGACCCGGCCTGGCGCTATCTGAACGTGCGGCGTCTCTTCAACTACCTGGAGGAGTCGATCCTCGCCGGTACGCAGTGGGTCGTATTCGAGCCGAACGACGACGCACTGTGGGCCCGTATCCGGCGCACGGTCTCGGCGTTCCTGGTCAACGAGTGGCGCAAGGGGGCGCTGTTCGGGCTCACTCCGGAAGAGGCGTTCTACGTCAAGTGCGACCGTGAGACCAACCCGCCGGAGAGCATCGCCGCAGGTCAGGTCATCTGTGAGATCGGGGTGGCACCGGTCAGGCCGGCCGAGTTCGTCGTCTTCCGCCTCTCCCAGATGACCGGGGGCACCGGCGGCGTCGACGAATGACGCCGCCGGAGCCGGGCCGAGCAGCGCGGCCGTCCTGAGGTCCCCAAGCGGTAAAAGCGGTAAAGGAGCCTGTTGTGCCACTTCCCGATCTCGACAGCACCGTCGGGGCCTCCTTCGGCCTCGAATTCGACAGCGTCGTCATCAAGCAGATCACCGAGGTCAGTGGTCTGAAAATGGAGCAGGACGTCATCGAGCTGAAGCAGAACACCGCCGACGGCCGCTACGCCATCAAGAAGCTCCCGGGCCGGCCGAAGGCCGGTGAGGTGACCGTGACCCGGGGCCTCACCGAGGACAACAGCTTCGAACGGTGGATCAAGGACTCCCGGTTCGGCCGGATGACCGCGGCCCGCCGCAACGGCGCGGTCATCGTGTATGACCACGAGGGCATCGCCATCAAGCGCTACAAACTCATCAACGCCTGGCCGAAGTCGCTGGAGATCGGCACCCTCAAGGCCGGTGACACCTCGGTCCTGACGGAGAAGCTCGCGATCACTTACGAGAGCATGGAACTCGACTGATGCGACGTACGGCACCGGCATCGGATCCGGCCGAGGCTCCCGAACGGACGGACGCGCATCTCCCGGCCGGCGGGAGCGGGCGGTCCGGTCAACGGGAGCCACTGCGAACCGAGTTCACCTTCGAGCTGCCGCGCGGGTACGTCGACGAGACGGGCGCCGTGCACCACACGGGCGTCATGCGGCTCGCGACCGCGCGCGACGAACTCGTGCCGCTGCGGGACGACCGGGTGCGCGAGAACCCCGCGTACCTCTCCGTCGTGCTCATCGCCCGGGTCGTCACCCGGATCGGCACGATCGACGACATCCACCCCGGCATCATCGAGGACCTCTTCGCCTCCGACCTGGCCTTCCTCCAGGACTTCTACCGGCGGATCAACGCCGAGGGCCACACCCGGGCCGCTGTCAGCTGCCCGGCCTGCAAGGAGGAGTTCGCGGTGAATCTCGCCGGTGGCCGCCTGGGGGAATCGTGACGTACGCGGCCGACCTGCTCTACGAGGAGGTCGCGTACCTCGCCTACCACTTCCACTGGCCGCTCGATGAGCTGCTGGACCTGGAACACCCGGAGCGACTGAGGTTCGTCGCACAGATCGCTCGCCTCAACGGGCAGTAGCGAAGAGCGCAGGGAGGGCGGGAGAATCCATGGGCCTGATGTCCTGGCTGCGCGGTGGCGGGCATACGGAGACGGGTGCGGGGACGGCCGCGGGCGCGGAGACCGGCAGCGCTGGTGCCGCTCCGGCGGCCGTGCCGCGCGAGCGGGTCGATCTGGCTGAACTGCCGCCCATCCAGCGGACCCTGGGCGCTCAGGATCTGGTCATCGATCCTTCCGGGTTCCAGGGATCGCTCTCCACCCGGCAGGACACCTCACTCAGTACGCCTCTCGGGCATCTGGTCAGCCCGGACGCGCCCACCGGGCTCGTGCACGGGATCACCACCCCGGCGTCCGTGGGCCGGCCTCCATCGGTGCAGCGGTCCGTGGAGCGTCCGGTGGAACTGCCGGTTCGCGCCAGGTCCGTACCCCTGTCCGTACCCCTGTCCGTACCTGTGCAGTGCGCTGCGGTGGGTGGTGCGCCCGCTATGACGTCGGCCGGGGAGTCCGCCGTGGCGGAGTTGCCGGTACGCCAACTGGTGGGCGAGCAGCCCTTTGCACCGGCCTCGGCTCCGGAACCGGCACCCGAATCGGCCGCGCCCGAGCCCGCGACCCCGCTCCCGCCCGTTCAGCGTTCGGTGACGCCGCCGGTCGTGGACCGGCCCCGGCGTGCGCCCGGTCTCGGCGCGCCCATGTCCGCGCTGCCGCCCACGGCACAGCGACAGGGTGCCCACGCCGGTTCGGGGGCGGAGGGGGCGGCCGGAGTGGTTCCGGTTGCCCGGAGCGTGGCGTACGACGGTGCCGGTGAGGTCCCGGAGGCCCCTGAGGTGCCAGCGGCCCCGGAGCCGGTCTCCGAGTCCGACGGGCCCACTGCTCCGCTGCTCGGTGACGATCCGCTGCTCCCCGCCCCGTCGGAGTCCGCACCCGCGCCTGCTGCCGCCGCCTCGTTCGCCCTGTCGGAGTCCGCACGCGCGCCTGTTGCCGCCTCCTCGTCCGCCCTGTCGGAGTCCGCACGCGCGCCTGTTGCCGCCGCCTCGTTCGCCCTGTCGGAGTCCGCACGCGCGCCTGTTGCCGCCTCCTCGTTCGCCCTGTCGGAGTCCGCACCCGCGCCTGCTCCCGTCTCCTCGTCCACCCCGGCGGTGCAGCGGACTCCCGCCGTGCCCACGCAGGCTCCCCTGTCACCGCCCCCGGCCGCCGCTCCGGTCGCGCCCCTGCTCGCCGACCGGCCCTTGACGCTTCAGTCCGGACAGAGCGGTGGGGCGGGCGTCGTACAGCGTTCCGCCGCGGACGGGGCGGCGGCATCTCCGTCGGGTGGTGCGGGTCCGGTGCCGGGTCCCGGGCTGCCGTCCCTGCCCGATGCCGTTCCGGTGCGTTGGACGTCTGCCGGGGCGGGTGCGCCTTCGGTGGTGCCGGCCGCGTCTCTGCCGGCGGCGCTGCAACGTACCGCCATGACTCCGGGGGAAGCGACGGGTGCGCCCTCTCGGCCGCTTCCCGCCCTACAACGTCAGGCAGTCGGCGGGCCGCCGGTGCCTCGCTCGCTGCCGAGTACCGGCAGCCGTACCGCAGCCTCCACGCCCGCCGCCCCCTCGTTCCCCACGGCCGGTTCGGTCGCCGTGGCCGCGGGGGTGGCTCAGCGGATGGCCGACGGCAGTGTCGTCTTCGGCTCGCCGCCACCTCCGTACTCATCACCCGTTGTACAGCGCGAGACGGAGACCACGGAACCACCGCCTCCGGAGCCTCCCCAGGAGCCCGAACCGGAACCCGAACCGGAACCTGGGCCCATGGCCGAGGACCACGGCGCACCGAGCGCGGCTGCCTCCGCCCCCGGCGCGCCACCCGGTCGGAGCGGTGGTCACGGCGGCGCCGCAGCCCCCGTCGTCACCGACGAGCTGGTACGCGCCCTGTACACACCGCTCAGCAGGCTCTTCAAAGCGGATCTGCGGCTGGAACGCGAACGAGCGGGTTTTCTCATCAACACCCGGCACTGATGAACGGCAGCGACAACACAGCGAATTGAGAGGTACGTGCCATGGCCACCGCCCAGGACAACGATCCCGCCGTCAGCGTCTGCTTCGTCGTCACGATCGACGACATCGAGCTCGGGTCGTTCAACACATGTGACGGGCTGGGCTGTGAAGTGGTGCTCGAAACGCGTGAGGAGGGCGGCAACAACGGGCATCTGTGGCAGCTGCCGACCCGCCTGAAGTACTCGAACGTAAAGCTGTCCAGGCCGCTGACCAAGGAGACCGAGAAGGTGGCCCGCTGGTTCGCCACCATGACGACCGGGTTCAGCCGCAAGACGGCGCACATCGAGGCGCGAACCGGGGACGGGCAGAAGGTGGCCCAGTGGGGGCTGCTGGAAGTCGTGCCCGTCCGCTGGACCGGCCCCTCCTTCACCCCGGAATCGCCCAAGGTCGCGATGGAGACGATCGAGATCGCCCATCACGGCTATGTGATGGAGGGCTGACCGTCGTGAGTGGCGCAGGTCCCATCGCGTTCAGCGCTGCCGGTACGTCCGGGGCGTCGGCGGCGAGGGCGGGCAAGGGAGGTTCGGCCCGGCCCAAGCTGGAGCACGCCTATCTGGAACTGCGGACGCCGCCGACCGGCGGTGGCCTCACGCCCGGTGGTCCGTGCGGTCGGATCGACTTCCAGTTCAACCCCAAGGAGCTGAGCCTCACCAAGGCCGCCTCCTGGAAGCGGAGTCCGGCCAAGGGGGCCAGGAGCTCGGGTCCGCCGGAATATCAGGGCTCGCAGCCCAGCAAGCTCACCGTGGAGATGTTCTTCGACGCCAGCGACACCCAGGACACCCGCGTGGTGACCTCGGTCGAGCAGCTCTTCGCGTGCTGTGTGCCGACGAGCGAGACCCGTCAGCAGCAGCGTTCGTCGCCGCCGTGGGTGGTCTTCCACTGGGGCGGGCTGACCGGTTTCCCCGGCTATGTCAGTCAAGTGCAGGCGAAGTACACCCTGTTCACCACATCGGGCGTGCCGATCCGGGCCGTCTGCCAGGTCACGATGGAGGAGATCAGCGGCGACACCCCGGGGCAGAACCCGACCTCGGGCGCCCTCGCGGCCCGCCGGGTCCACCGGCTGGACGCCGGCGACTCGCTGCCGTCGCTCGCCCAGCGCGAGTACGGCGATCCGGCCGCCTGGCGAGTGATCGCGGAGGCGAACGGGATCGACGACCCGATGCGACTGGCCCCCGGGCAACAGCTGTTGCTCCCCGCGCTCGACGAGCTGAACCGGCTCGAAGAGGAACGGGACGGGGGACGGTCCTGATGGCGCAGCCGGGCGTCGCGACGGCGCTGGTGGTGGAGTTCGGCGGCCGGCCGCTGCCGCCCAAGTTCGTGAACACACTGGTCGAGGGGTACGTCGACGACAGCCGGACGCTCCCCGACCTGTTTCTCCTGCGCTTTCGCGATCCGGACCGGGTACTGCTGGAGCAGACCGGGCTGAAGATCGGCAGCGAGGCCCGGCTGCTGGCCCGCGCGGGCGGGGACACGGCACCGAAGCCGCTGCTGAAAGGGGTGGTCACCGCCCTGGAGGTGGAGCTCGACGAGACCGGCACCTTCACCGTCGTACGCGGGCTCGACGAGTCGCACCGGCTGTTCCGGGGACGCCGGGTGGCCAGCTACCAGAACATGACGCTCGCCGACATCTGCGCCCAGGTGGCCCAGCGCGCCGGGCTGAAGCCCGGGACGGTGGACGTGGCCGGCCCCGTACTCGAACACATCGCCCAGCCCAACGTCACGGACTGGGAGTTCGTGCGCGACCTCGCGGAGGAGGCGGGCGCACAGGCGTACGTACTCGACGGACAGCTGCACATCACCAGACCCGCGGAGGCCGGCGGCGCACCCGACGGTTCGGCACGGGCCGACCGCAATCCGCTGGTCCTGGAGATGGGCAGCAATCTGCTGCGCTGCCGGGCCGGGGTGTCCTCCGCGGAGCAGGTCTCCGAGGTCGAGGTGCGCGGCTGGGACATCAAGACCAAGCAGCCGCTCGTCGGGCGGGCGCCCGCGGGGAAGTCGGCGACGCTGGAGCTGGGGGTGAGCGCGGCCGAGGTGTCCGCGCCCTTCGGCGACGCGCGTTTCGTGGTCACGGACACGGCGTACGGGGCACAGGCGCAGGTGGACCAGGCGGCGAAGGCCCTGGCGGAGCGGATCGCCGGATCGTTCGCGGAGCTGGAGGCGGTGATCCGGGGGAACCCGGAGGTGCGGGCGGGCAGTGCGGTGGCGCTCAACGCGGTGGGGGCGCCTTTCGAGGGGCGGTACACGGTCACCTCGTCGCGGCATGTCTTCGACCCGGTGCGCGGGTACGAGACATGGCTGACGGTCTCCGGGCAGCAGGAGCGTTCGCTGTTCGGGCTGACCGGTGGAGGGCCGGGGGCCGGCGGGTCCGGAGCGGGGGCAGGCGGCGGGTCGCGCTGCGTGGGGCTGGTCAGCGGGACGGTCACGGACACCCATGATCCGGAGGGCTCGGGCCGGGTCAAGGTGCGGTTTCCATGGCTGTCGGACGAGTACGCGAGCGACTGGGCGCGTACGGCGCAGTCGGGCGGGACGAGCGGCGGCGAAGCGTTCATCCCCGAGATCGGGGACGAGGTCCTGGTGGGATTCGAGCACGGTCATCTGGACCGTCCGTACGTCCTCGCCGGTCTGTACAACGGGAAGGACCGGCCGTCGCAGGGCAGCGGCGGCGGGTCGGGCGGGAGTGCCGGTGGCGCGTCCGGGCCGGGTGCCTCCGGGGCGGGTGCCTCCGGACCGGGCGCCGGAGCCGGGCCGTCCACGGGCCCGCCGCCCGCCGCTTCACCCGCAGCAACGCCCGCCGCGCCCCCCGCCCCAGGAGGTGAGCTGGTCGACCCGACCACCGGGGCGGTCAACCGGCGTTCGATCGCCTCCAAGAGCGGAAACCAGCTGGAACTCCTGGACGGCGCCAACGGACCGCAGGGCGTACGCCTGCTCACCGGCGACGGAAAACTGAAGATCGATCTCGACCGCAGGGGCACCGTGATCGTGATCAACAGTGACGGCAGCGTGAACATCGAGGCCAAGCAGAAGGTGTCCATCAAGGCGGCGCGCGGGGTCGCGCTGGACGGCGGGCAGGGAACGCTCGAACTGAGCGGCGACAGCGTCACGTTGACGTCCCGCAGCGGAGTGCGGGTCGACGGCGGAAACGGCGAGGTCAAGCTCTCCACCGGCGGCACGGTGGATGTCCGCGGCGCCCAGGTCGCGGTCAACGGAACACAGCGGACCGACATCAAGGGCGGCGGCTCCCTGGCCATCAACGCACCCCTGGTGAAGATCAATTGACGGCGCGGACGCGCTGAGCGAGAGGAACGGACTTTCATGTCAGCAGCCGCGGCGGCAGCCGCACGGGTCGGCGACCCCACCGGACACCCCGGCACGGTCGGGCCGCCCGGTGTCCCGTCCGTGCTCATCGGAGGCCTCCCCGCCGCCACGGTCGGCACCCCGCACCTGTGCGCGATGCCGCCGCCCGCGGTGCATCCGCCGTCCGCGATCGCGCCGCCCGGCAGTGCCACGGTGCTGATCGGCGGGCAGCCCGCCGCACGCGTCGGGGACCTGGCGGCCTGCGGATCGCCCGTCGTGTCCGGTTGCCCGACGGTGCTGATCGGAGGCTGAGCGTCCATGGGCCAGCAGTTCATCGGCGCGGGCTGGGCCTTCCCACCGCGTACGGACGCCACCGGTTCCATCGCCCTGGTGCGTGGCGAGCACGAGCTGGAGGAGTCGATCCGGCTGATCCTGGCCACGTCGCCGGGCGAGCGGCCCATGCGCCCGGAGTTCGGCTGCGCGGTCAACGACTACGTGTTCGCCCCGGCGGACGCGGGCACGGCCGGGCAGCTCGCGTACGAGGTACGTCTGGCGCTGGACCGGTGGGAGCCCCGGATCGAGGTCACCGAGGTCGTCGTCCGGTTCGACGAGGTCGACCACGGGGTCCTGTACATCGACATCGGCTACACCGTACGGGGTGCCAACGATCCCCGGAACCTGGTCTTTCCGTTCTATGTGATCCCGCAGCACGAGGAGGTGGACGGCGCGTGACGCTGCCCAGTCCGCATCTGGACGACCGCCGCTTCCAGGGCCTGGTCGACGAGGCGAAACGGCTCGTCCAGCAGCGCTGCCCCGAGTGGACCGACCACAATGTGTCGGACCCCGGCGTGACCCTCATCGAGGCCTTCGCGACCATGGTCGACCAGCTCGTCTACCGGGTGAACCGGGTTCCGGAGAAGAGCTATCTGACCTTCCTCGACCTGATCGGGGTCCGGCTCCACCCGCCCACGGCCGCCCACACCGATGTGACGTTCAGACTCTCCGCGCCGCAGCCCGAACCGGTACGGGTGAGGGCCGGTACGGAGGTGGCGACCGTCCGTACGGAGACCGAGGAAGCGGTCGTGTTCACGACCGGCCGTGAACTGTCCGTCGTGCCGTGCGAGTTCGCCCATCTCGCCACCTGGCCGACGTCCGGCGACGCCGTCGACCGTACCGAGGAACTCACGCTCGGCCGGGCCGTCCCCTGCTTCGACACCACGCCGGCGCCCGGCGACGCCCTCTATGTGGGCCTGTCGGCCGCCGTTCCGTCGGGAGTCGTCGTGCTGCGGCTGGACTGCGCGGTCGAGGGCGTCGGCGTGGATCCGCTGCGGCCGCCGCTGCTCTGGGAGGCCTGGGACGGCAGTGCCTGGACGGTCTGCGAGGTCGAGAAGGACGACACCGGCGGCTTCAACCGGTCCGGAGAGCTGATCCTGCATCTTCCCGAGGGACATACCCCGGCCGTCGTCGTGCGCCGGACCGGCGGCTGGCTGCGCTGCCGCCTGGTGGAGGCCACCCCCGGGCAGCCCACCTATATGGCGTCTCCGGTGGTGCGCCGGATCACGGCGTTCACGATCGGCGCGACCGTCGGGGCGATCCACGCCGAGACCGTGACCGACGAGGTGCTCGGCCCGGCCGAAGGCGTGCCCGGACAGACCTTCACGGTGAGCCGCCCGCCGGTGGTGCCCGGCGACTTCGTCGTCGAGGTCGCGGATCCGGCGGGGGGCCCGCAGGGCACGGAGTGGACCCGCGTCGACGACTTCGCGCACTCGGGACCCGACGACCGGCACATCACGCTCGACCCCAACTCGGGCCGGGTCGAATTCGGTCCGGCGGTACGGGAACGGGACGGCTCCATCCGCTACTACGGCGCGGTGCCGCCGAAGGGTGCCACCGTACGCGTGCGTTCGTACCGCACCGGCGGTGGACTGCGCGGCAACGTCGCCCGCTCCACGCTGCGGGTGCTGCGCAGCGCCATCCCGTACGTGGCCCGGGTGGAGAACCGGCGCCCCGCGCTCGGCGGAGTCGACGGCGAGACGGTGGACAGCGCACGGGTACGCGGGCCGATGACCCTGCGGACCCTGCACCGGGCCGTCGTACCGCACGACTACGAACTGCTGGCCCGCGAGGTCGCACCCGACGCGTCCAGAGTGCAGTGCATTCCCGCCGGCGGGGACTCGGACGTCGAGGCGGGCGGGGTGCGGCTGCTCGTCGTACCGGCCGGACGCAGCGACGAGCAGGGCCGGATCCAGTTCGACGAGCTCATCCCGCCGCAGCACACCCTCGCTCTGATCGCGGGCCATCTGGACGAACGGCGGCCCATCGGCGCCCGGTTGGTGGTCGAACCGCCCTACTACCAGGGGGTCACCGTGGTCGCCTCGGTCCAGGCCCGCAGAGGTGCCGTGCTGGAACGGGTACGCGAGGAGGCGCTGGCAGCCCTCTACAGCTACTTCAACCCGCTGAGCGGCGGACCCGGCGGCGAGGGCTGGCCGTTCGGCCGGCCGGTCCAGTCGGGCGAGGCGTTCGCCGTGCTGCAACAGGTACCGGGGGTGGATCTGGTGGAGGACGTACGCCTCTTCCCCGCGGACCCCGTGACCGGGCAGCGCGGCGAACCCACCACCAAGATCGCACTGGACCGGCACGCACTGGTCTTCAGTTTCGAGCACCAGCTCCGGGTACGGGAGGCCTGACCGCCATGCGCACAGCCGTGACCGGCCTGCCGACACCGCACCCGCTGATCGAGCAGCTCCCGGCGGTCTATCTGGAGCAGGACTTCCTGCAACGGTTCCTCGCGGCGCTCGACGACGTACTCGCCCCGGTCCTGCTCTCCGTCGACAATCTGCCCGCCCACCTCGACCCCCGCAGCGCGCCGGAGGACTTCCTGGCCTGGCTTGCCCAGTGGGTGGCCGTCGACACCCGCGCGGACCGCCCGGTCGAGCAGCGGCGCGCGGCGGTAAGGGGCGCGGTCGAACGGCACAGCAGGCGCGGTACCAGGCGTGGGCTGGCGGAGGCGGTGTTCCTGGAGACCGGGATCGAGCCGGACATCGTCGAGAGCGGCGGCACGGCGTGGTCGTCGACGCCGCACACACAGTTCCCGGGCGGTCCGCGGCCGTGGGTGACGGTCCGGGTCCGGGCCTCGCAGCCGTACCAGGTCGACCGGGTGCGGCTGGAGGAGCTGATCCGTACGGAGATACCGGCGCATGTGGGCTTCGACCTGGAGGTCTCGTGATCTGTGAGGCGTGCGGGCAGAGCAACGCGCCGGGGGCGCAGTTCTGTACGTCGTGCCAGGCGTTCCTGGAGTGGGAGGGGGCGGACGGGGGTTCCTCGGCGTCCTCCGTCGGCCCTGCTCCAGCGCCTCGGCCATCACCACAGCCCCAGCCGTCAGCCCAACCCCAGCCGCGGCTGCAACCCCAGCGGCAGTCTCAAGCCCAGTCCGTGCCCCCACCCCCCGTCGCCGCGGCCGCCCCGCGTCGCCCCGGTGACGAGCCGGACGAGTCGGTGCCGGGGCCCGAGGCACTGCCCGACGCACCGCCGGGCCCCACGAACACACCTCCGGGTCCACCCACCGCCCCACCCATCCGCTGCCCCAACTGCCGTACGGAGAACGCCCCGGACCGCACCCTGTGCATCCGCTGCGCCCTGCTCCTGGACCCGGGTCCACCGCCCGAGGTCCGGCCCCCCTGGTGGCGTCGGATCCTCCGAAGGCGACCGCGTCAGGCGCCCACCGCCGGTACCCGGCCGCGGCGTCGGCTGTGGCGCCGCCCCGGTCTGGCGCTTCCGATCGTGCTGATCGTGGTGGCGTGCGGTGTCTGGTTCGCCCTGCCGCACGTGTCCGGCTGGTTCGGCTTCGCCAAGGACGAGACCGGGACGCCGGAGGCGGTGCCGCCCACCCGGTTCCGGGCCTCCAGCAGGGCTCCGGGCCACCCTGCGGGTGCGGCGTTCGACGGTTTCACCAATCGTTACTGGGCACCCTCGGCCGCAGGTCCCGACACCGGTGTGGGCCAGTACCTGGAGTGCGACTTCGAGCAGCCGGTACGCGTGCTGAAGCTGGTCGTCTTCTCCGGTACGTCGGCCAAGCAGGACGAGTTCCTCGCTCAGGCCCGCCCGGCCAGGATCACCGTACTGCTCACCTCCGCCGACGGAAGCCGGGTCAGCAAGGAGATCAGGGTCAAGGACCAGCCGGGTCAGCAGACCTTCGACGTTCACGGTTCGCAGATCGTCCGGGCCCGCCTCACGACGGACACCACGTATGGAGCGGGTCCCGGCCGTCGACTGGCCGTCGCCGAGGTCGAGTTCTTCGGCCGAAGGCCCTGACCCCTCGGATTGATCTCGTCGCCGACCGCGTACCCGGGCACGGAGACGATCAGTCCGCGCGCAGGGCCACCAGTGCGCCCGCCTGCGCGAGGCCGCTCTCCTCGACGACCTCGCGCACGCTCTGCGCCTCGCGTACGAGCGCGAAGTGCACCCGCCCGTCGGTGCCCGTCCGGTAGCCGAACACGGCAGGCCGCGGCAGCGAGTTGTACGAGAAGTGCGACGAGAAGTAGTACGCCCCGGTGTCGTGGAGCGCCACCACGTCGCCGGGCTCGACGACCGGGAGCTCGCGCCCGGTCGCGGTCAGGTCCCCCGCGAAACAGCACGGGCCCGCGATGTCGACGATCTCGGTCGGGCCCTGCTTGGGGCGGCCCGCGGCGTCGAACACCCCGACGCGCAGCGGCCAGGCATCGGGCATGAACACCGTACGGGTGGCCACCTGGGCCCCCGCGTGTGTCACCGCGATCCGCCGCCCCCCGGCGGACTTGGTGTATTCCACGACCGTTGCGACTGTTCCGCTCTTGGCCAGCAGGGAACGGCCGAACTCCGTGATCAGGGTGTAGCGCCCGTCGAACAGACCGGGTACGGCGCCGCGGAGCTCGGTGACGTAGTCGGCGTACGTCGGGCGGTCATCCTCGCTGTCGAAGTTGACGGGCAGGCCGCCGCCGATGTCGAGTCCGGTGATCTGCGCGCGGCCCAGCTGTGCGTTGACGCGCTCGGCCAGTTCGTACGCGACGCGGATGCCCTCGGCGATGAGCGGCAGCGGGCAGCCCTGGGAACCGACGTGTGCGTGCAGGCGGTTGAGCCACGGCCGGCGCGCGAAGGCGTCGATCACCGCGTCGACCGCCCCCGGATCGCGCAGTGCGACGCCGAACTTCGAGGTCGCCGTCGCGGTGCTCATCGCATCGATGGCACCCGCCCCCACCTGGGGGTTCACCCGCAGCCCGATCGGCCCGGCGGCCGGTCGCCCGGCCAGCAGACGGTCGACGCGGGCCATCTCCTGGAAGTTGTCCAGGTTGATCGCGATGCCATGGGTGAGGGCGAACTCCAGCTCCTCGACCGTCTTCGCGGGGCTGTCGAAGACCAGCCGGTCGTACGTGAACCCGGCCGCCAGCGCCTGTTCCAGTTCACCGGGCGAGGCCACCTCGCAGCCCATCCCGGCCTCGGCGAGCAGCCGCAGCACGGGCACCAGTCCGCACGCCTTGGCCGCGAACGTGTGCCGTACCGGGGCGGGCCCTTGGAACGCCTCGTTCAGCGCGTCGACGGCGGCGAGCACACCGTCCACGTCGAGCAGGCCGACCACGGGCGAGCGCGGACCGAGCAGTCCGTCCTCGACGGCACGCGTCAGCGCCGCCGCGCGCCGGGTACCGCGCTGCCCGACTGCCGAGCGGGCTGCCGAACCGGAAGTCATGTGAACCACAACAACCCTCCATCTGTCATGTCGGCTGTACGGACAGCTTCGGCGCGGAGGGGAAGGCGCGTCTTCGACCGACACGACGATGCCTGCCCGATTCCTTTGTCGCACCGGACAGCTCAACGATCAACGGCTGCTCGGCCCGTGCGCTCTGCGAGCCGCGATGCGCAGCCCGATGTCCGCGAGGAGCCGCACGGCCGGGTCGGCCAGATCGACGCCGAACAGCTCCCGGGCCCGGCGCAGCCGGTACCGCAGGGTGTTGGGGTGCACATTCAGGCGCCGCGCGGCCGTGCCCGTATCGCCGAACGCGTCGAGGTGGGCGGCGACCGACGCGCCGTACTCCGTACCGTGTGCGTGGTCGTGCTCCACCATCGCGTGCACGGGCCCCGACAGCGACTTCCACAACGGCTCGACCCGGTCGAGCACCTGGAGCACCGACGTGTCGGCGACCACCTCGCCGAACGCCGCCACCGCCGACTCCACCTCCGCGACCGGCAGCCTCGCAGCCCGCTCCCGCAGCACCCGCACCACCAGCTCCGCGGCCTCCCGCGACGCGGGCAGCCCCGACAGGTCCGCCGCCAACGGCCCGGCGCCCGCGAACACCACACTGCGCGGCACCGAGCGGGCCGTCGCCAGCAGGGTGCGCGCCGGATCGGCCTCACCGTCGCTCGCAGGGACCACGACGTACAGCCGCCGCCCGGACCGCGCGGTCACGCACCCCGGCCGGTACGCGGCGGCCTGCAATGCGAGCACATCCAGAACCCGCTGTTCGGCGCCGGTGTCGGCTCGGCCCCCGGACGCGGCGCCGCCCGCCCGGCTGGCGTACGCCTGCGCCACCATCACCGCGTACGGGCGGTCCGCCGCGATCCCGGCGTCGTGCGCGGCCTGTGACGCGTGCGCGGCCCCGTCCAGGAGCGCGTGCACCGCCTCCTCCCGCGCCCCGGCCGCCGCCCGGCCCCATGTCCGGTGATGGGACAGATGCGGTACGGCGGCCCGGGCGGCCGTGCGCAGCGCCGCCGCCGCACCCTCGGCGAGCGGCCGGCCGTCGGCGGCGGCCCAGATGGACCCGAGCACCTCGGACCCGTGGCGCACGGCGATGGCCAGCCGCTCGGCGGACCGGTCGTCGGCGGGCCGGCGCACCACGTCGTCGGTGCTCCACAGCGCCCGGAAGAAGCCGCTCTCGCGCAGTTCGTCGACCCGCCAGCGAGGGACCTCCTGCCCGAGGATCGTCAGCCGGCGCATCGGATCGGGTTCGTGGTCCATCCGCGAGTAGGCCAGCACCCGCGACTGCGGATCCTCGATCGTGATGGCACCGCCGACCAGGTCCGCCACCGTATTGGCCAGCCCGGACAGATCGCCGAGCCGGAGCCCGCCCACTCCGTCGGGGCCTGCCGATTCGGCGGCGGAAAAGGCCGGGGCGCTGTGCACCAGAGCGGTCCGCAACCGACCGAGCACCTCCGTCCACCCATGCCCCTGCCGCCGGGTCAGCAACGCCGTACGCCCCTGACCGGCCGCCTCCACCAGGACTGCCCGCGGCCCGCGACTGCCCCGCCGCATGACCACGGCCGCGGCTCCGGCCCGGTCGGCGTCGCGCAGTACGTCGATCGCCTCGGGCGAGGCGACCTCCACACCGACGGCTAGCAGGATCAGCCCGGATGCCACCCGGGCATTGTCGTCCCGTTCCTCACCGGGATCGTGCAGCACGACATCGGTCACCGGCACGCCGGTACCGCGTGGCGCCACGACGACATCGAGTATTCCGGGGGCGATCAGCCCGAGGATCTGCTCCAGCGAGGGCCCGGTGTCGCGCCGGTCCGGTTCATGCGTCGGCATCCGCCCATCATGGTCGGCGGTTCCCGGTGGGAGCCATGGCGGGCACACCCCCTATGGGTGGAATCCGTCGAATGCGATGTTCAGGTGGCGGGGGCCGCGCAGCACGGCGCGTCGGGCGGGTCGCCGGCCGGCCGTGAGCGGAGGCAGGAGGGGGACGGACACGGGTGGTGCCTCGGGGCACGGTCCTGACGGACTGGCCGGGCTTCCGCGGCGCAGACGGCCACGTGCGGACGCCGGCCTCGGAACGCCTGGAAGCGCGTGGCCTTCGCGAGGGATCACAGCCACCTGTTCTGGAAGAACCATCGCCGGCCGGCCGCGGTCCTGGGCGTCGAAATCTGAATTTTTGTCCTAATAGTCAGGAAACCCTTGACCCGGGAGAAATAGGGAGGACAATCTTCAATACACCAGAAAACCGGAGTGAGCCGCACCGTCGGCGGAGACGTTCGCTGAACTGCGTGACCCTCTCGTTGGCTCTGGCCAGGCCCCCGGCAGATCCTCTCGATCCCGGAACTTTCAGCGACGGTTGAAAGCTCGTGGAACCAAGAAGGACTACCGGGGACTGCATGTCCTGCAGCCACGAACGGAAGGCAGAAGGGCCCCACCACGAGCGGTGGGGCCCTTCTGCATGTCACCGGCATTCTCATCCGGGGGTTCGAGGACGTACCGGAGCGTTCTGACCTGCGGTGCAGTAGCTGCGGGCAGGGCTTCCGAACGGTGCTGTACGTGGGCGAACGCAACCGGAACCGCAACCACGGAGCAGCGGGAGGGAGCCTGCCGTTCTGCCGGCCGTCGGTCAGGCTGCCGGTGGGTCCGCTCGGCGGGGCAGTTCCAGTGTGGCCACGGCTCCGTGGGGGGTGGCGTCGGCCAGAGTGAGGCGGGCGCCGATGACGTGGGCCTGGCCGAGGGCGATGGTGAGGCCGAGGCCGTGTCCGTGGCCCCGTTCCGCGGCTCCGGTGCGGAAGCGCTGGGGTCCGTGGGCGAGGAGTTCCGGGGGGAAGCCGGGGCCGTGGTCGCGGACGGCGATGGTCGTGCCGCCGACCGTGACCTCGACCGGCGTCGCGCCGTGCCGGTGGGCGTTGAGGATCAGGTTGGTGACGATGCGGTCGAGGCGGCGCGGGTCGGTCTCGGCAACCGGGTGGCCAGTCACCGTGACCCGCGTCTCCAGGCCCGTGCGTCGTACGGATTCCGTCACCAGCTCGTCGAGTGGTACCGCTTGGACGTCGGCCTGCTCGACGCCCGCGTCCAGGCGGGAGATCTCCAGGAGGTCGTCCACGAGGGCGCGCAGCACCTGGACGCGGTCGCGGACCAGGCCGGTGGCCTCGCTCTCCGGGAGGAGGGAGGCGGAGGTGACGAGGCCGGCGAGCGGGGTGCGCAGTTCGTGGGCGACGTCGGCGGTGAAGCGCTGTTCGTTGCGCAGCCGGTCCTGCAGAGCGTCCGCCATGAGGTCGACGGCGGAGGAGATTTCGCTGATCTCGTCGTGGCCGCGGCTTCGGGTCCTGGCGTCCAGGTCGCCGCGTTTGATGCGGCGGGCGGTCCCGGCGACCCGGCGCAGCCGCCGGAGCGCCAGTTCGGCGGCGAGGAGGGTGAGGGGGACGACGACGGCGAGCGTGGCGAGGGCCGCGTATCTCATGTGCCGGTCCAGGGCCTGGAGACTGCGCAGCCTGCTGCCCATGTCCACCCAGGTGGCCAGCACGGTGCCGTCGACGTGGCCCGCCGCCCACATCCGCGGCCCCTGAGCCGGCTTCCGGTTGTCGTACCAGGTCACGGGCGCGGGCTCGGAGCCGAGCCGGTCCCGCAATTCATCCGGTACGTCGTCGCCGACCAGATAGCCGGGAACCCCCGACGGGGACGGCCGCGCGGGCTGCGTGCCCCGGAACTCGGCTTCGGCCGACTCCAGCGCGCGCGTCGCGTCGCCGCGGCCGACGTGCATGTCGCGGGCTTCGGTGGTCCGGTGAACGAGGATCCCGATGCCCAGCGCCATGGCACAGGCCGCTGCCGCGACCCCGAAGGCGATCTTCCAGCGGAGGGATCTCGGGTCGATGAGGCGCCGCAGCCCGCGGCTGGGGCCGTCCTCGGGGGCTGTGCCGTCGGTCCGGGCGCCGGCGCCGGTCGTCCGTCGCATCTCAGCGCCGGAACCTGTAGCCGAAACCGCGGACGGTCTCGATGTGACCGGCGCCGATCTTCTTGCGCAGCCGCTGCACCGCCAGGTCGACCACCCGGCTGTCACCGTCCCAGCCGTAGTCCCACACCTTGCGCAGCAACGTCTGCCGTTGCAGGGCGACGCCCGGCGCGGCCACGAATTCAAGCAGCAGACGTAGCTCGGTCGGGGTGAGCGCGAGCGGCCGGCCGTCGACGCGCACCTCCAGGCCCCGGGTGTCGACGCCGAGGTTCCGGAAGGTGAGCAGGCCGTCGTCGGCCGGGCGGCTGCCCGCTGTGGGGGGCCGGGTGAAGGTGGCCCGGCGCAGCAGGGTGCGGATCCGCGCCAGCAGAACGGTGGTGTCGACCGGTTTGACGATGTAGTCGTCGGCGCCCGCCTCCAGGCCTGCCACCACGTCCAGTGCGTCGCCGCGGGCGGACATCATCAGGATGGGTGCCTGGCTCGTCTCACGGATCCTGCGGCACAGTCCGATGCCGTCGAGGTGCGGCAGCATGATGTCGAGCAGCAGCAGGTCGTACTGTCCTTCCCGGAACATCTCAAGGCCCGTCAGGCCGTCGGGCGCCGCCGACACCTGATATCCGTAGCGGTCCAGCACCATCCCGACGGACCTGCGGATCGCTTCATCGTCCTCGACCAGCAGTACGTGGACGGAATCCGGGATGGAGACGGGGGCGGAGGCAGGGGCGGGGCCGGTGGGGCTGCCGTCCCGCTGTCCCGCCGCGTCACGGTCGTGCTGCTGCATCACGTCACCTGAAGGTTGATCGGTACCGAAATGCCCGAGAGTATCCCGCTGTGCAAGGTGGTGACCACCGCCCGCCCCCTCACAGGCGCAGATCGGCCGCGACCGGCAGGTGGTCGCTCCCGGTGGGCGGCAGGATCCGGGACGAGACCGGTGTGACGCCCTTCACCAGGATCTGGTCGATCCGGGCCACCGGGAACGACGCGGGCCAGCTGAAGCCGAAGCCGTCACCGGCCTCCTCCTGGGCCGACCGTAGCTGAGAGGTCACCGGCCGCAGCGCGCGGTCGTCGGTCGTGCTGTTGAAGTCGCCCACCACCACGACCCGGGGCAGCAGTTCGGCTCGTACGGCATCGGCCAGCTTCACGGCCGCCTCGTTGCGCCTCGCCGTGGTGAAGCCCACGCTCGGGAGCACCCGTACCGACGCGAGGTGGGCGGCATAGACGGCGACGGGCCCCTTCGGGGTATCGGCCGTGGCCCGCAGGGCACGGGTCCACGGCATGATCGCGACCGGCTCCACATCCCGCAGCGGGTACTTGCTCCACAGCCCGACCGTGCCCTGCACCGAGTGGTACGGATACGTGTCGGCCAGGGCGCGCTCGTACGCGGGTGCCGTGTGCGAGGTCAGCTCCTCAAGGGCGAGCAACTGAGGGCCCGAAGCGGCTAGTTCACGCGCGGTCCGGGCCGGTTCGGGGTTCTCGTCGTTGACGTTGTGGCTGACCACGGTCAGATCCCCGCCGGCGGACCGCTTGTCCATGAGCAGGCCGCCGAACAGGGAGCACCAGACGACGGCCGGAAGCAGCACCGCGACACCGGCGGTTGCCGACCGCCGCACCGCCGCCAGCGCCAGCATCACGGGCACGCTCACCCCGAGCCAGGGCAGGAACGTCTCAAGGAGACTGCCGGGGTTGCCGAACCCGTTCGGCATCCGGGTGTGCCCGACCATGACCAGCGCGGACAGCACGGCGGCTGCGGCGATCAGCCGCCCGCGCCGCCAAGTGCCCGTGCCGCCCACGCCGGTTCCCGGTCGCGCTCCGGTCTCGCGGCCCGTGCGCTCGACCAGCGCGGTCACGCCCGCACCGGCTTGCCACCGCGAGGGGCGAGAGCAGCGGGAAGGTCCCTCTGCACGGCGTCGACCAGCCGGCCACTGTTCTCCAGGGCGGCCCGGAGGCCCTCGGCGGGCGTGGTGTTGGCGCGCTGTCCAAGCACGACACCGAGCACGAGATGCCGTGCTGTGCCGGACTTCACCTCGACGGCCCACATGAGATTGCCGCCGGCGGCGGTGCCCGAACCCGTCTTGAGCCCGATCACCCCGGGCTTCTCAAGCAGCTGGTTGGAGTTGCTGATCGTGCCGGGCACCCCGGGGACGGTTGTTTCGCGCATGGCGACAACCGCGCGGAGCACCGGGTCCTTCATGACCTGGCGGGCGAGCTTGAGCTGGTCGTCGGCGGTGCTCCTGGTGGTGGCCTCAAGACCGCTGGCCCCGGTGTACGTGGTCCGGGTCATCCCCGGCCCGGCGGCCGCGCGGCTCATTTTCGCCACGAATGCCTCCTGGCTTCCCGCGTCCCAACGGGCCAGCAGCCGGGCGACGTTGTTGCCGGACGGAAGCAGCAACAGCTCCAGGAGCTTGCGCTGGGTGAGCCGCTGCCCCTCGCGGACCGGGGCGCTGGACTCGCTGAGCGAGTGGGCCTCCTGTGCGGCGGCCTCGTCGACCGTGATCTCCGGCCCCTTCTCCCCGTCCTTGAGCGGATGCTCCTGGAGGATCACGTACGCGGTCATCACCTTGGTGACGCTCGCGATCGGTACCGGCTCCTGTCCGCCCTTGCTGCCCAGGCTGCCGACGCCCTCCACCTCGATGCTCGTCTGGCCCTCCTGCGGCCACGGCAGCTCCAGCCGGCCCGCCACGGCCGCCGCCTCGGAGACCGGCGCGGAGCCGTCGCCCCGACCGCCACCGGTGAGCCCCAGCCAGCCGCCGGTCGCGACCACGGCAAGCACCGCGGCCGAAGCCCACACCGCGCCACGACGGGCCCGCCCGGCCCGCTCCTCCCCGCCCGGCGCAGCAGCGCGTATCCGACGAGCATCCACCGACAACCACCTCTCACAGCCCGACGTACACGAGGAACCGCGTACGTGTCCCAGCCTGTGAGAGGACCGCATCCAGCTGATCAGGACCGTGCATCCAGCACCGCGCGGATTTGTGTCGGCCGGGTATCAGGCCCCGCACCGGCAGAAGCCGCCGGCGGTTCCGCAGAACTCGACCGGGACGGAAACCGGCCCGGAGAACGTCGAAGGCCCCTGGAAAGCGCCCTCGCGGTAAGGGCCTGCGACGTATTGCCCGGCTTCCCCTCCTTTGCCCGCGGAGCATGGGCAGATCGATCAGGTGAATGCCGGTCGAGCCTTCGACGCCGCCGTGGGGTCTTGTCGTTGGAACCGGGTCGGCTTGAAACAGCGGAGTCGGGTGCCGGCGGTGCCGAAGCGTCCGGCCCTACCCGATTCCGGTCAAGGCGCGAGCACGAGGTCGTTAAAGCGGACTGACGTACTACAGGTGAATATGTGGAGATTGCGATGTGTCCGGGGCCGGGCACCGGCACTCTGCTGAGTGTCGATCTGAGTGGTGCTGCGGCGGAGGATCCCCCGGGACCGTCCGCGGAGCAGGCCGGTCCGCCGTCTGCGGGAGCGAAACCCGTCCGCAGCCTCGACAGGCTTCCGGCGGATGCGCAACGCGCTCAGCAGAGTCCGGACACAACGGGGCGCCGTCCGGACCCACTGCGGCAGAGCCTTGCGGCCAGGAGGCGCTGCGACCAGCGGGTGGGTGCGAAGCGGAGGGGGACTGTGGTGCGGCAGCCGGGTGAGCACGGATGACGGTTGAACGAGTGGGAGGCACATCTGCCTCGTCGTCGGCCCATACACCTCCGCGTCGCCCAACCGGTGAGGACCGGCACAGGGGTGTGCCGCGCCATGTCGCGTGCGTGATGGACGGGAACGGCCGGTGGGCGGCACGGCGGTCCTTACCGCGTACATCGGGTCACCGGGCAGCGGAAACAACGGTGATCGACGTCATCGAGGCGGCGCGGACGTCGGGAGTGGAGTGGCTGAGCCTGTACGCGTTCTCCACCGAGAACTGGCGACGCCCGAGCAGCGAGATCGACTTCCTGATGCGACTGGTGCGCCGCGTAGTACGCAAACACGCCCCGTTGCTGCACGCGCGCGGCATCCGCTGCCGGTTCCTCGGAGTGGCGGACCCGAGGATCCCCGGGCCGCTGGCCCGGGACTTCGCCGACCTGATGACGCTGACCAACACGAACCGAGGCATGACGCTGACCGTGGCGTTCGACCACGGCGGACGCAGGGACATCGTCGAGGCGGCACGGTCCCTCATCCGCAGCGGGGTACCGGCCGATGCCGTCGACGAGCAGCATTTCGCCGCTCACCTGCCCTTTTCCGACACGCCCGATGTGGACCTCGTCATCCGGACGTCCGGCGAACAGCGGATCTCCAACTTCATGCTCTGGCAGGTGGCCTACGCCGAGTGGATCTTCCCGCCGGTGCTCTGGCCCGACTTCCGTGCGCCGCACTTCTTGGAGTGCCTGCACGCCTACCAGCAACGCAATCGCCGCTTCGGCGGTGTGACGCCGCACGCGAACGGAGAACCTCACCCGTGACGGACACAGGCAGCAGCCGCCCCAGGCGCACGCGTTCCGGAGACACCGATCACCACGGTGACCCCGCGCGGCCGACCCCCGAAGCACAGTCCGGATCCCTGTTCGGCCCCGACTCGCAGTTCCACCGGTTCTTCAACGATCCGCGCTGGGCACTCGCCATGGTCAGGGCCACGGTACTGGAGGCCGCCCACCCGCAGATCGGCGCGGCCCTGATGGACAACTCGACGTTCGTCGCGCACCCGTGGCGACGGCTGCGCAACACCCTCGTGAGCCTGCAGCGCATGTTCGGCGCCGACGATCACGAGCGGCAGAGGGAAGCGGGGCGGCTCAACCGCCTGCACGCGCGGCTGAGCGGCACCGACGCACAGGACCGGCCCTACGACGCGATGGACCCCCAGGTCCGCGCCTGGGTGGTCGCGACCCTCTTCGAGAGCTCCGTCACCATGTGCCGACTGAGCGGGCAGCCGCTCGACCAGACCTCCATGGAACGGCTCTACGCCGAATACCAGGCATTCCTCGCGGCCTTGGGGGATGGGGCCGGCCATCTGCCGCCCACGTTGCAGGAGTTCTGGCAGTACTACGACCACATGGTCCAGGAGGAACTGGAGGACACGGAGGCGCTGCGCATCATCCTCTACAAGCTCTTCGACCATCTCCCGGCGCCGCCCCTGCTGGACGGCCTGCCCACCGTATGGGCGGCGGGCCGCGCGCTCGCAGGCCCGGTCATCGGCACGATCACGGTGGCGTCCCTCCCCGAGCCTTTCCGCCGACGGGCGGGTCTGCCCGAAATTCCTGGCGCCCAGACGCTGATGCAAAGCGTCTACGTGGCCGTCGGCCTGGCGCGCTTCCTGCCCGACAACTGGCTCCGGGCCGAGGGCCTCACCAGCCTGCTCCACCTGTCCTTGGACAGCGACGCCCCTCAAGCCGCGACGCTCACCGCGCTGCGCGGCCGGATGAAGCAGGCCGGCGCCCTGTTCCGGCTGGTCACGCCGTTTGCCGTGCAGCACGGTCCCGCCGAGGGAACCGGGTCGCAGCGGAGCGCTGACGAATTCTTCACCGCGGTGCTGGACCAGACCGGCGACGGCTACCTGGACTGGCCCGATCTCGCCGCCATGGCACGGGAGTTGTCCTCCCGCCTCGATCTGGACGAACCGGAGGAGACCAGGCTCTACCACGCGTATGCCGAGTGGTGGAGGGAACTCCAGGCTGCCCTCGACATCGACGGTGACGGCCGCATCAGCAAGGAGGAGTACGCCGCCGCCGTCCCCTCCCTCGCCGGGCCCGCGCTGATCAGGGTCGCCGAAGTGCTCTTCGACGTCACCGACGCGGACGGCAACCAGTTCATCGACGCGGACGAGTACCGGGCCCTGTTCCGGACCGGGTTCCGGCGCACGGTGGCAGACGCCGACGCGAGGTACTCCCGCAGCGCGTTCGTGAAGGACTTTCTCTCCTTCATGTCGGGCCGCCGGCGCTCGACCGCTTACGACCCACTGCTCGCCGACGCGTAGGACCCCCGGGCTCGGCAGGGGCCGCCGCCGGAAGCGGGTTTCCGTGGCCCCCGCGTGGCCCCCTCACGCCGATGGCACCGGCCCCCGTGTCGGGGGCCGGTGCCATCGTCCAGGTGGTGCGCTCAGGCACCGTCAGCGTGGGACGTCTGGTCCCCGGGTGTCAGCCCCGGCGCGCGTCCGTGACCTTCCCCGTGAGGAGAGGGCCCTCCAGCCAATCGTTCTCCTTGAGGATGTTCACCTGCATCCGCAGGGACTCCTCCGACTCGGTCAGCGCGTCGGCGATCGTGGGCACGGACACTTCGGTGCTCGTCTCGCCCTTGCGGACGGACACCCAGAGGGAGGGGCTGTTCGTGGACAGGGGCCGCTCCGGGTCTGCGGCCTCGCCGAGACTGGAGAGCCACTCCTCGTCGACGTCCTTCGTGGACAGCTCCGTGCCCTCGTGCACCGGCAGGAGGTCGAACCGCGTCTCGATGTTGACGTCGGCGGGCTGAGAGAGCTCCACCTTCCAGGTGAGCTTCTGGCCTTCGGTGACCGAGTCGGCGACCGGGGTCACGCTGACCGTGGGCATGGGGTCGTCGTTCTCGACGAGCACGCCCCCGAAGGCGCCGCCGACCGCCGTGCCGCGCACGGCCTTGGCAGCGACCTCGTGGCTGAGGTCGTAGTTGAAGCGGGAATTGCCCTCGACCGTGATCGGCACGTCCACGGAGCCACCGGCCTTAACCGTTACGGTGCGGACGGTGGACTCGTGGGTCTCCGGGTCGCGGACGGCGAGCTTGATCACGCCGGTGCCCTTGCCGGTGACCTGGACGGGCACGTTGTAGGTGCGGGTGCCGGAGTCGCCCTCCTTGACCGTCAGCTTGCCGATGTCGACACGCGAGAGTGCGACGGGGCGTACCGCCGGGGTGCCGGGGCGCCAGCCCCAGGCGTCCATCAGCCAGAACTCGCCGGAGCTGCTGCGCGGGGTGAGCTCCAGCGACCGCGCCCGCTTCAGGTCGACACCGGCGCTGACGGCGGCCTTCAGCGGGACGCGGACCTCACGCGCCCAGTACGCGGCCGTCGAGTCGGAGCCGGGGAGGCCGTCGACGGTGACCTGACCGAGCCCCACCCGCTTGCCGGAGGCGTCGGTGAGGGCGACGTCGAGCCGGGTGCCCCGGGTGTTCGGCGGCACCATCACCCGCAGGGCGAGCGCGTCGGAGCCCGCCAGCGAGAAGGCGCGCTCCGGCGTCAGCCGGACCGGGGTGCCCGGCGTGGTCCAGCGGGCCGTGACCGCGTTGCGGCCCGGTTCATTGGTGGTGTCCGCCCAGGACGCGAAGTGCGGCGACGCACCGGGGGCGGAGTCCGGCCGGCAGGCCTGGGCGGCGCTCGTCGTGACCTGCTGGCACACGCGCCCGTTCGTCACCGAGAGCGGGTCGTCGGGCCGGATCGCCGGGGTGCGGTTGCCGCCGACGGCGTGGGTCAGCACCCGGGCGGGGCCGGCCGAGGGCGCGCGCCGGTCGGAGCCGTCGAGCAGCGGGCGGACCCGGTCGTCGCCCGCGAGGAAGAGCCGCGCGGCGGCGGCGATATAGGTGGCGCCCGCCGTCTGCTGCTGCTTGGCGCTCAGCCGGGTCTCGGCCCGTGCCGAGCAGACCGGGTCCGGGTTGGCCTTGTCGTCCCAGAAGTCGTCGGCGGCCGGGCCCTCGGCCTGGCCGGGCGTCCACTCCGTGTTGAAGAAGTTGTGGTTGGCGCCGACCATGTACACCGCGCTGTGCAGCGCCGTGCCCTGGCCGATGCCCCGGGTGCCGTCGAGGTAGATCTGGCCCTGGAGGTTGCTCACATCGCCGTCACAGCCCGGCAGGAGGGTCATGGAGGGCACGTCGGGCGTGGGGTTCTGGCCGAAGTTGGTGGGGCCGATCAGGACGGTGCCGCGGATCCGCCAGCCCACCGGCCCCCGGTAGCCGTCCTCGGCGGGCGGCGGCGGGGAGATGCTGTCGAGAGCCGCCCGGTTGACGCCCTCGCCGCCCCGGGAGTGGCCGACCAGGAGCACCTTCGAGAGGTCCGCGGGCTCCGTCGCGCGCACGGCCTCGGGGGCCTTCGCGGGGTTCGCGCCCCACTCCGCCCAGCGGGCGAGGTGCTGGCGCACCAGGGACGAACGGGCCTGCGCCCCGAAGTCGGCCGCGCGGCCGTCCTGCGCGTTGACACCGTTCGCGGAGATGGAGACCGTCACATAGCCCTGGGATGCCAGGAGCTTCTGGTCGTGCAGAAAGCCGCGGTAGCTCGGGATTTCCTTGTTGCCCGGCTTGCACGGCCACTCCATGCCCGCGCTGTTCTTGCCGGGCTCGTAGCAGGTGGCACTGCGGCCGTGGACGAAGAGCGCCAGCGGTCGCTTCCCCGGCGCGTCCGTCGGGCCGACGACCGTGGCGCGCATCTCCACAGGCTCGGCGTAGCCCGGCAGCTTCACCGACTTCAGGGAGTACTCACCGCTGGTGGTGTGGTACTTACCGGCGACACCGGGGTCGACCGGGTTGGCGGGGAACGGGGCCTGGGGCGCCGCCGCGGCCGACAAGCGCCGCTTACCGGGTGCCTGGCCGGCCCCTGCGGCGTCCAGCCGCCGCGAACCGGCGACCGCCTGGAGTTCGCTCACCGGTCCGACCCTCGCCCCGTCGAGGCGGAGCCGGAAGGTGCGTTGGTCGGGGGAGGGCTTCGGAACGCCGAGGGTCCGCTCCCCCGAGCGGAACTCGACCAGGGCGCCACCCATGCCCACGGGCTCGGGCGAGCTCCAGATCAGCTCCCCGCCCTCGACGCGCCACCCTTCCGGTAGCTGCTCCCCGGAGGCGCCCGGCGGCGCGCCGGGTATGGAGTCGGCGGCCGGCTGCGCATGCGCCGGCCCTGGCACACCCGCCGCCAGTGCCACGGCCGCCAAGGCAGCCGTCAGCGTGCGTGAGACCTGTCTCACGATGGTGTCTCCTCGTCGTTGGTCGTGCTTCAGCGCCCCAGGAATCCCAGGAGCACCACCCCGCACCGGGGAGAGGGCGACGTGTCGTCACCGGTTGTCCCACCTCGGGAACCTGACAGGAATCTGACAGGAGCCGAACAGGAGCCGAACAGGAGCCGGACCGGAGTCATGGGGCCGGTCCGCTGATCGAGGGATCCAGGCCCGGAGCGGCGGTCCGGCGCCCGTGCGGCGGGCGTATGCGTGAGGCACGGGTGCACGCTCAGGAGCGCCACCGAAGCAGACGGTCGGAACATCGGCCGGCAGCGGCTCAGAGCCTGTCGGATGACCTCTGACCGGGCAGCCACGCCCTGGCACGCACGCTTCCCGCGTTGCCGAAATGCCCTAGTAGCTCCTTCCCCAAGCTCTCAACTTCGTTCGAGCAGGGGAGGCCCCATCCGAGGACATCCCGGCGCCTTGGAATCGCACGCACCAGACCGCGTCCGCTATCCGATCGAAGGTCACCCGACAGGCTCTCAGGCTGAGCGTGGGGACTCGGTCCGGGGCCCGTGCCATGGCGGTTTTCAAGACCGGTCCACGTATCGCCACTACGAGCCTTTGACCTGGGCATACAGGTCCGGCAAGACGCGCATGCGCACTTCCTGACCGGAGGTTGGCCGACCGCTCCCGTCAGCGACTCCGTCGTCCCGCCCGCCACCACACTCGCGGTAGTCGGTCGAACTGGCCAGTACTACATGGACACATCTGGTTGCGACCTGCGGCGATGCGCAAGGCCGCCACCTCCTGGTCTCTTCCCGTGTGGCCAGGCTGATGTGTCCCCGTAGTACTGGATCCATGCCCGGGGGGCGGGCACGGCCGCTGGGGGGACTGTTGGACCCCCGCTCTGCGCCTGCCGCTAGAGTGCGATGCTTGTTCGATTCGCCGCGGGGTGGAGGGGGAGGGGTTGTGAGCGCACAACTGAGGGACACCGCCGGGGAGTTGGCGGGGATATTGTGGCGGGAACACACCGTGTACCGGGAGCGGTCCGGCGGTGTGGTCATCCGGGGTGAGCATGTACGGCGGTGGATCAGCCTCGCTCCGGCGGGCGGCCGGGACGAGGTCCTCGTACGCGCGGGGCGCATCCTGGACGGCGGCACCACCGCTCCGGCGCGTTCGGAGGCCGTGGTGCCCCTCTCCGCCGGTACAGGCATGCTCGCCGCGACCTGCCGTCGCCTGCTCGCCGAGGCGGCGGCCGATGTGGCGCCGGTCGCGCCGGGACGGGCAGCGCCCGGGCGGTCCAAGCGGTCCGGGAAGGCCGCGCGGCCCAAAGGCAGTGGGAAACACACCAGTTTCGGTTCATGGGTGATCCTTGCCTGCGTCGCCGGTGTGATCGCCCTGTACGTCTACAGCACCGCGATGCACGGCTGACCAGTACTACAGGGACACATCAGCCTGGCCACAAGGGAAGGGGCCAGGTCGTAGAGGCGACCAGGCCGGCCCTTGCGCATCGCCGCAGGACGCGGCAGGCAGGGACAGCAGCCCGATCGTGGCCGGTGAGAACGGCCTGCTTCGCATTCGGGACCGGGCGCTGCTGCCGCACACGCCCGGCTTCTTCGATCTCGTCTCCGTCCCGTTCCCTTACGACCCGTCCGCGACCGCCCCGACATGGGAACGCTTCCTGCGGCAGCGTCGTACGGGTGCCTGCGAATGAGACCGGAACTGAGACCGGGCGCTCGTTCATTTACCGGCCTCCGGGCCGTACCACTGCATAGCTTGACCGGTGACGGCGGCGATGCATTCGAAGTCGTGGTCGCGGTGCAGGAGGGTCAGACCCTGGAGTTCTGCGGTGGCGGCAACGACGAGGTCCACAGCCCCCGCACTGCGGTGCTGACCGCGCTGGGTGAGCAGCCCCTGAACCTGCCAGGCGCGGTCGTACGAACGGTCATCGACGGGCGCCCAGCCGAACAGCAGCCGCATGTCGTCGATGCCGCGTGTACGGTCTGCGGCGGAGCGGGCGCTGCGGAAGAACTCCAGCTCGGTGATCGGGCAGGTTGCGATGAGTCCTGCCGTGGCGGCCTGGTCCCATCCGTACTGTTCGGCGTCGCCATGAAGGAATCGGGCGAGCGCGCTGGTGTCGATCAGGAACTGGGCCGCGCTCATCGCCGGTAGTCCCTCTTGTCCGTGAAGAGGTCCAGATCGAAGCCCCCTTCGTCCGCTGCCGCGCGCAGTCGGGTGAGAGCCAGGGCCCGTCGGCGGTTCTCGAGCACCTCGCGCAGAGCGGTGTTGACCGTCTCCTTCTTGGTGCTGGTCCCCAGCGCCTGAGCCACGGCGGTCAGTAGTTCGTCGTCGAGGTCGATCACTGTTCGGCTCATCCGGGCACCTCCTGAGATATCAACTATCGCAACTGATGTCGCGGGTCTTGATGTCGCGATCCTTGGGGGCGCATCGGCGCCCGCAACCTGGCTGACGCCGGTCCACCGACGGGTACGGCCCCGCACGCGCGGCGGTCATGGCCCATTGGGAGGCGGCGCGCACTCATTCGGGCGCATCACCCGCGCCGTCACTCCCTCTCACTCTCCCCTGTGGTTTGAGTGATCTTCCGCACGTCGTCATTCGTCCTTCCGGGACTGGTCCGCACGGCCCCTTTCCCGCGCCACCCCGCACGGTGACGGCGTCCCCAGACACGATCACCAGGAGTTGTAGTGACATCACCACGACGGGGTGCCGGGCTTGCCGCCGCGGCTGCCCTGCTGGGCTCGCTGTTTCTCGGCGCTCCGGCCGCCCAGGCGGCACCCGCCGCAACGGTCGCCGATGACTCGCACCGGCCACAGGTCTGCCGGGGCCTGGTACCGGATCCCATTCCGTACGCCCTGCGCTCTGACTACTTCTGCGACGACTGGCGGCTCGGCCCGAAGAAGCTGCCGACCCGTGGGCTGGTGGCGAACACCCTCGACCGCTACCAGCGCCTCGGCCGCCTCACCGCGACCCAGTTCCTGAACCGGTGGTGGGACCCGGCTGCCGACACCGGCCAGGGCGACTGGCGCTACCCGGACGCCGACGGTTACGTGAAGGACCCCCAGGGGCAGCCGATCGCCGCCGAACTCTTGCTCCACGCGGGTCAGAAGGTCGACCGCTTCGGTAATGAGGCAGGCCGCTACCTGGCACCCGCCGGCACCAAGTACGGGAAGCGGAGCATCCCGCCGTCCAGCCTCAACACCGCCGATCCGCGCCACCCGTACAACTACTACCTGTACCGGGTGACCAGGGACGTCACGGTGTGTGCGGGACCGATCGCCCCGGCGTTCGAGCAGCCCGGCCTGGGCGTCCAGTACGTGACGTCCAGCTCGTACTGCCCGAACATTCCGCGCACCTCCGTGCTGGACCTGGTGCGCAACGGGACCTTGGTGCGGCTCGCGACCTCTTAGCTTCCCGGCTGCGACGGCTGCCGCATGCCTCGTACAGATCGCCCCGGATGGGAGACTGGTTCCGTGGACCGTCACCAACTGTGCGAGGCGCTGCGGGCAGCCGGAGTTCCCGATGCCCACTACGAGATCCCCGGCTGCCCGGGCGGCCACCCTCCGCTTGAGGGCTACTACCTGGCTCAGCGCGAGGGCGAGTGGATCGTGGGAGTCCACGAGCGCGGCAGACGCGAGGTACTGGAGACCTTCGCCGACGAAAGCCGGGCCTGTGCATGGCTCTACGAACGCCTCACCGACGAGAGTTCGCCGCCTGCCCGGCCCACAGCGACGGAGATGGACGAACTGCTGCACGACAGTGAGGGCATCGAACGGCGAGCACAGGAGCAGCTCGAACAGGCGCTCGCGGAGCGCCGGCGCGGGACCCGCCACGACCCACCGACCGATGTCCACTGAGCGGTGCCGACCCGAGGGGCGCCCATGTCTCCCCCGGCTCTTGCGGTCGCATCGGCATCGACCTCCTTCCCGAACGACAACGTCGGGTTAAACATCAAGTTGAGACCAGGAACGTCGAAGGGCCCCACCGCAAGCGGTGGGGCCCTTCGACGTATTGCCCGGTGAGAGCAATGGCGGAGAATACGGGATTCGAACTCGTGAGGGGTTGCCCCCCAACACGCTTTCCAACATTTCAAGGTGCACCCGGCCCATATTTCGGATGCTATCCGCAGTAATCCGAATTATGATGGCGGCCCGGTGCGTCTGATCTCGTGCCACTCCGGTTATTCCGCACCGAACTCCGTGGAGCTTCCGCTCGCTCAGAGTGTGGCCAACGACCTGGGAGTGCCCGTGACGGCGCCGACCAATAAAGTGGGAACCTCTGCTGAGAAGGGTTTGGGGCAGACACCGGAGATTGGCGATGGTGGGTATTGGCGTACGTACCTGCCGATGGCCAAGTAATGGGAACGAACAGTGGAGGTACAGTGATTAGGCGAGTCGGGTTCTATAGAGAGTTCAATTCTCAGAACCCGGATGGATCGGCTCCGTCCATTCATGACGACGTTCGGTCTCATGCGTTGTTCGATGAGGCGCAGACCCTGGAATACATGTCGTCATGTCGCGAGATTTACACCACGATGGGGGCGGACCTCGATGTGATTTCGGATGATGAGGAATTTGTTGCTGGGGCTGGATCGCTCATCACTGATGGCACATGGGTATGGCCTCTCGAACTCCAGTATTATATCCGCCGATATCATGTGGAATTGCCGGAAGATTTTCTGGCGGCTGTCCGTGCCGCGAATTACACGCCTCCCAAAGTTTCGAGCGCGCGCCACGTGGAGATCGTGGACGATCTTTTCGGCCCCTCCGCTTTTGGTGAGGGGGCGAACCGCGAGGAAGGCCGGGGAGGGTTCTTCTCCTGGTACCTGTCGGATCTGACTTCGCAGAGCTGGGGCCGACTGCTGGGAGCGCTGGAATCCGCTGGGCTGAACACCCGCCATCTGCTCACCGAGGACATATTCCTCGCCCGTGCCGGTAAGGGCGGTTCGGACTCCCTGCCCGTACGTGACGTGCCCGGTATGGCCGAGGTGCTGGCCGGCCCTGGTGACGGCGAGTTCGAACTCCACCTGTGGCTCGCTCTGGACACCTACACGATCGTTCGGGTGCGTCGGCTCGACGACACCACGACGGTGGTGGTCTACGACATCGCACACCTGCAGGAGCCGGAGCGCGAGGAGGTGGTGGCCGCGCTGGTGCGGGCCTTGGACGAATTCCGTGACGACTGCCAGGGTTTCGTCCTCGACCGTACGGGGCGCAGCTCCCGCGACGCCTGGGACTCGCTCATCCTTGAGCGCGCCTGGCCGTCCGAGCCCTTCCCGGACAGCGTCGCGGTCGATGCCGGCCTGGGTGCGCTGCCGTCGGGTTCCGGCGCCGTGACACGCGCCGAGTACGGACACCTGGCGGTGTTCAACAGGAATCGCGTGGACGGTGCACAGGCGTAGACGGGTACGGAGGCTTCGCCGCAGCCGCATTGCCGCTGTCGGGCGGCGAGGCCAAGGTGTTGTACGAGTCGGAGGGTACGTGGAGACCGGCATGCGGCAACCCCTCGGCAATACGTCGAAGGGTTGCCCCCAACACGCTTTCCAAATGTTCGTCTGGGGGCTCGGCGCCTCTCGGTTGCGTCCTGACCTGAAGCGGAGTGGGCCACCGGGCAGGTGGTGGACGCTGCTGGACGGGGGTGAATGAGACCAGAACTGAGACCAGGGCGCCGGGTCATACCTTCCTGACGACGATCGTGTCCGGGACTAGCCTCTCCAGGTCGTCCACGTCCGAGGTAAAGACGGTGACCTGCCCCTTCTGCTGGCGTGCGATGACAGCGAGCACGGCATCGATTGCGTACTTGTGACCGTGCAGCTTGGCATCGGCCAGGAGGCGTCGGGCCTGGCGGGCCTCGTCCTTTCCGATGTCGGCGACCTTGAGCCGGGAGAGTACCCAGTCCCAACGCTGCTCGGTGGTTCTGCCGTCGTACGCCTCGACCAGCGTCATGGGAGACGTCACCACCTCGGCCTCGCCCCGGGCCGCGAGATCGAGCCAGGCGATCATCTTCCGATCGCCGCGCACGGCCAGGGACAGGGCTTCGCAGTCGAGTACGAAGACGCGCAGGGGCCGCTGCCTCTGCTCAGCGCCCCGCTTCTTCACGCCGCCTCTCCGGCGTTGTGCTGTCCTGTGGCGCGGCGCCGCTCGTGTTCGGCGTCGAGATCCTCCAACTCGTCGAGGGCTGCCGCACGCTCGTCCTCGGTGACGGGGCCGTGTTCTGCCTGCAGCCAGTCGACCAGTTCCCCAAGGCGGTCTCGGTCCCGTTTGAAGCGCAGCGCCTCGGCGACGTACGCCGACAGGCCCCGCTCTGCCGCCTCCGCACGGATCTCGTCCAGGAGATCCTCGGGAATCGTCACCGTTACCTTCTTCGTCGCCATACAAGAGACCATACTCTTGGTGTCACACTCCTTACCAGTGCGTCGCATGGTCGACGACTCGGATCACGCGGCGGTGGCGGGGCGTGGGCTGCTGTGGAAGACCTGGCTGGCGTGCCAGGAGCGGTGCATCGCTGCGACGGGGTGGGCGCCCGGTTGAGGTCCGATGAGCGGGCGACCGGCGAGCGCTATGACATGCTCGCGGGCGGCTGGGCTGTGGCCGACGAAGCGTTGTGAGACCAGGATGCGGTGACCGTCACCGATGCCGAGGACTCCCTTGTCGAAGAGCTTGTGGTGCAGCGAGCACAGGCACACTCCGTTGTCGACGTCGTCCGGGCCGTCGAACGCCCACCAGCGCACGTGCGCGGCCTCCAGTCCGACCGGCACCGCGCCGATCCTGCCGTCGTAGCCGCAGAAGGCGCACCGGTACGGCACAGTGAGGGCAAACCGCGAACATGAGCTTCCATCCCGTCCGCCTTCGACCCACACATCGTGGAGCGGGCGTGGTTCAGGGCGTCAAGGTGGAGCGCGCCACTGTACGAACGACCTTGACGCCCTGGGCCGCGTCTGCTCGGCTCTGCCTGGGTCGAATTTCCGGAGGACTCCGAAGAGTCTCGTTGGACTGCAGATGAGACCAGGAACGTCGAAGGGCCCCACCGCGAACGGTGGGGCCCTTCGACGTATTGCCCGGTGAGAGCAATGGCGGAGGATACGAGATTCGAACTCGTGAGGGGTTGCCCCCAACACGCTTTCCAAGCGTGCGCCCTAGGCCACTAGGCGAATCCTCCGCGGCAAACAATACAAGACGTTGAGGAGTGCTCGCGAACCCGTTCCCCTCCGACTCCCCTCCGGCTCCCCTCCGACTCGTCCGGGGCGGTTCCGGAAGGTGGGGCAGTGGACTGGCAGGGGTGGGGATCGGCTAAGGTGGGCGTCAGCCCCTCACGTGGCGCTATCTGACTGAACTCCCCCAGGGCCGGAAGGCAGCAAGGGTAGGTTGGCTCTGGCGGGTGCGTGAGGGGCCCTTGTGTTTTCAGGGGGTGTGCGGCGCTTCGCCGGTCCGGGGCCGGTTGTCGGTCCGCCCGGATAACCTCGTAGGTGTGTCGTCCCTTGCGCTGTACCGCCGCTATCGCCCCGAGTCGTTCGCCGAGGTCATCGGGCAGGAGCATGTCACTGACCCGCTGCAGCAGGCCCTGCGGAACAACCGGGTCAATCACGCGTACCTGTTCAGCGGTCCGCGCGGCTGCGGCAAGACGACCAGCGCGCGCATCCTCGCCCGCTGTCTGAACTGTGAGCAGGGGCCGACGCCCACGCCGTGCGGAGAGTGCCAGTCCTGCCGGGACCTCGCGCGCAACGGGCCGGGATCGATTGATGTCATCGAGATCGACGCCGCATCGCACGGTGGCGTGGACGACGCCCGTGATCTGCGGGAGAAGGCGTTCTTCGGGCCCGCGTCGAGTCGTTACAAGATCTACATCATCGATGAGGCGCACATGGTCACATCGGCGGGGTTCAACGCCCTGCTGAAGGTGGTCGAGGAGCCGCCGGAGCACCTCAAGTTCATCTTCGCGACCACCGAGCCCGAGAAGGTCATCGGCACGATCCGGTCGCGTACGCATCACTACCCGTTCCGCCTCGTGCCGCCGGGGACGCTGCGCGAATATCTCGCCGAGGTCTGCGGCAAGGAGAACAGCTACGTCGAGGACGGCGTGCTGCCGCTGGTCGTGCGGGCCGGGGCCGGGTCCGTGCGTGACTCGATGTCGGTGATGGACCAGCTGCTGGCAGGTGCGGGCGACGACGGTGTGACATACGCCATGGCGACCTCGCTGCTCGGTTATACGGACGGCTCACTGCTCGACTCGATCGTGGACGCCTTCGCGGCGGGGGACGGGGCCGCGGCCTTCGAGGTCGTGGACCGGGTGATCGAGGGCGGTAACGACCCACGCCGTTTTGTCGCCGATCTCCTGGAGCGGCTGCGTGACCTGGTGATCCTCGCCGCCGTGCCGGACGCCGGGGAGAAGGGCCTGATCGACGCACCCGCCGATGTCGTCGAGCGGATGCAGGCCCAGGCGTCCGTCTTCGGTGCCGCCGAGCTGAGCCGCGCCGCCGACCTGGTCAACGAGGGGCTTACGGAGATGCGCGGGGCGACCTCGCCGCGCCTCCAGGTCGAGCTGATCTGCGCCCGGGTGCTGCTGCCCGCGGCCTTCGACGACGAGCGTTCGCTGCAGGCCCGGCTCGACCGGCTGGAGCGCGGTGCGTCCTTCGCGACCGCCGGTTCGGGGCCCGCCATGGGGTACGTACCCGGGCCGGAGGCTCTGGCCCATGCCCCCGCCCCCGTCGCCCCGGCCGTGCAGCCCGGCGCCGGACCCGCTGCCGCGCGTGCGGCGGTACGGGGGGAGGAGCCCGCCCCCGCGGTGCCGCCCGCATCCGCCGCAGCGCCCCCGGCACCCGCGCAGTCCATGGCCCCCGTCGCTCCGGCCGCTCCGCAGCCGGCGGCCGAGGCCCCGGCTCCCGCGGGCGGTCAGCGCCCCGGTGCCTGGCCCACCGCCGCCGCACCGGAATCGGGCCGCCGTCCTGGTGGCTGGCCGACCGCTTCCGCTCCCGGCCATTCGCCCGTCCCGCAGGCAGCCCCGGCCACTGCCCCGGCCCAGGCCGCTCCCGCGGCACCGGTGCCCGCCGCCGCCGGACCGGGCCCGGGAATGACACAGGGCGCCGGCCAGGTACGGAACATGTGGCCGGACATCCTGGAGGCCGTGAAGAACCGCCGCCGGTTCACCTGGATCCTGCTCAGCCAGAACGCCCAGGTCACCGGCTTCGACGGCACCACCCTGCAGATCGGCTTCCTGAACGCGGGCGCGCGCGACAACTTCACGAGCAGCGGCAGCGAGGATGTGCTGAAGCAGGCCCTCGCCGAGCGGTTCAACGCACAGTGGAAGATCGAGGCGATCGTCGACCCGTCGGGCGGTGCGGGCGCACCCCCGCAGACCGGTGGCGGCCGCCCCTCCGCCGCCGCGCCCGCGCCGCAGCGTCCGGCCCCAGCGCCCCAGCAGAGTTACGAACCCCGCCCCGCCCCCGCCCCGCACCAGCAGCCGAGCGCCGCACCTGCCGCGGAGCCCGTACCGCAGTCGTACTCCGCGCCCGAACCCCCGCGATCGGTCGCTCCCGAGGACGACACCCCGGAGGCGGACGACCCGGACCTCGTCGACTCGGCGCTCTCCGGGCACGACCTGATCGTCCGCGAGCTGGGCGCCACGGTCGTCGAGGAGTTCACCAACGAGTAGCGCGGGCCGGACGGGGTCGCGGTACACCTCAGGGACTGTCCACGAAGCGGCGTCCGTCAAGGCCGCCGCGCCCCGGCGGCTAGGCTGCACCCCGTGAAGGTCCTCGTCATCGGCGGCGGCGCCCGCGAACACGCCCTGTGCCGCTCTCTCTCCCTCGACCCCGACGTCACCGCTCTGTACTGCGCTCCCGGCAACGCCGGCATCGCGGAGGTGGCCGAACTGCACCCGGTCGACGCACTCGACGGCGACGCCGTCGCGCGCCTCGCCACTGACCTGGGCGCCGAGCTGGTGGTCGTCGGCCCGGAGGCACCGCTCGTCGCCGGCGTCGCCGACGCCGTGCGTGCCGCGGGCATCCCCTGCTTCGGCCCGTCCGGTGAGGCGGCCCGGCTGGAGGGCTCCAAGGCGTTCGCCAAGGACGTGATGGCCGGGGCAGGTGTCCCGACCGCCCGCAGTTACGTCTGCACCACCCCCGCCGAGATCGACGCCGCCCTCGACGCGTTCGGTGCCCCGTACGTCGTCAAGGACGACGGTCTCGCCGCGGGCAAGGGCGTCGTCGTCACCGACGATGTCGAGGCGGCCCGCGCCCACGCCCTGGCCTGCGACCGCGTGGTCATCGAGGAGTTTCTCGACGGCCCCGAGGTCAGCCTCTTCGCGATCACGGACGGCACCACCGTGCTGCCGCTCCAGCCCGCGCAGGACTTCAAGCGCGCCCTGGACAACGACGAGGGCCCGAACACCGGCGGCATGGGCGCGTACTCCCCGCTCCCGTGGGCCGACCCCAAGCTGGTCGACGAGGTCATGCAGTCGGTGCTCCAGCCGACCGTCGACGAGCTCCGCCGCCGCGGCACCCCGTTCTCCGGGCTGCTGTACGCGGGCCTCGCGATCACCTCGCGCGGAGTCAGGGTGATCGAGTTCAACGCCCGTTTCGGTGACCCCGAGACCCAGGTGGTCCTGGCCCGTCTGAAGACTCCGCTGGCCGGGGTGCTGCTGGGCTCCGCCAACGGCACCCTGGACGAGCTGCCCCCGCTCAAGTGGCGCGACGAGGCCGCCGTCACCGTGGTCATCGCCTCGCACAACTACCCGGGTACGCCGCGCACGGGTGACCCGATCCACGGCCTCGACGATGTGGCGGCACAGGATGCCCCGCATGCGTACGTCCTGCATGCCGGGACCAGGCGAGACGGCGACGAGATCGTCAGCGCGGGCGGGCGGGTGCTGTCCGTGACCGCCACAGGCAAGGACCTCGCCGGCGCCCGTGAGCGTGCCTACACGGCGGCGGCCCGGATCCGGCTCGACGGATCGCAGTTCCGCACGGACATCGCCCAGAAGGCCGCGGAGGCCTGACACCGGAACGGAACGGACTGGACGCGAGTCCTCCGGACCGTACGGGTCCGCCTTGGTCCGGGGCGCGGGGCCGGGTACGTCACCCGATCTGCCCGCCCCCGCCCCCGCCCCCGGATGCGGCTCAAGTCCGCCCCCGAACCCCCGTCGACACCCACTGACGCGCCGCTGCCCCAAGGACGGCGGCGTGTCAGCACCTTTACCCAAAGCCATTCCATCGAGTGACGGCTGAGCTATCCGGATGACGCCCGCCGAGGCCCCAACTAAGGTGCGGCGCAAGCATTCCGGCACTTGGCTCACTGGCATTGCGATGTCGGTGACGGGTGCCACAGTGGGGGAGTGAACAACACCGCCGCGGGGACAGAGGGGGTGACGTCCGGCCGTGTCCGGTACCGGTACAAGTGAGGAGCTGGGTGCGCAGAGTGCGCGCGCCCGTGCTCTCGCTCTGCTGCGCATCCGCAGCAGAGCGACCGCCGCAGCCATCCTGCCGGCGGCGGTGGCCGTCGTGCTGCTCGTCGCGGGCGCACAGGGCCGTGCCGTCGGCAGCGGCTGGGACACGGCGCGCTGGGCCGTGACGGCCTGCGCGGTCGTCGTGCTCGTGCTCGCCGCAGTGGTCGCGGTCGCGATCGTACGGGCGAGGCCGGCGGTCAGCCCGACCGTTCCGCTCCCGGAGGACGCCGCCCCCGATCTCTACCGCCTGGTCAGGGACCTCGCCGACCGGCTCGGGGTTCCCGCGCCCTCGGCGATGGCACTCACGCCCGACTGCGACAGCTGGCTGGAGGACCGCACACACCCCTCGACGCGGCCGGCGGCAGGCCCCGGAGCGGATCCGGGAAGGCGTTCTGCGGTCCGGACCCGCCGTCGGGTCCAGGCGGCGCCCGTGCTGGTCATCGGTTCGCCGTTCCTGTGGTGGATGCGGGTCGCGGAGCTACGGGCGGTGCTCGCCCCGGTCGTCGCGGGCACAGGTCCCTCCGCGCATCCCGACATAGCCGCAGCACGTCGTTTCGTACGGGGGCTGGACGGAGCGGTTGCCGACGCGGCCGCGCCCGTTTCCGGGCCGCTGTCCCGGGTGCGCAGAGTGCCGCGGGCCTTCGTCGGCCGGGTCGCCCTGCTTCTGCTGCGCAGCTGTCGCACCCATGCCGCGGAGATGGAGCGGGGTGTCGCCGCTGCCGCGTCGGTTCGTGCACAGGGTGTGGATTACGGGCTGCGGATCGTCGCCCAGGAGCAGGTCGGCCTCGCCTACGCGGGCTGGGACCGGCTGCTCACCCGCGTCGCGCTGCCCGCCTGGCAGATGGGCCGCTGGCCGTCCCGGCTGGACGCGGGTGTCGTGTCCGCCCTCACCGAGCTCTCCCGTCGCGACCGGCTTGCCGACGGATTCACCTCGCGGCTGGGTGAGCGTCCTGCCTGTGACCTCCTGGAGGAGCCGGGCGCGGCCGACGAGGCGGCATCGCTGCTGGCGGCACGGCTCTTCCACGGCGGCCCGGCGGAGACCGGTCCCGACTGGTCGCCGGTCGACTGGCAGCAGTATCCGGAAGAGGTGGTCGACCGGAAGTGGCGCACCGAGGCCGCACGCCTGCACCGTGTCCTCGACTCGATGGGAACGGTGCCCGCGTCGCCCGAGGGCGGCTCCTCGGACGATCCCGACTGTGCGGTATTTCCCATGGACGCCACAGTGCCCACGCTGGCCCGTGTCGTCGAGCATCTGGCAGGCCGCTGCGGGAGCGGCGAGGAGCTCGCGGCCGGGATCAGCGCCGCGGTGGCCCGTGAGGAGGCGGCGGCCCAACAGCCCCCGGCCGGCGGCACATCGTGCCCGGTGGGTGCCCGGAGCGTCGCTCACTCGGGCACGGACGTCCTGGACTTCTGGGGCCCCGACCTCCTTCCGCTCTTCCCGCTCCAGCCACCCCGTACGGGTACGGAACTGCTCGCCGACCATGTCGCGGCGATGGTCTGCTGCGCCGCGGTCGACACGGCGGGTGCGGCGCCCGGACTCGACTGGCTCGACGGTCCCGCGCTGTTGGTCGGCGGCGAGCGTCGGGCGGATCTGGGCAGTCCCGTCCTCAGCCTGGTCGAGGACGGGGATGCGGGGCCGCTGCGTTCCTGGCTCGCCTCGGTCGGCGTACGCACCGACAAACCCGTCCGTCTCGTCTGAACCACGGACCTCGACGGCCTCGACCACAGAGCTGAACCACAGCATCCCCACCTTGCTCAGAGGCAGCACCGTCGGGGGCACCGCACCCCCAATACCCGGAAGGAAGCGTTCCGTTCACGTCAATTAGCGACGAACGGTGACGGAGTGCATGCGTTATGTGATGTGCTGGGGATCGACGCTGACAGTCGGCGCATCACTGTTGGCGCACCGATGACGCACGGACGGTGATGATCGCCGTTGATCCCCGGTGACGATCAACTTTGTCTCACTGTCGTGTCGGGGGGACTAGAGGGAGGGAAGCGGTATGGGGGCGGAGCAGATTCGTCGATGGGAGTCGGGTGCCCTCGCGCACGCCGTCTCCGACCCCTTCGGGCAGGGCCCGCTGCCCTGGCTGCGCGGCAGTGAGAACTACTTCGACGACACCGGACATGTCGTCCCCTGGTACGTGGACCCCACGCTGGCCCGCAGCTCCACCGACGGCGGCACCCGCACGGCCGACGATGTGCACCGCCAGATCAAGGGCTTCACCTCCACGGGCGCCGCGGCCCCCGGAGAGGCGATCGACTTCCACATCACCGTGGACCCGCCCCAGCAGTTCTCCGTGGACATCTACCGCATCGGTCACTACGGGGGCGACGGCGCCGCCAAGATCACCACGAGCCCCCGGCTCTCCGGCATCGTCCAGCCAGCCCCGCTCACCGCCGACCGCACGGTCTCCTGCCACCACTGGTGGCAGTCCTGGCGGCTGCAGATCCCCACCTACTGGTCGATCGGCGCCTACGTCGCTGTGCTCACCACCGTCGACGGATACCGCTCCCACATCCCGTTCACGGTCCGCGACGACCACCCGGCCGATCTCCTGCTGGTCCTGCCGGACATCACCTGGCAGGCGTACAACCTCTACCCGGAGGACGGCCGCACGGGCGCCAGCCTCTACCACGCCTGGGACGAGCAGGGCCGCCTCCTGGGCGAGGAGGACGCCGCGGTCACCGTCTCCTTCGACCGCCCGTACGCGGGCGCCGGTCTGCCGCTCCACGTCGGTCATGCCTACGACTTCATCCGCTGGGCCGAGCGGTACGGCTACGACATCGCGTACGCCGACACACGCGATCTGCACGCGGGCCGGATCGACCCGGGCCGCTACCGGGGCCTGGTCTTCCCCGGCCACGACGAGTACTGGTCGGTGCCCATGCGCCGTACCGCCGAACTCGCCCGCGACGACGGCACCTCACTCGTCTTCCTCTCCGCCAACACCATGTACTGGCAGGTCAGCCTCTCCCCGTCGCCGTCCGGCGTCCCGGACCGGCTGCTCACCTGCCGCAAGCGCCGCGGCCCGGGCAAGCCCGCGCTCTGGCGCGAGATCGACCGCCCCGAGCAGCAGCTTCTCGGCATCCAGTACGCGGGCCGGGTCCCCGATCCGCGCCCCCTGGTCGTACGGAACGCCGAGCACTGGCTGTGGGACTCGACGGGCGCTTGCGAGGGCGACGAGATCGACGGCCTGGTCGCGGGCGAGGCCGACCGCTACTTCCCGCGCACCGCGCTCCCCGAGCACGAGAGCCGCATCCTGCTCGCCCACTCCCCGTACCAGGACAGCGATGGAGTCAAGCGCCACCAGGAGACCTCCCTGTACCGGGCCCCGTCCGGCGCACTCGTCTTCGCCTCCGGCACCTTCGCCTGGTCTCCGGCGCTGGACCGCCCCGGCCATGTGGACCCCCGCATCCAGCGGGCCACCGCCAATCTCCTCGACCGCATCTGCAAACGCGCCTGAAACGCCTCCGGGGCCACGGCACTCGGCGCCACGGACGCCCCCGCTCCGCCCCACCGCACCCCGATACGGGAGAATCGGTACGACTCCTGGATCAACCTACGCGGAGGCAGCGTGTCCGGATTTGTAGAAAAGCCCGAACCAGTGCAGGTCCCGGGGCTCACCCACCTCCACACCGGCAAGGTGCGCGACCTGTACCGGAACGAGGCGGGCGACCTCGTCATGGTCGCCAGCGACCGTATGTCCGCGTACGACTGGGTCCTGCCCACCGAGATCCCTGACAAGGGCCGGGTGCTCACCCGGCTCTCGCTGTGGTGGTTCGACCAGCTCGCCGATCTCGTACCGAACCACGTCCTGTCCACGGAGCTCCCCGCCGGAGCCCCCGCGGACTGGGCCGGCCGGACACTGATCTGCAAGTCGCTGCGGATGGTCCCGGTCGAGTGCGTCGCCCGCGGCTACCTCACCGGCTCGGGCCTCGTCGAGTACAAGGAGTCCCGCACGGTCTGCGGTATCGCGCTGCCCGAGGGCCTCGTCGACGGCTCCGAACTCCCGGCGCCGATCTTCACCCCCGCCACCAAGGCGGCCGTCGGCGACCACGACGAGAACGTGAGCTACGAGGAGGTGGCCCGCCAGGTCGGCGCGGAGACCGCCGCGCAGCTGCGCCGCACCACACTGGATGTGTACAGCAGGGCCCGTGACATCGCGCGCGTACGCGGGATCATCCTCGCCGACACGAAGTTCGAGTTCGGTTTCGCTCCCACGGCCGACGGCGGCGAGGAACTGATCATCGCGGACGAGGTGCTGACCCCGGACTCCTCCCGCTTCTGGCCCGCGGCCACCTGGGAGCCGGGCAAGTCCCAGCCCAGTTACGACAAGCAGTTCGTGCGCGACTGGCTGACCTCGCCGGCCTCCGGCTGGGACCGCAAGAGCGAGCAGCCGCCCCCGGCGCTGCCCCAGGAGATCGTGGACGCGACCCGGGCGAAGTACCTGGAGGCGTACGAACTGCTCACCGGCACGCCTTGGCAGTAAGCAGCTCCCGGAACACGAAGAAGCCCCCGGCCGAAAGGCCGGGGGCTTCTTGCTGAACCGAGCGGACGACCAGGTTCGAACTGGCGACCTCAACCTTGGCAAGGTTGCGCTCTACCAACTGAGCTACGTCCGCAAGCGCCGAAGCGCGATGACCACTATACCCATCCGCGCTCGCGTGCGAGACGCAGCGCGGCATGACGGTTCTCCGCGCCGAGCTTCGAGGCGGCCGCCGAGAGGTAGTTCCGTACGGTTCCCTGCGACAGCGACGCCCGCTCCGCGATCTCCGCGACCGGCGCCCCGTCGGCCGCCAGCTCCAGCACCTCGGCCTCGCGCGCGGTCAGCGGCGAGTCCCCGGCGGAGATCGCATCGGCCGCCAACTCCGGGTCCACATAACGGTTTCCGGCGTGCACGGTACGGATGATCCCGGCCAGCTGCCGGGCACTGACGGTCTTCGGCACGAAGGCCCGCACGCCTGCCGCGAGTGCCCGCTTCAGATGTCCCGGCCGGCCGTGACTCGTCACGATCATCGTCCGGCAGCCGGGCAGTTCGGCCCGCAGGGATGTGGCGACGTTCACACCGTCGGCACCCGGCATCTCCAGATCGAGGACCGCCACATCGGGGCGATGAGCCCGCGCCATGGCCAGTGCCTCCGGGCCGGTCGCCGCCTCCGCGACCACCATGAGGTCGTCCTCCAGAGCGAGCAGCGCGGCCAGCGCGCCCCGGATCAGATGCTCGTCGTCGGCGAGCAGCACCCGTACAGCCGTCATCGTCGCTCCTTCTGAAGGGCGGGGGTGAGGTCCGGGGCCGTGCGCGGCAGCGGGATCGTGGCCGTCAGCCGGAACAGCCCGTTCCCTGCCGGACCTGCGTCCAGCGAACCGTCGAGCGCGTGAAGCCGCTCCCGCAGCCCGGCCAGCCCGGAGCCGCCCGGCCCGGCGGTGGCCTGCGGCGCCCCGTCGTTCTCCATGTCCAGCACCACCGTGTCCGCCGCAGCGCGCAGCCGGATCGTGCAGTGCCGCGGATCGCCGTGCCGCAGCACATTGGTCGCCGCCTCCCGCACCACCCAGCCGAGCGCCGACTGCACGGGCGCGGGCAGCGGACGGCCCTCATGGCCCTCCACCGCGCACTCGATCCCGGCCGCCCGCAACACGCTCTGCGCGCCCATGAGTTCGGTACTCAGGTCGGCCTCCCGGTATCCGCGTACGACATCACGCACCTCCTGCTGGGAGGCGCGGGCGATGCGCATCACCTCGACCATCTGGTCCACGGCCGCCGGCTTGCCGCGCTGGGCGAGCTCCACCGCCAGCTCGCTCTTCAGCGCGATCACGGCCAGATTCCGGCCCAGGACGTCGTGCATGTCCCGGCCGAACCGCAGCCGTTCCTCGGCGACCGCCAGCCGCGTCTCCACGTCCTGCGCCTCGCGGAGCTTCCACATCACGCCCAGCGACCAGGCGGACATCCGCGTGGTGACGGACATCATCCCGCTGCCGAACAACGTGGCGAAAAGTGCGGAGGTCATCAGCGCACCGCCGCCACCGAGCAGTCCCACCACGGCGCACACCCCGGCCGAGACGGCGGCCTGCTGAAGCATGGACACCCACTTCGGCACGATGAGCACGAAAGCGCAGGAGAACGGCACCATGCAGGCGCTGAGCACAAATCCCGGCTCCGGGAATTCGCGCATGCCCGTGCACCGGGCGAGGGCCAGAACCGCTGCCACGTTCGCCATCAGCGACACGGCTCCGACAGCGACCAGCCGCCGGTCCGCGGTCCCCCGGCCCAGATACTTCTCCAGCCCCCTGGCGGTGAGCACCGTCCCGCAGACCCCGTGCGCGACCGCGAGCAGGATCGCCAGGGCGATCAGCGCAGCGGGTGCGGCACCGCGTACGGGCCGGGTCACCGACATCAGGATCTGGATCAGCACCGCGAGCCACGCCAGCCCGTACAGCGTGCCGCGCGTATACAGGTCGACCTTGTCGAACCCGCTGCGCCCGCGCCAGCTCCCTGTTCGCCACCGCATGCGCACGGCACACCCCTTCTCAGCGTCGAGGTTCCCAGCGGAACCACCGCTGCACAGCAAACACGGCGAGCACCGTCCAGGCCAGCGCGGTCAGCCCGGCCCCGAGCAGGTCATACCCGTCCGCCCCGCCGAGCCAGCCCGCCCGTACGAGCGTCATCACCCCGGTCACCGGCAGCAGTTCGCATACGGACGCCACCCGGTCCGGCAGGATCTCCAGCGGTACGAAGAGCCCGGAGCCCATCATCGAGACGAGGAACAGCGGCAGCGTGGTGATCTGCGCCGTCTGTACGGTCCGGGTCACCGCGGACGTGGCGGCGGCCAGCGCCGCCAGCAGCACCACACCCGACAACAGTCCCGCGAGAAGCAGTTCGGGCCGTTCGGGCGCACCGAGACCGAAGAGCACCGCACCGGCCAGGACCACCAGCGCCGTCTGCGCCAGCGCCAGCGCGACCGACGGAAGCGCGGTCCCGGCGAGGATCTCCCCGTCGGCGAGCTCGCCGGTACGCAGCCGCTTCAGGACCAGGTCCTCGCGCCGCGCCACATAGGCGGCGACCAGGTTCATGTACACGACCTGCATCAGCACCATGCCGATGCCGCCGCTGAGCGCCGCCCCGGCCACGGTCAGCCCGGTCCCGCCCAGGTCGACCTGTTCCAGCGTCGACTTCATGGCCGCGACCATGGCCAGGGGCACCAGCAGCGCGACGAAGACCGCCGTCCTGTTCCGGGCGAGCAGGGTCAGCTCGGCCCTCCCGAGAGCGTTCAGCCGCCCGGACATCGTTGTGCTGGTCATGCGGCAGCCACCTTCTCCCCCTCCGACGCGCTCTGCGCGATATCGAGAAATGCCTCTTCGAGCGAGGCCGACCGGGCATCGAGCCCGAGCAGCGTCACGTCCGACTCCCGGGCCCAGAGCAGCAGTTCACCCAGCGATTCCTGCAGCCGGTGGGTGCGGATCTCGACCCTGCGTCCCTCGGCTGCTGCCTGCAGCGGCAGCGGAAGCCACGCCGCCGGGACTCCTTCGGGCAGCTCGAACCGGATGCGGGCGGGGCGGGCCGCCGTCACCTCGGCGGTGGTGCCCGCCGTCACGATCCGTCCCCGGTGCATGATCGCCAGCCGGTCGGCGAGCGCCTCGGCCTCCTCCAGGTAGTGCGTGGTGAGCAGGACGGTGATGCCGCCGTCGCGCAGCACCCGTACCAACTCCCAGGTGTCGCGCCGCCCCTCGGCGTCGAGCCCGGTGGTCGGCTCGTCAAGGAAGAGCACCTCGGGCCGGCCGAGCAGGGCCAGTGCGAGGTCGAGGCGGCGTCGCTCGCCGCCGGAGAGCTGCTTGACCCGTACGCGCGCCCGGTGGGTGAGCCCGACCAGGTCCAGCGCCTCACCGGTCGGCCGGGCGCCGCTGGTGCACCCCGCCCACATCCGTACGGTCTCGGTGACCGTCAGCTCGGACGGGAAGCCGCCCTCCTGGAGCATCACCCCGATCCGCGGCCGTACCGCGGCGCGCTCGCGGTACGGGTCGTGACCGAGCACCCGCACCGTGCCGTCGTCGGGCCGGGCAAGGCCCTCCAGCAGTTCGACGGTGGAGGTCTTTCCCGCGCCGTTCGTACCGAGCAGGGCGAAGAGTTCGCCGCGCGCCACCGAGAAGGAGACGCCGGTCACGGCCTCGAAGCCGCCGGCGTAGCGCCGTCGCACACCGCTCGCCTCGATCACGGGGTCGGTCGCCGAAACGATCACGGGATCCGTCGTGAAATCGGTCGCGGGTTCGTCTGTGATGTCCGCCACGGCGCCGCCCGCACGGGCGCTGGGAATGTCGTCGCTGGTCATGCCTACAGCTTTCCGCCGGATCGTCGCCGCAGGCAGTGCGAGCTGTCACCACTGCTCATGACAAACGTCATGAGCATCGGGTAAGGAGCGCGGACGGGAATACGACGAAGGCCCTGGTCGATATCGACCAGGGCCTTCGAACAAACCGATCAAGAGCGGACGACGAGATTCGAACTCGCGACCCTCACCTTGGCAAGGTGATGCTCTACCAACTGAGCCACGTCCGCATTGCTGCCGCTCATTGTACTCCCCTTGAGGAGATCCATCCGGCGGTGCGAGCACTACTCTACCCGATTCACCGGAGTGGTCGGTAAGAGTGATGCAGAGCGGGTGACAGGAATTGCACACTGCGCCTTCCCCCTGGAAGGGGGATGTTCTGCTACTGAACTACACCCGCACGCTGCGTGAGGTTCGGCTTTGCGGCCTTGCCCCTCGGCGTGCTCCAGACTTTAGCCGACCTGCAGGGGTGTAGCGCAAGTCGGTGGCCACGGGGTGTCGCCGAGAGGTGCGCGGGAGCGTTGGCGGGCGTTCACCGGCCGGCCCCCGGCGACCGGTCCGGGCGATCCGGACGTGTGCCGGGTTCTCAACTGGCTTCGCGGAACGCCTCGTAGACCTTCTTGGGGATCCGGCCGCGGGCCGGTACCTCCATCCGGTGGGAGCGGGCCCAGGCGCGCACGGCTGCCGGGTCGGGTGCGAGTGAGGTGTGCCGGTACGACGCAGGTGTCTTGCCGTGCTTACTGGCATTTGTCTGCTTTCGGCCGGCCGCCATGTACGGCGCCAGGACCTTGCGCAGTTTCTTTGCATTGGACGGATTGAGGTCGATCTCGTACGACTTCCCGTCCAGGGCGAAGGTGACCGTTTCCGCCGCTGCTCCCCCGTCGATGTCGTCGAAGAGCGTGACCACTACGCGCTGAGCCACGGATATCGGTCCTTTCCTACGGCATCGACGCGTCTGACATGCGCTGATGCCGGCCTTCCGGCTGTCAGGCGGATGTGAGTCGACGGGTGTCGACTGTTTAGGGGCAATGCTGCATTCCCCGGTAATCATTTGTACAGCGGTGGGTGCCGCATTGTGAAGACCAACCAATTACCTCCGCGTGTCAGCCTTCTATGTGTGCTGTCGGTGAGGATTTTTTTCGCAGGACTTTCCCCTGTGCTGTCGCGGTCGATATCTGGGCGTGATCAAGGGTGCTCGATATCTACCCGCGTAGAATTTCTGGCCAGGTAGGCTGAGGGGACCTGCGGGGGTCTGGGGAGCCCCCCGGAGAAACAGCCGCACCACACCACCACCGGGAGTGCCAGTGGCACGCGTCGTAGTCGACGTCATGCTCAAGCCCGAGATCCTCGACCCGCAGGGACAGGCGGTGCAGCGTGCACTGCCCCGTCTCGGCTTCGAGGGAATCGCGGACGTTCGTCAGGGAAAGCGTTTCGAGCTCGAGGTCGAGGGGCCGGTCGACGACGCCGCCCTCAGTCGTATTCACGAGATGGCCGAGACTTTCCTCGCCAACACCGTCATCGAGGACTTCACCGTGAAGGTGGAGAAGGCCGAGGAGTCGAAGTGACTGCTCGTATCGGAGTCGTCACCTTTCCCGGCACGCTCGACGACAAGGACAGCCTGAGGGCCGTACGGGTCGCGGGCGCCGAACCCGTATCGCTGTGGCACCGCGACAAGGACCTGCACCAGGTCGACGCGGTCATCCTGGCGGGCGGCTTCTCCTACGGCGACTACCTGCGGGCCGGAGCCATCTCCCGCTTCTCGCCGGTCATGGAGACGATCATCGAGAACGCGCGGGCCGGGATGCCGGTCCTCGGCATCTGCAACGGCTTCCAGATCCTGACCGAGGCGCACCTGCTGCCCGGCGCGATGCTGCAGAACAACCACCTGCACTTCATCTGCCGTGACCAGAAGCTGCGCGTCGAGAACGCGGAGACCGCCTGGACGGCGGACTACTCCGCGGGCCAGGAGATCTCCGTACCGCTCAAGAACATGGACGGGCGTTACGTCGCCGACGAGCGCGTCCTCGACGAGCTGGAGGCGGAGGGCCGCGTCGCCTTCCGCTACCTGGACGTGAACCCCAACGGCTCGCTGCGCGACATCGCCGGCATCACCAACGCCGCAGGCAATGTCGTCGGTCTGATGCCGCACCCGGAGCACGCCGTCGAGCCGCTGATCGGAACCGGTCGTACCGACGGCCTCGGTTTCTTCACCTCGATCATCAAGAAGCTGGTCAACGCATGAGCCTGGATACGGTCAAGCACGCGGCCGAGACCCCGGACGTCGCGCAGCCCTGGAAGGAGCTCGGCCTCAAGGAGGACGAGTACGCCCGGATCCGCGAGATCCTGGGCCGCCGTCCTACCGGCGCCGAGCTCGCCATGTACTCCGTGATGTGGTCCGAGCACTGCTCGTACAAGAGCAGCAAGGTCCACCTCAAGCAGTTCGGCGAGAAGGTCCCCGCCAACGACGCGATGCTCGTCGGCATCGGCGAGAACGCCGGTGTGGTCGACGTCGGTCAGGGTTACGCGGTCACCTTCAAGGTCGAGTCGCACAACCACCCCTCGTACATCGAGCCCTACCAGGGCGCGGCGACCGGCGTCGGTGGCATCGTCCGCGACATCCTCGCCATGGGTGCCCGCCCGGTCGCGGTCGTCGACCCGCTGCGCTTCGGTGCGGCCGACCACCCCGACACCAAGCGGGTCCTGCCGGGTGTCGTCGCCGGTATCGGCGGCTACGGCAACTGCCTGGGCCTGCCGAACATCGGCGGCGAGGTCGTCTTCGACGCCTGCTACCAGGGCAACCCGCTGGTCAACGCCGGCTGCATCGGCGTGATGAAGCACGAGGACATCCACCTGGCCAAGGCCTCCGGCCCCGGCAACAAGGTGATCCTGTACGGCGCCCGCACCGGCGGCGACGGCATCGGCGGCGTCTCGGTGCTGGCCTCGGAGACCTTCGATTCGACCGGTCCCGCGAAGCGCCCGGCCGTCCAGGTCGGCGACCCGTTCCAGGAGAAGCTCCTCATCGAGTGCACCCTGGAGATCTTCGGCGAGAAGCTCGTCGCGGGTATCCAGGACCTCGGCGGCGCGGGTCTCTCCTGCGCCACTTCGGAGCTGGCCTCCGCAGGTTCCGGCGGTATGCGCGTCGAGCTGGACACCGTGCCGCTGCGCGACTCCTCCCTCTCGCCCGAGGAAATCCTCATGAGCGAGTCGCAGGAGCGCATGTGCGCGATCGTCGAGCCGCAGCACGTGGACCGCTTCATGGAGATCTGTGAGAAGTGGGACGTCATCGCCACCGTCATCGGTGAGGTGACCGAGGGCTCGCAGCTGGAGATCTTCTGGCACGGCGAGCAGATCGTGGACGTGCCGCCGAGGTCCGTCGCCCACGAGGGCCCGACGTACCACCGCCCGTTCGCCCGCCCGTCCTGGCAGGACGCGCTGCAGGCCGACGACGCGGGCAAGCTGGCCCGTCCGGCGAACGGTGCCGAGCTGCGCGAGCAGGTTCTCAAACTGGTCGCTTCGCCGAACCAGGCGTCGAAGTCCTGGATCACGGACCAGTACGACCGGTTCGTGCAGGGCAACACCGTGCTCGCGATGCCCGAGGACGCCGGCATGGTCCGGATCGACGAGAAGTCGAACCTGGGCGTGGCCATGGCGACCGACGGCAACGGCCGGTACGCCAAGCTCGACCCGTACACCGGGGCGCAGCTGGCGCTGGCGGAGTCGTACCGCAATGTCGCCGCCTCCGGCGCCAAGCCGCTCGCGATCTCGGACTGCCTGAACTTCGGTTCGCCCGAGGACCCGGATGTCATGTGGCAGTTCGCCGAGGCCACCCGTGGTCTGGCGGACGGCTGCCTGGAGCTGGGCACCCCGGTCACCGGCGGCAATGTGTCGCTGTACAACCAGACCGGTGAGACGGCGATCCACCCGACGCCGGTCGTGGCCGTGCTCGGTGTGATCGACGATGTCACCCGGCGTACACCGGTCGCCTTCGCGGAAGAGGGGCAGCTCCTCTACCTGCTGGGCGACACGCGTGAGGAGTTCGGCGGCTCGGCCTGGTCCGAGGTCATCCACGGCCACCTGGGCGGCATGCCGCCCAAGGTCGACCTGGGCCGCGAGAAGCTGCTCGGCGAGATCCTGATCTCGGCCTCCCGCGACGGCATGATCGACGCGGCGCACGACCTCTCCGACGGCGGTCTGATCCAGGCGGTCACCGAGTCCTGCCTCCGTGGCGGGAAGGGTGCCCGGCTGGTCGTGCCGGACGGTCTGGACGCGTTCACCTTCCTCTTCTCCGAGTCGGCGGGGCGCGCGGTCGTCTCCGTTCCACGCAGCGAGGAGCTCCGCTTCAACGACATGTGCGGGGCGCGGGGTCTGCCCGCCACCCGTATCGGTGTCGTGGACGGCGAGGAGATCGAGATCCAGGGCGAGTTCAGCATTCCGCTGAGCGAGCTGCGCACGGCGCACGAGGAGACCATTCCGGGTCTGCTCGCCTGACGCCTGATCCCGTTCGAGGACGGCCCCGCCCGGTTCATGGGCGGGGCCGTCCTCGTTCCGTCGGGTTCGGCGGATCCGGAGCCCTGGGAATTCCGCCGAGCCGCATGTGCATTTCCTGCTGATGGACTATCGGGTGCGGATGTGGACAGCCCGCGGAATTCCGTTCAGCCGGCGGGGCGGCGGTGTTCCGGTGAATCGGCAGGCATTCACCTTCGGTGGTACGGGCAGGGCTCCGACCGGGGCCGCCACCGGCGCGAACGGTGATCAACTCGCCCATGGACCCGGCAAGTCCGCACAGCGCCGAACCGCTCAGGAAGGTGGCTACGGCCCCGATGAAGACCTTCTTGGTGCCGAGTGCGTCGCAGAGGTTCCCGTACAGCGGCAGTGCCGCGGTCGCGGCGAGCTGACAGGGGATCTTGTCGACGCCGTGCGCCGGATCGAGATCGCGGACGATCGGCACGGTCGCCGACGAAACGATGTCCGTGTCGAGCACGGCCGGCAGGATCGTGGCGATGCAGAGCGTGAAGCCGATGATGCGTTGCCGGCCGGTCACGGCTGTGGTCATGGCAGGACTCCCCTTGGGAGGAGCGCAGTGCTGCTGTGACCGCACCACCATGCCGTGAAAATGTACTAAGTCAATACTTAGTCCGAGAATAATCTTCATCCTGGTACAGTGATGCCATGACTGAGGGGATGAGCCTGCGCGAGCGCAAGAAGCTCCAGACGCGTCACCGTCTGCTGACCGCGGCCACCGAGCTTTTCGCCGAGCGCGGCTTCGACAAGGTCTCGGTCGCTGAGATCGCCGAGGCGGCCGAGGTGTCGAAGATGACCGTCTTCAACTACTTCGCCGGCAAGGAGGACTTGGTCCTCGCTCCCATGGAGGAGCACATCGGTGATGTCGCGCGGGTGGTACGGGACCGGGCCCCTGGCGAGTCCGCGGCGGCCGCCGTGCGGCGTCAGTTCCTGGCCGCCATCGAGGCCCGTGACCCCTCCGTCGGGCTGAGCGACGCGCCGGTGGTGCTCGGGCTGCGTCGGCTGATCCAGGAGACCCCGGCGCTGCTCATCCGGGCCCACGCGTTCTCCATGCGCTCCTTCGACCTGCTCGCCGAAGTCCTGGTCGAGGAGGGCGAGGAGCCGTCCATCGCCCGGATCGCGGCCGCCCAGCTGATCGCCACCCGCAACGCCCTCATCTCCGCGAATCAAATGCGGCTGCTGGCGGGGGAGCCGGCGGACGCGGTGGCGCCGGATGCCGTCGCGCTCGCCGAGCGCGGTTTCGATCTGCTCGACAAGGGACTGGGCGACTTCGCGACCAGGTCCTGAGGCAGCCGGCCCGACAGGGCTCGGGGCCTGTCCGGCCCAGAGCCGCCGGACACCCCTTAGGCTCCTGGACCATGCCGCCGTCCCAGAAACGAGCCCGCCGCTACGACCCGGTCAGGACCCGCACCGCGGTCTTGGCGCAGTTCGACCATGTCCGGGAAGCCGTCCTCGCCCTGACGCCCGAACAGCTCGCGCTGCCGACCCGGCTCGGGGACTGGACCGTGCGCGAACTGGCCGTCCATCTGACGATGGCGCTCTCGCACGTCACGCGGAATCTGGAGCTGCCCGAACCCGCCTCGCCCAAGCCCGATCTGACGCTCCTCGAATGGCCGTTCTCGACCGCGGGGCGGGTTGGGCGCATTGCCGACGAAACCAAGGCGCTCGCCGCGGACCGTCCGGACCTGGACGCGCTGTACGGGGAGGTTGCCGGGCGGTTCGAGGAGCTGGTGTCCGAAGCCCCGGAGGACCGGCTGCTGCCGACCCGGGCCGGGGCGATGCGGCTGGCCGACTTCCTGGTCACCCGTACCGTCGAACTCGTCGTGCACACCGACGATCTGAACGAGGCGGCCGGCCTCGGTATCCCGTACGACCGGCAGGCGCTCGCCGCCTGCACCCGGCTGCTCGCCGACGCCCTCGCGGAGAAGGCGCCGGGTGGCTCGGTCGAGGTGCGCGTCCCGCCCTTCGCCGTCGTCCAGTGCGTCCAGGGCCCCAAGCACACGCGCGGTACGCCGCCCAATGTCGTCGAGACCGATCCGCTCACCTGGATCCGGCTCGCCACCGGGCGTACGGAGTGGGCCCAGGAACTCGACGCGGCGAAGGTCGGCGCCAGCGGAGAGCGGGCCGATCTCGCCGCGCTGCTGCCCCTGATGGGGTGAGGGGGAACCGGACGACCGACCGGACCGTCCCAGGGTCATGCGGAAACAAGGTACGGCCGTCGGAGTCCTGGCCCTCCTCGCCCTGGCCGCCTGCGGTACGGAGACGGGCGCCGGGGCCGGTTCGGGGTCCGGTTCCGGCGGTGGCGCCGTGCGGACCGATCTTCCCGTCACCGGTGTCCGCTGGGGCGTCGAATCGGTGACGCTCGACGGGAAGCGGACCGCCGCCCCCTCCGGCGCTCATGTCGAGATCGACTCCAAGGGCCGGGCCACCGGGAACTACGGCTGCAACCACTTCACCGCCGATGTCCGCATCGACGGCGAGACGATCACGGTCGGGCCGGGCACGAGCACCTCAATGGCCTGTGAGAAGGACGTCCAGCGGTTCGAGGCGGCCATGTCCGGCGCGTTCAGCGGCGAACTCACCGCGGCCGTGGCGAAGAAGACTCTCACCCTGACCGCGGAGAACGGCGACTCCATCGCCCTCACGGCGCAACAGCCGGCCCCGCTCACCGGCACCACCTGGACGGTCACCACCCTGGTCTCCGGCACGGTCGCCTCGTCGCTGCCCGCGGGTGCGCGGGAGAAGGCGCAACTGAGCTTCGGCAAGGACGGCTCCGTACAGGGCACCCTCGGCTGCAATCGGTTCCGCGGCGCCGCGGCGGTCTCCGGTTCCACCATCGCGTTCGGCCGGATCGACGGCACCAAGATGATGTGCCCGGCCCCCCGGATGAAGCTGGAGCGCGAACTGCTCGCAATCCTGGACGGCCCGACGACGTACCGGATCGATCACCGCACCCTGTCCCTCACCGCGGAGAACGGCAAGGGACTCGGCGCATCGGCCACCGGGACAATGGGCTGACTCAGGAACCCGTCGGGTACGGCAGCAGGCCGGCATCCGGCCGCTCCCAGGACGCCCGCAGCCCGGCCGGCAGCTCCGGCTCCGCGGCGGCCGGGCTTCCCGACGCCACCTTTGCCGACGCCGCCCGAGAAGCCGCATACCGGGCTCCCAGGTGTGAGGCTCGCCACGAAACGGACGTTCGGCCGGACTCCGCGCCAGAGCATCGATCGCCTCACCGAGCGCCACCATCCGGACCGGCTGACCCCCGTGCCCCGAGTGGCCGGAACTAGCCGGTAACCGGCCGCTGGTCCGGGCGACCACCGCCCTGTGGCCGGTCCGCACCGCGTCCCGCACCTCACCGCGACCCGGAAATGATCACTCCGAGTGACTGCCCGAACCGGTCCGCGAACCGCCCCTGGGAGCGCTTCCCCGGTGCTCGGGCCCGGTATCCCGAATTCGGACCAGTGGTCGATCTCGCCTACACTCGGTGGCGTGCCCCGTGGTGATGGACGACTCAACCACGACCTGCTCCCCGGAGAGAAAGGCCCCCAGGACGCTTGCGGCGTCTTCGGTGTCTGGGCTCCGGGTGAAGAGGTCGCCAAGCTCACCTATTTCGGACTGTATGCCCTGCAGCACCGTGGACAGGAGTCCGCGGGCATCGCAGTGAGCAATGGGTCCCAGATCCTGGTCTTCAAGGACATGGGACTGGTCTCGCAGGTCTTCGACGAAACGTCTCTGGGATCTCTCCAGGGCCATATCGCGGTCGGTCATGCCCGCTACTCCACCACCGGTGCCTCGGTGTGGGAGAACGCGCAGCCGACATTCCGTGCGACCGCGCACGGCTCGATCGCCCTGGGTCACAACGGCAACCTGGTCAATACGGCCCAGCTCGCCGAGATGGTCGCCGAGCTTCCCCGCAAGGACGGCCGCGCCACCCAGGTCGCCGCGACGAACGACACCGATCTGGTGACCGCGCTGCTCGCCGGCCAGACCGATGAGGACGGCAAGCCGCTCACCATCGAGGAGGCCGCCGCAAAGGTGCTCCCCGATGTGAAGGGCGCCTTCTCCCTCGTCTTCATGGACGAGCACACCCTTTACGCCGCCCGCGACCCGCAGGGCATCCGCCCGCTGGTTCTCGGCCGTCTCGAGCGCGGCTGGGTGGTGGCCTCCGAGTCCGCCGCCCTCGACATCTGCGGTGCCAGCTTCGTCCGCGAGATCGAGCCGGGCGAGCTCGTCGCCATCGACGAGAACGGCCTGCGGTCCTCGCACTTCGCGGAAGCGAAGCCGAAGGGCTGTATCTTCGAGTACGTCTATCTGGCCCGCCCCGACACCGACATCGCCGGGCGCAACGTCTACCTCTCCCGCGTGGAGATGGGTCGCAAGCTGGCCGCCGAGGCCCCCGTCGAGGCCGATCTGGTCATAGCGACTCCGGAGTCCGGCACCCCCGCCGCCATCGGTTACGCGGAGGCCAGCGGCATCCCGTTCGGCGCCGGACTGGTGAAGAACGCCTATGTCGGCCGGACCTTCATCCAGCCGTCCCAGACCATTCGCCAGCTGGGTATCCGCCTCAAGCTGAACCCGCTCAAGGAAGTCATCAAGGGCAAGCGCCTCGTGGTCGTCGACGACTCGATCGTCCGCGGCAACACCCAGCGCGCACTGGTCCGGATGCTCCGCGAGGCCGGCGCCGCCGAGATCCACATCCGGATCTCGTCCCCGCCGGTGAAGTGGCCCTGCTTCTTCGGCATCGACTTCGCGACCCGCGCCGAGCTGATCGCCAACGGCATGACGGTCGACGAGATCTGCACGTCGATGGGTGCCGACTCACTGGCGTACATCTCGCTCGACGCGATGGTCGAGGCGACGACGATCGCCAAGCCGAACCTGTGCCGCGCCTGCTTCGACGGTGAGTACCCGATGGAGCTGCCGGACCCGGAGCTGCTCGGCAAGCAGCTGCTGGAGACCGAGCTGGCGGCAGGCCCTGCGGCAACCGCCGCGTCCGACGCACTGCGTCGTCCGTGACGGCACAGCCGCACACCCCTGGCCACCAGCCCCGTATTTCCACACGAAAGATCCCAGGCAATGTCTGAGACAACAGGTGCTTCCTACGCGGCAGCGGGCGTCGACATCGAGGCCGGCGACCGCGCCGTCGAGCTGATGAAGGAGTGGGTGAAGAAGACGCAGCGCCCCGAGGTCGCGGGCCTCGGCGGCCTCGGCGGTTTCGCCGGACTCTTCGACGCCTCGGCCCTCAAGCGTTACGAGCGTCCGCTGCTCGCCTCCGCCACCGACGGCGTCGGCACGAAGGTCGACCTCGCCCGCAAGATGGGCGTGTACGACACCATCGGCCACGACCTCGTCGGCATGGTCGTCGACGACCTGGTCGTCTGCGGTGCCGAGCCGCTCTTCATGACCGACTACATCTGCGTCGGCAAGGTGCACCCCGAGCGTGTCGCGTCCATCGTGAAGGGCATCGCCGAAGGCTGTGTCCTCGCCGGCTGCGCCCTGGTCGGCGGCGAGACCGCCGAACACCCGGGTCTCCTCGGTCCGGACGACTTCGATGTTGCGGGCGCCGGTACGGGCGTGGTCGAGGCTGACCAGCTGCTCGGCCCGGAACGTATCCGTAAGGGTGACGTCGTGATCGCCATGGCGTCGTCCGGTCTTCACTCCAACGGGTACTCGCTCGTCCGTCACGTGGTCTTCGACCGGGCCGGCTGGGCGCTGGACCGCGAGGTCGAGGAGTTCGGGCGGACGCTCGGCGAGGAGCTCCTGGAGCCCACCAAGATCTACTCGCTGGACTGCCTGGCCCTCACCCGTACGACCGAGGTGCACGGCTTCAGCCACGTCACCGGCGGCGGCCTCGCCAACAACCTGGCCCGGGTCGTCCCGGACGGACTGCACGCCAGGGTCGACCGCTCCACCTGGACGCCCGGCGCGGTCTTCGACCTGGTCGGCAAGGCGGGTCAGGTCGAGCAGCTGGAGCTGGAGAAGACGCTGAACATGGGCGTCGGCATGATCGCGATCGTCCCGGAGCAGTCCGTGGACGTCGCCCTGACGACGCTGGCCGACCGCGGGGTCGATTCCTGGGTCGCGGGCGAGATCACGGAGCGCGGCGCGCACACCTCCGGTGCCGAGCTGGTGGGCGACTACGCGCGATAGGCAGGGGCGGGCACACCGGAGTCACCTGGTGACCGCTTCGTCCTCGGTCGCCGGGCTTCCCACCCGCCCGGCGATCGAGGACACCGAAGCCCGCCTGAGCAGCCGGACCTGATCGGGGTAGCACAGAACCCGGTCCGGGACAGGCCCGGACCGGGTTGATGTGTCAGCGCGAGGTCAAGCGCCGCGGCGCTGTGACGACGGACCGGACTTATCGTCCTCGTCCTCGTCCTCGTCGTCGTTGTACAGATCCGCGTACTGTGCGTACGGGTCATCTTCCTCGTCGTCGTCCTCGAACGGCTCTGCGTTCGGTGGTTGACTCGAAGGCGATGCGCCCAGCTCATTGGCCAGACGCGACAGGTCAGTCCCGCCGCTGCTGTACTTCAGCTGGCGGGCGACCTTTGTCTGCTTGGCCTTTGCCCGGCCGCGCCCCATGGCTCGACCCCCTCGGTGACGGGGCTCGACGGCCCCAGAGTCTTGACACGCGTTCATGTTTCAGGACGGACTCTCGGCAGAGAGACCGTGCCCGTAGGGCTTTAACGGTACCTGCTTCCGCGGCCATACGGTACGCCGCCCGCATCACGTGCCCCGGAAGAGGACCGGCGAGAAGCCCCGTCCTCGCTGGTCAACTGCGATTTTAACCTCTTCTTGGCATGCGACCCGCCGACCGGCGTGAGTCTTGTCTCGTCGGTCGGCGCGTCCGCAGGCAGGAAGGGGCGAAAACGCCGGGTGATGCCCCCGCGACCGTCAGCTACGGCGTGCTTCGGCCATCCGCTGTTCGGCGATCCGGTCGGCAGCGGCAGCCGGCGGAATGCCGTCATCCTTCGCACGTGCGAATATGGCGAGCGTGGTGTCGAAGATCTTCGAAGCCTTGGCCTTGCACCGGTCGAAGTCGAACCCGTGCAGCTCGTCGGCGACCTGGATGACACCGCCCGCGTTCACCACATAGTCGGGTGCGTACAGGATCGACCGGTCCGCGAGGTCCTTCTCGATGCCGGGGTGCGCGAGCTGGTTGTTGGCCGCGCCGCACACGAGCTTGGCGGTGAGTACCGGAACGGTGTCGTCGTTCAGTGCGCCACCGAGCGCGCACGGGGCGTAGATGTCGAGGCCCTCGGTACGGATCAGCGCCGCGGTGTCCGCGGCGACGGCGACCTCGGGGTGCTCATCGGTGATGCGGCGGACGGACTCCTCCCGCACATCCGTGATCACGACCTCCGCGCCGTCCGACAGCAGATGCTCGACCAGGTAGTGACCGACCTTGCCGACTCCGGCGACCCCCACTTTTCGGCCACGCAGCGTCGGGTCGCCCCAGAGGTGCTGGGCGGAGGCCCGCATGCCCTGGAAGACACCGAACGCGGTGAGGACCGAGGAGTCGCCGGCGCCACCGCTCGAAGGGGAGCGGCCGGTGGTCCACCGGCACTCGCGGGCGACGATGTCCATGTCGGCGACATACGTGCCGACGTCGCAGGCGGTCACGTAGCGACCACCGAGCGAGGCCACGAACCGGCCGTACGCCAGCAGCAGTTCCTCGCTCTTGATCTTCTCCGGGTCACCGATGATGACGGCCTTGCCGCCGCCGTGGTCGAGACCGGCCATGGCGTTCTTGTACGACATACCGCGCGAGAGGTTCAGCGCATCCGCGACGGCCTCCTCCTCGGAGGCGTACGGATAGAAGCGGGTGCCGCCGAGGGCCGGGCCCAGGGCGGTGGAGTGGATGGCGATGACGGCCTTGAGGCCGCTGGCACGGTCCTGGCAGAGCACGACTTGCTCGTGGCCCCCCTGATCCGAGTGGAACAGGGTGTGCAGTACATCGCCAGGCGCGCCGGTCACATCGGTCACTGTGGTGACTCCCAAGTACGAAGCGGCGGAGGACCCTCCTGAAGGTGGGGAGGGCCGCGGACCGGCCGGCACGGCCGGTCCGACTGGGCAAGAGCGTAAGTCCTACGCGGACGTAGATCTGTTCCAGTGCCAAGGATCACCCCCCGGCGGAGTACGCGCATGACACGATTTGCTGCATGTCGGTGGTGTCTTCAGTGCTCGTCCCTTACGCGTCCTACCTCCGGGTGTACGAGCCGCTGGCCGCCTTCCCGGAGCCCGAACGCGGTCACTGGGCCCGTTACGCAGGGCGCTCTCGTATCCCCACGGCCCAGGACGAACTGCGCCGCTCGCTCGCCGACTTGGTGGCCACACCGCCGGTCGGCGTGCCGGTGCACGAGAGCGGGGACGCGTTCGTCGCCGAGATGGACGGCGTGGTGTGCGTCTGCCCGTGGCGGACCAGGCTGCGCGGCTGGCTGGCGCTGGACGAGCTGATGGAGATGTTCCCCGGGCCGGTTCTCGACGCGGTGCTGCCGCCAGTGGTGCGCGGGCAGGCCGTCGCGGACCACGAGCGGTGGGCCGAGCGCAATCCGGACGCCAGGCCCTGGATCCTCACCTCGCTGTGGCAGGTCCCGGTGCGCTGGTTCGTGCTCTTCGCCGACGAGGAGCGGGAGTACGCGGAGGCGGGCGAGGGCGGTGAGCCGCCCGTGCTGCGCTACCGGACGCCGATGGTCCAGGCCCGGCGCCGGCTGGCCCGGGCGCTGAAGACACTGCGGGAGGCCGTGGACGAAGGGCCTCTGACCGAGGGCCTCGTGGACGTGGGGCGCTGGCTGGAGGAGTTCCATCCGCGCGCACTGGTCGAACTGGACTACGCAGGTCTGGTGCACGCACTGCCGGCGACACAGCTCGCCGGGGACCGCTCGGCCGCCGATGTGGCCGAGGGCATCGCGGCTCTGCAGGCCGGCGACGCCGAAGGGGCGAGTGAGGCGTACGGGCGGCTGGCGGAGCGCTGGCGGGCGGTAAGGGATCGTCAATTCGCGAACTGACAGGCCTCATCCGCGTTTGAACCTGTGGCCCGTGTGACACGTGAGGATGAAGAGGCGGAAGCGTACCTCAGTGGTCCTAGGACCTACGTCCCGAACCGGGCCTTTGCCTCAAGCGTGACGGATAGCACTAACGGGGCTCTTGCGTCCTTCCCTACTCCTCGTGCCAAAATAGGACAAGGAGTCCGGGGAGGGCTCCTTCCGTCCAAGTGGGGGCGGATTGCTCAGCATTGCACGCTATGGGGGGTCTGATGGCTCCTGATCACTCTGTGACTGATCGTCACAGCGGTGTGACTGTCCGCTATGGCATGGTCCATCGGCTTCCGTCGCTGATGAACACCTGGGAGGGCAATTCCATCGGTTTGGCCGACGTGGCTGGACGGATGGTGTAGTTGTAGTGCCGAGGACAAGCCGTTCGTCCTATAACCGACTCGGCCCGCGTCCGCCATTTCGGGCAACGCGGGTCAAGGTGCAGAATTTAGAGGAAAGAACCGAGATGGTTCGGTTCTCCCGAGGAGGCCGCTCATGACCGCTCGCACCCCTGATGCCGAGCCGCTGCTGACCCCGGCTGAGGTTGCCACGATGTTCCGCGTGGACCCGAAGACGGTTACCCGCTGGGCCAAGGCGGGCAAGCTCACGTCCATCCGCACGCTCGGTGGGCATCGCCGGTACCGCGAGGCAGAGGTCCGCGCACTGCTTGCGGGTATTCCGCAGCAGCGCAGCGAGGCCTGACACACCCCCTGTCGCCGCGCCACAACTGGGCTTCCGGGTCCCCCAACCCGTGCAGGTCCACCCATAGCTCCAAATGACGGGCGCCCGCCCCAACGGGCGCCATACCTGTGCAATACGGGTGCGTCGTTCGATCGCGCTGGACTCCGCCGGGTCCAGCGCGATCTTTTTTGTGCTCCAGCAGGCCGGGGACCTTCCCCGACCGAGCCGCCCCGGGCGCCGCTGGAAACCGGGCGTCCGGTTGGCTCCGGCCGGGGTGCCGTGCGGGCTTGCGCGGGTCTGTGCGGGACTGTTCCCGACCGACCCGGGGCAGCCGGGCCGGGGCGGTTCGTAAGGTCCCGTGGCGCTCCCGTCCGAGTGGTGCAATTGCACATATTAAATTCGCCAGTTGTAGGAAGGGTGTAAAGTCACCCCTTCGCAAAACTCATTCGGTGACTCCCGTCACACTGCATGAGCCTTGCCAAGTGCGAGCCTGCCACCTTCAGGAAGCGGAATGCCGCGCCATTGGTCACCCGGGCGAAGGACTTTCGTCCTGGACCTCCCGGCCTTCCAGGACGCCGCCCTGGCGCCCCGCGCGCAGGACCGGAGGCTCGGGCGGGGAAGCGGTCCGGGAGGCCGTCACGGGCTCCATGGCGAGCCGCAGGAGCCGATGGCAGATCGGGCAGTGGCGAGTGAGGTGGCGGTAGCCGGAAGCGGCGGCCAGGTGGGCGCGCAGGAGTGCGCGGGTCTCGTGCCCGGCGGACGCCGCCATACGTGCCACCTCCCGGTGGACTGCCGCCCCGCGCCGGGGAACAGGGGCAGCCCCTGCTGTCTGAGTACTCGTCGGCAGTTGCCGGAGTCAAGACGCGCGAAAGCCCGGATCCAGAAGGATCCGGGCTTTCGTTACTGCGGTCCTGACGGGATTTGAACCCGCGGCCTCCACCTTGACAGGGTGGCGAGCACTCCAAGCTGCTCCACAGGACCAGGTTTTCGCTGCTGCCTTGCGGCTGGCTGCGAAGACAGACTGTACAGCAGGTCAGAGGGTCTGGTCGACCTCACCGAAGGTGGTGGTTCCGTTACGGCTCCGGCCGGGGCCGTCTCACGGGGCCGCCGCGTCGATCGCCTTCACGATCCGCTTGTCGGAGACGGGGTAGGCCGTACCCAGGGCGTGCGCGAAATAGCTGACCCGGAGCTCCTCGATCATCCAGCGGATGTCCAGGACCTCCTGCGGAACGGGCCTGCCCTGCGGCATCTGTTCGAGCAGCCAGGCGTACTCGTCCTGCATCTCGTGGACCTTCGCCATGCGCGTGGTGTCGCGCTGGACGGCCGTCGGCATCTGCTGGAGCCGGCGGTCCACCGCGACCAGATAGCGCATCAGGTCGGGCAGTCGGCGCAGCCCGGTCGCGGTGACGAACCCCGGCGGCACGAGGGCCGCGAGCTGGTCCCGTGCATCGGTGACGTTGTTGACCAGGACGAGGCTGTTGGTGGCCTTCAGGCGCCGCTCGCAGGCCTGCCAGGCGGCCAGTACCTGCTGCACCTGTTTGACCGTGTGCTCGGTCAGCGCCACGAGGTCGGCGCGCACCTTGTCGTACAGCTTGCGGAACGACTCCTCGTCCCAGGCCGGGCCGCCGTGCGCGCCGATCAGCCGGTCGGCGGCCGCGGTCGCGCAGTCCTCGAAGAGCGCCTGGATGGAGCCGTGCGGATTGCGGGACAGAGCCAGCTTCTGCTGGTTCGTCAGCTTGTCCGAGGCGAATTTCGCCGGGTTCACCGGGATGTTCAGCAGGATCAGCTTCCGGGTGCCGCGCCACATCGCCTGCTGCTGCTCGGCCTCGGTGTCGAAGAGCCGTACGGCCACTGTGCCCGCCGCGGCTCCCTCCTGATCGACCAGCGCCGGGTACGCCTTGACCGGCTGGCCGGCCCGGCGGGTCTCGAAGACGCGGTTCAGGGTGCCGATCGTCCAGTCCGTGAGGCCCGAACGCTCGATGGACTCGCCCGAGGGCCCCGCAGTGGCCGCGGCGGCCTTGGAGAGGGCCTGACGGGCCTTGGGGCGCAGCTGGAGCTTCAGCGCCTCCAGGTCCTTGTCCTCGGCCACCTTGCGGCGCCGCTCGTCGACGATCCGGAAAGTGATCTTCAGGTGGTCCGGGATGCGGGTCAGGTCGAAGTCGTCGGCGCCGACCGGGACGCCGACCATGCGCTGGAGCTCCCGGGCCAGCGTGACCGGCAGCGGCTCCTGGAGGGGGACCGCCCGGTCCAGGAACTTGCCCGCGTAGTCCGGCGCGGGGACGTAGTGCCGGCGGATCGGCTTGGGCAGCGAGCGGATCAGCTCGGTGACCACTTCCTCGCGCAGGCCCGGGATCTGCCAGTCGAAGCCCTCGGCGGTGACCTGGTTGAGCACCTGGAGCGGGACGTGGACGGTCACACCGTCCGCGTCCGCACCGGGCTCGAACTGGTACGTCACCCTGAACTTGAGCTCCCCCTGCCGCCAGGAGTCGGGGTAGTCGTCCTTGGTGACGGCCCCGGCCTTCTCGTTGATGAGCATCGAGCGCTCGAAGTCCAGCGCGTCCGGCTCGTCCCGGCGCTTGTGCTTCCACCAGGAGTCGAAGTGTGCCCCGGAGACCACATGATCGGGGATGCGCCGGTCGTAGAAGTCGAAGAGCGTCTCGTCGTCCACGAGGATGTCGCGGCGCCGCGCGCGGTGCTCGAGCTCCTCGACCTCGCCGAGGAGCTTGCGGTTGTCGTGGAAGAACTGATGGTGCGTCCGCCAGTCGCCCTCGACCAGGGCGTTGCGGATGAACAGGTCGCGGGAGGTCTCGGCGTCGATACGGCCGAAATTGATCTTGCGCTGGGCGACGATCGGTACTCCGTACAGCGTGACCCGCTCGTACGCCATCACCGCCGCCTGGTCCTTCTCCCAGTGCGGTTCGCTGTAGGTGCGCTTCAGCAGGTGCTGGGCCAGCGGCTCGATCCACTCCGGCTCGACCTTGGCGTTGACCCGCGCCCACAGCCGGGACGTCTCGACCAGCTCGGCCGACATCACGAACCGCGGCTGCTTCTTGAAGAGCGCAGATCCGGGGAAGATCGCGAACTTGGCGCTGCGGGCCCCCAGGTACTCGTTCTTCTCGGTGTCCTTCAGCCCGATGTGCGAGAGCAGCCCGGCCAGCAGCGAGGTGTGCACCGCCTGCTCCGGCACGTCTGTGCCCGCCGAGGGCTCCTCCACCTGCATGCCCATCTGCTTGGCCACCGTACGCAGCTGCGCGTAGATGTCCTGCCATTCGCGGATGCGCAGGAAGTTCAGATACTCCTGCTTGCACATCCTGCGGAAGCTGGACGAGCCGCGCTCCTTCTGCTGCTCGCGGATGTACCGCCACAGATTCAGGAACGCCAGGAAGTCGGAGGTCTCGTCCTTGAAGCGGGCGTGCTGCTGATCGGCCTGTGTCTGCTTGTCCGAGGGCCGCTCGCGCGGGTCCTGGATGGAGAGCGCGGCGGCGATCACCATGACCTCGCGGACACAGCCGTTGCGCTCGGCCTCGATGACCATGCGGGCCAGGCGCGGGTCGACGGGCAGCTGCGAGAGCTTCCGGCCGAGCTGGGTGAGCCGCTTCTTCGGATCCTTTTCGTCCGGGTCGAGCGCACCGAGTTCCTGGAGGAGCTGGATGCCGTCGCGGATGTTGCGGTGGTCCGGCGGGTCGATGAAGGGGAACTTCTCGATGTCGCCGAGGCCGGCCGCGGTCATCTGGAGAATGACGGAGGCCAGGTTCGTACGCAGGATCTCGGGGTCGGTGAACTCCGGACGGGTCAGGAAGTCGTCCTCGGAGTACAGCCGGATGCAGATGCCGTCCGACGTACGCCCGCAGCGGCCCTTGCGCTGGTTGGCGCTGGCCTGCGAGATCCGTTCGATCGGCAGCCGCTGGACCTTGGTGCGGTGGCTGTAGCGGGAGATCCGGGCGTTGCCCGGGTCGATCACGTATTTGATGCCGGGGACGGTCAGCGAGGTCTCGGCGACGTTGGTCGCCAGGACGATCCGGCGACCGGTGTGGCGCTGGAACACCCGGTGCTGCTCGGCGTGCGAGAGGCGGGCGTAGAGGGGGAGTACCTCGGTGTGGCGGAGGTTCTTCTTGTTCAGCGCGTCCGCGGTGTCGCGGATCTCGCGCTCGCCGGAGAGGAAGACCAGGACATCGCCGGGGCCCTCCGACTGGAGCTCGTCGACGGCGTCGCAGATCGCGGTGATCTGGTCACGGTCGGAGTCGTCGCCCTCCTCTTCGAGGAGCGGGCGGTAGCGCACCTCGACCGGGTACGTACGTCCGCTGACCTCGACGATCGGCGCCTCGCCGAAGTGGCGCGCGAACCGCTCTGGGTCGATCGTCGCCGACGTGATGACGACCTTCAGATCCGGGCGCTTGGGCAGCAGCCTGGCCAGATAGCCGAGCAGGAAGTCGATGTTCAGCGACCGCTCGTGGGCCTCGTCGATGATGATCGTGTCGTACGCGCGCAGCTCGCGGTCCGTCTGGATCTCGGCGAGCAGGATGCCGTCCGTCATCAGCTTGACGAACGTCGCGTCGGGATTCACCTGGTCGGTGAAGCGGACCTTCCAGCCGACCGCCTCGCCCAGCGGGGTCTTCAGCTCGTCGGCGACACGCTCGGCGACCGTACGGGCCGCGATCCGGCGCGGCTGGGTGTGCCCGATCATGCCCCGGACACCGCGCCCCAGCTCCATACAGATCTTCGGGATCTGCGTGGTCTTGCCGGAGCCGGTCTCCCCGGCGACGATCACGACCTGGTGGTCGCGTATCGCCTCCAGGATCTCGTCCTTCTTCTGGCTGACCGGGAGCTGTTCCGGGTACGACAGGGCGGGCATCCGCGTGGCACGCAGCGCGAGCCGCTCGGCTGCCTTTCCGGCCTCGGTGGCGATCTCGTCCAGCACGGTCTGCCGGGCCTCGGGCTTACGGATGCGGCGCGCCCCTTCGAGACGGCGGCCGAGCCGGTGTGCATCGCGGAGCGAGAGCTGTCCGAGCCGGTACTGGAGATCAGCGAAGGAAGTAGACATACGGAGCCCAGGATCTCACCCGGGCCCGAAGAACGGCGAACATATTTCGTGCGGTCCGGGTCACCACATCGGCACTGCGCGGAGGCGGGGGATCACAGCACGTACCATTTCCGGCAGCTGACCACCCGTTGCCCCGTCCGGAAAGGCCGGTCGCCGTGTCCCGTACGCAGTGGTGCTGCCTGGTGGCGGTGCTCGCGGTCGCACTGGGGCTGTTGTGCGGTCCGGCGACGGCTGTCGCGGGTGATGCAGGACGTACGGCGGTCGCGGCTGTTGAGGCCGGCGCCGAAAGGGCGGCCGCTTCGGCCGGCCTCGGCAGGGATGCGGCGTCCACCGGCCCCGCCCAGGCCGCCGCGTCGGCCGTGGACCGGCACGGGACCCCGGGGTGCGGCAAGAGCCGGAAGCACGAGGACGGCGAGCCCGCTCTGCCGGGCCGGGCCCGCGCGGCGTACGACCAGGCGCCCGGCCTCGCCGGGTGGGGTCTGCCCGCCGCCACCGGACAGGGACCCGTCCGCCCGCCCGTACGGATAAAGCTGCGCGGCCCCGCGGCTGCCGCGCCCACTCCGGTCGAGCTCTCCGTACTGAGGGTGTAGACGGCCGCTCCGCGACCGGTCGTCCCTTCCTCCCATATCACCAGCACGGAGTCCCGCATGCCCAAATCCACGTCCTCACGTACGCCGTCTTCCAGGAAGCCGCTGATCTACGGCGCCGGAGTCGTAGTCGCCGCAGCCCTGCTCGGCTTCGTCTCCTACCGGGCCACCGCCCCCGACCACTCGGCTTCTTCCTCTTCCTCCTCGGCGGTCGCCGATGTCACTGCGGACCCGGACGCCGGCGTCTATCCGGAGCTGGCGAAGCTCGCCCGGCGCGACGCCGGTGACAAGCTCGCGCAGGGCAGGGTGGACGCGCCCGTCGTCCTCATCGAGTACGCCGACTTCAAGTGCGGCTACTGCGGCAAATTCGCCCGTGACACCGAACCGGCCCTGGTGAAGAAGTACGTCGACAACGGCACCCTGCGCATCGAGTGGCGCAACTTCCCGATCTTCGGCGCCGAGTCCGAGGCGGCCGCCCGCGCTGCCTGGGCTGCCGGGCAGCAGGGCCGCTTCTGGCAGTTCCACCGTGCCGCGTACGCCGAGGGGGCCAAGGAGCAGGGGTTCGGCAAGGACCGGCTGAAGGCGCTCGCCCAGCAGGCCGGGGTCGCGGACCTCGACCGGTTCGTGCGTGACGCCGACAGCTCCGCCGCCTCTGCCGCGGTGGGCAAGGACCAGGAACAGGGGTACGGGATCGGTGCGACCTCCACCCCGTCGTTCCTGATCAACGGCCGCCCGATCGCCGGAGCCCAGTCGGTGGAGACCTTCACCCGGGCCATCGAGGCGGCGGCCGAGAAGGCCCGCAACACCGAGGACGCCAAGGGCGACGAGGATGCCGAAGGCGCCGAGGGCAGCGCGAAATGACGGCTGACATCGGCTACTTCGCGGCCTTCCTCGGAGGGCTGCTCGCTCTGGTCAGCCCGTGCAGCGCGCTGCTGCTGCCCGCCTTCTTCGCGTACTCCATCGACTCCACCTCGCGGCTCCTGGCCCGCACCGGCATCTTCTACGCGGGTCTGGCCACCACCCTCGTCCCGCTCGGCGCCGCGGGCTCGTACGCCGGACGGCTCTTCTACAGCCACCGCGACGCGCTCGTCCTCGGCGCCGGGTGGCTGATCATCGTGCTCGGCATCGCGCAGATCGTGGGTCTGGGCTTCGCCTCACGCCGGATCGCCGCACTCAGCGGCCGGATCCGCCCGACCACCGCCCTATCCGTCTATGCGCTGGGCGCTGTATACGGACTGGCCGGTTTCTGCGCGGGCCCGATCCTCGGCAGCGTCCTCACCGTGGCGGCGGTCAGCGGCAGCCCGGTCTACGGCGGACTGCTGCTCGCCGTCTATGCCCTCGGCATGGCGGTCCCGCTCTTTCTGCTCGCGCTGCTCTGGGAACGCTTCGACCTGGGCCGACGGGCCTGGCTGCGCGGTCGTACCTTCCGGCTCGGCCGCTTCGAGCTGCACACCACGACGCTGCTGTCGGGGCTTTTCTTCGTCGGTCTCGGCGCGCTGTTCCTCGCGTACGACGGGACGACGGCGCTGCCCGGACTGCTGGACGTGGACGAATCGTTCGCCGTCGAGCAGTGGGCCCAGCGCATCGGAGAGCATGTGCCGGACGCGATGGCGCTGGTGGCCGGGGTCGCGGTGGTGCTGCTGGTTCTGGCGGTACGGGCGTGGCGCGGCCGGGACGTGAACTCGGGGGACCGGGAAGAGGCCTGACACGGCGAAGGCCCCGTCCATCGGACGGGGCCTTCGGGTGGTGGCTGGGGCCGGGATCGAACCGGCGACCTATCGCTTTTCAGGCGATCGCTCGTACCAACTGAGCTACCCAGCCACGCAGCTCATAAGGGCTGCAGCGGTCCTGACGGGATTTGAACCCGCGGCCTCCACCTTGACAGGGTGGCGAGCACTCCAAACTGCTCCACAGGACCAAGCTTTTGTGCGACTAAGTGTCGCACAAGGTGGTGCGTGCCCCCAACGGGATTCGAACCCGTGCTACCGCCTTGAAAGGGCGGCGTCCTGGGCCACTAGACGATGAGGGCAGAACTGCTGGTGCTGCTGCTTCTGCGTCTGTCGCCCGAGGGGACGTGAGAAGCGTGTGACTCCGCTTTCCCCCGAGAGGTTCCGCTTCTCCTTCAACCTCTAGGGTCTCAGAACGGTCAAGCCCTGACCGGCGCCCTTGGGCACGTCGGAGACTGTACTACGGCGTTTCGGCGTCAGCCAAACCGAATAGGCGAAGGGGTCGCTCCGGTCGGGTTCTCCTCCGGCAGATGGCGGCTGACCTCGCCCGTCGTCGGGCCAGGACCGCCAGGGGCGATCTCGGCCCGGCCTGTGGGCGGCGGCGACCGGGCCCGGCGCGTGGCCGTACGGGACAATGGCGGAGTGCTGGAGATGACGCGCGAAGAGTTCGAAGAACTGGTCGCCGAGGCGCTGGACCGGATCCCGCCGGAGCTGACGCGGCTGATGGACAACGTCGCGGTGTTTGTCGAGGACGAACCCGCCCCGGGCGATCCGGAGCTGCTCGGGCTCTACGAGGGGACGCCGCTGACCGATCGCGGCGAGTGGTACGCGGGGGTGCTGCCGGACCGGATCACCATCTACCGCGGGCCGACGCTGCGGATGTGCGAGTCGCGCGAGGACGTCGTCGCCGAGACCGAGATCACGGTCGTCCATGAGATCGCCCATCACTTCGGCATCGATGACGAGAGGCTGCACGCGCTCGGCTACGGATGAGCCGCGAGCGCCGTACGGGTGGCGCGCAGGAGGCGTGCGGGAGGCGTGCGGGCCGGCGCGGGGCGTGTCCCCGGCGGGGCAAAGGGAGTTGGGCACGGCGCCCCCCGCTTCTTCCCGTACCGCTCCGCCCCCTCTTCGTATCCCGGAGGTGCCTCCCGTGCGCCAGTTGCCCGCCCCCGTCCGATGGGCGGCCGTCATCGCAGTGACGGTCGCCGCGTCCACAGGCTGTATGAGCGTCGGCGACGACGGAGGGAAACCGGCGCCGTCGCCGACGTCCGAGCCGAAGGGGGGTACGGCGGGGCCGGACGGCGGCACCGTGGCGGGCGCCGGCGGCTCCCGCCACGGTGGTGGCGGCGCCGAGGCGCATTCCGAACGGGAGGCGGCCGAATCGGCGGAGCCGAGCGGCTCCGCCGGCCCTTCGGGCTCGCCCGGCGGCGTACACCCCGGCGCGAAGCCGGGTGATCCGGGGCCGGCGGGGGGTGGCGGGCTGCCGGTGCCCTCGGTCTCGCAGCCGGGGCCCGGAGTGCCGCATCAGCCCGGATCCCCGCCGCCGTCCGAGCCGGCCACCCCCGAGCCGCCCGCCTCCCCGGAGCCTGAGCCCTCGGAGCCGTCGCCGCAGCCGTCCGCCTCGTCGGCGGCTCAGCTCCGCAAGCACGCGCTGCGTGCTCTGGAGAAGCCGTCGGCGCTGCGGACGCCGGATGTCTCGCCGCAGGTCGGGCCGGTGTAGCAGGGGGTCGAGGGAGGGCGGTTTGCGCGATGTGGGGGGGAGTGCGTATGGTGGTAGATCGTTTGATCCCATTGCCCGGCGCCGAAACAGAAGCGCGCCGTGTGGCGCGTACTCTCCCTTGCCGTGGCTGGACCGCATTGAGGCGGTCGAAATTGCGAATCACGGAGTTACGGGCGCGTGCCGAGACTCCGGAAGGTTTCGCATTTCGCATGTCAATTTCCAGTTCTGACCACACCGTCATGCCCGAGAACATCGAGAACGACGAGCTCGTCGAGGCCGCAGAGGCCGTCGTCGCCGAGTCCGCAGACTCCATCGAGGCAGACGCCACCCAGGCCGAGCAGGCCACCCAGGCTGAGCAGGGCGAGCAGGCCGAGCAGGCCGACACCGACTCCGCTGTCGACGCGGATGACGACGCCGACGCCGAGCCGACCGTCACCTTCGGTGACCTGGGCCTGCCCGAGGGCATCGTCCGCAAGCTCGCGCAGAACGGTGTGACCGCGCCCTTCCCGATCCAGGCCGCGACCATTCCGGACGCCCTGGCCGGCAAGGACATCCTGGGCCGTGGCCGTACCGGCTCCGGTAAGACCCTCTCCTTCGGTCTGCCGACCCTGGCCACGCTGGCCGGCGGCCACACCGAGAAGAAGAAGCCCCGCGCGGTCATCCTCACCCCGACCCGTGAGCTCGCGATGCAGGTCGCGGACGCGCTCCAGCCGTACGGCGATGTGCTCGGCCTGAAGATGAAGGTCGTCTGCGGCGGTACGTCGATGGGCAACCAGATCTACGCGCTGGAGCGCGGTGTCGACATCCTCGTCGCCACCCCGGGCCGGCTGCGCGACATCATCAACCGGGGCGCCTGCTCCCTGGAGAACGTCCAGGTCGCTGTCCTCGACGAGGCCGACCAGATGTCCGACCTGGGCTTCCTGCCCGAGGTCACCGAGCTGCTCGACCAGGTTCCGGTCGGCGGTCAGCGCATGCTCTTCTCCGCCACGATGGAGAACGAGATCGGCACGCTGGTCAAGCGCTACCTGAACAACCCGGTGAGCCACGAGGTCGACAGCGCCCAGGGCAACGTCACGACCATGACGCACCACGTCCTCGTCGTGAAGCCGAAGGACAAGGCCCCGGTCACCTCCGCCATCGCCGCCCGCAAGGGCCGCACCATCATCTTCGTCCGCACCCAGCTGGGCGCCGACCGCATCGCCGAGCAGCTCGTCGAGGCGGGCGTCAAGGCGGACGCACTCCACGGCGGCATGACGCAGGGTGCCCGTACCCGCGTGCTCGCCGACTTCAAGGACGGTTACGTCAACGCGCTCGTCGCGACCGACGTCGCCGCCCGCGGTATCCACGTTGACGGCATCGACCTGGTGCTGAACGTGGACCCGGCCGGTGACCACAAGGACTACCTGCACCGCTCGGGCCGTACCGCCCGTGCCGGCAAGTCCGGTGTCGTCGTCTCGCTGGCGCTGCCGCACCAGCGACGTCAGATCTTCCGCCTGATGGAGGACGCGGGCGTCGACGCCTCGCGTCACATCGTGGGCGGCGCGGGTGCCTTCGACCCGGAGGTCGCCGAGATCACCGGCGCCCGTTCGCTGACCGAGGTCCAGGCCGACTCCGCGAACAACGCCGCCAAGCAGGCGGAGCGCGAGGTCGCCGACCTGACCAAGCAGCTGGAGCGCGTCCAGCGCCGCGCCGGTGAGCTGCGCGAGGAGGCCGACCGCCTGGTCGCCCGTGCCGCGCGCGAGCGGGGCGACGACCCCGAGGCCGCGGTGGCCGAGGCCGCCGCCGAGGCGGAGGCCGCGATCGAGGTCGCCGTCTCCGTACCGGAGCAGGCCGCCGCCCGTGACGACCGTCGCGACGACCGCGGCAACTTCGACCGCCGGGACAGCCGTGGCGGCGACCGTGGCGGCTACCGCGGTGGCAACGACCGTCGTGACGACCGCGGTGGCGACCGTGGTGGTTTCCAGCGCCGTGACGACCGTCCGTCGGGTGGCTTCCGCCGCGACAACGACCGTCCGTCGTTCAGCCGGGACCGTCGTGACGACCGCGGTGGCGACCGTGGTGGTTTCCAGCGCCGTGACGACCGTCCGTCGGGTGGCTTCCGCCGCGACAACGACCGTCCGTCG